>NZ_RXWW01000034.1 GCF_003970495.1 Staphylococcus pasteuri
CAATAATGTTTAAATTATCTGATATAAAGCCATGTTTTAAAGAAATGAAATTTCCAACTGCAAAATCTTGGCTAAAATCTTCATTATAATTTTCAATATAAAAACTTTCTGTTTTTTTATATGCTTTAAGTCTTTCTTTTTCAACTAGTTTCATTTTTTCTTTAATGCAGTAATTAAATCTATTAAAATCAAAGAAATCTCCTACATGTGTAATATTTCTTTCACTTTCGTTAAATTCAATAGGAGTAGTAATTTTAATAATTTTAATTTTAATATCTTTATCCACTTTCCCCTTAACCTCTTTCATGTGTAGTTTTATACATTATATATTTAAATCTACAAAATAAAAAGATTATATATGAAAAAAGCAACTACACAATATCATTATATTATATTTTAGTACCTAGTACTGTTTATTTATCCTACTCCTCAAACCTACCTAATATCATCAATATAAAAATCTGCATTCGGATATTGTTTATTTAACTTTTCTTAATCTCTCTCGTTCTTTTCATCTTCTTGACCTATACTATTAATAAACACTGGTAATGGCATATTCACATCTACCTTATCCGTAACATGCCGAGCAAATCACGAGCTTTCAAACGATCACTTGTTTTAATAGGTACTTCAACTGTTTCCACATGTTCGTTGTATACGAGGTTCATCCTCCTGTATCTGGATTAACTTTTTTTAACTACAACTTCTTTTGTTTCCGTTTCATCGCCTACTGCTGATTGTGTTAATAGAAACAATGTTTCTTTGGCAGATAAAATGGTATCGTCCATATTCTCAACTTTCTTACTTTGAATCTATTGGTCCGCTTTTTCTTTGCGTAGTAACTTAATACCTGTTACGTGAGCACTATTCGAGCTATGTACTGCCTCTATAACCCTTTGAGTAACATCGAGTGTCTTTATTTATATTTATCACTAATGTAATACATACATTTGTGTCCAACTTATATATTTGTTGTTAATAAGTTATTGCTTGGAAATTACACCATTCAATGGCATTAGCATATTGCATATCCTGGAGTCTTCGGATCCCAACTCATTCAGCATACGATATTTTCATCTCTATCTCAGTATTGTCGCTTTTATAAAAACAGAAATAATAAAATTAGTTGTTTGATTAATCAAATGATTTAGTGAAGTAATAAGTTACTATTTATTCTGGAACTTATTACTTCACTATCTTGTACACTTTTTTTCTTCTCAAAAAACAAAAAAGCCCACAACCACATGGGTTGCAGGCTTGATAATGGAGACGGCGGGATTTGAACCCGCGTCCAGAGGTCCTGATACAAATTTTTCTACGTGTGTAGTTTATCATTGAGTTTCGCATAATGAGAGGTGATAAACAACCAACATTATGCTAGTTTGATTAAGTTTCATCTAAACAGACTTCAAACGGCAGTGTTTAGCATATCCTATTAAGGTTGAATCGCGTTAACAGCACATAGGAAATACTGTTAGGCGATGCAGAGTGCTATTACGCAGCTACTGCGAAATTATTGTTTGATTTGCCAGTTATTATAAACTGAGTGTGTTAGTGACGGAGACAACCCTCCGACACGCTTAATAAGCTCTGGGGACCCCTGTCGAATCCATAAACGTCCCCGTAATAAAAAGTGTACTTTGTAGAATTTAAACTCATCCTTCAGTCCATAACATCTCGACCTCAAACAACATCAAGTCATTCAAGTCGCGAACCAAATTTATGAACTAAAATCAATGCGCTTTTCTAACAAAGCACTTATTAATATATCAAATGTAGCCCGTGTAAGCAATAGTATTGCTTAATAACGGGCTTTTACAGCACGATCCATATCACGTTTAACTGCTTTTTCTTTTAAAGCTTGTCGTTTGTCATATTTTTTCTTACCGCGAGCAATGCCTAGTAATACTTTACATTGACCATGCTTCAAATATAATTTTAACGGAATGATAGAATAACCAATTTCACGTGTACGGTCACCTAATTTTAAAATTTCACGCTTATGCAATAGCAACTTACGAGAACGTAATGGATCATGATTGAAACGGTTACCTTCTTCATAAGGTGCAATATGCATATTATTTAAATAGATTTCGCCACGTTTAACTTGAGCATAACTATCTTTTAAATTAGCACTACCTCTACGTATAGATTTAATTTCTGTACCTTGTAACACTATACCCGCTTCAATCGTATCTTCAATATTATAATCATGTCTTGCTTTGCGATTTTCAGCTAGTGTGCCCGGTGATTTTTTCTTAGCCATTCTGTCTCACCTCTTTGCTGCTTATTTTTTCTTTTTACGTGATTTTTTCTTTACACTTTTGTCTTTGTAAAATGGTTTATGCTTTGTATTTCCTTTTTTATCTTGTTGACGCGCATTTTTACCTTTACGTTGTTTACGTTTATTCTTACCGTTACCTTTATCATCAGATTTTGATTTATCTAATGATTTACCACGTGTCTTCGCTTGGATTGTTTTACCACGTGCTGGTCTTTGACTTCTATCATTTTTAGGTAATGGCATACCAACGATTTGGAAATCAATCATGCGTTCATCTACATCAACATGAGTGACTTTTACTTTAACAGCATCACCAATACGGAATACTTTAGCTTGACGTTCACCAATTAAAGCCATTTGTCGTTCATCAAAACGATAATAATCATCTGTCATATTAGACATATGAACCATACCTTCAATCGTGTTTGGTAATTCTACAAACATGCCGAAGTTAGCTACTGAACTAATGATACCCTCAAATTCTTCACCAATATGTTGTACCATGTATTCAGATTTTTTCAGATCATCTGTATCACGTTCTGCTTCGATAGCACGACGTTCACGTTGAGACGTATGCTCTGCAAGTTCTGGAAGTTTATCTTCCCATTTGCGTTGTTCTTTCTTATCCATTGAATGTTCAATTAGATACTTACGAATTAAACGGTGAACAGTTAAATCCGGATAACGACGAATTGGTGATGTGAAATGAGTATAGTACTCTGCTGATAAACCAAAGTGACCTAAGTTCACATCATCATAATGTGCTTGTTGCATAGAACGAAGCATCATTGTAGAGATAACCATTTGTTCTGGACGACCTTCAACTTCTTCTTGAATACTTTGAAGCGTTGTTGGATGGATGTCTTCTCCAGTACCTTTAATCATAATGCCAAAGTTCGTAATAAAGTCAAAGAACTGTCTTAATCGGTCTGATTTAGGTTGTTCATGGACACGATATATAAATGGTACTTCCAACTTGTTAAAGTGCTCAGCAACTGTTTCATTAGCTGCTAACATGAATGATTCTATTAGTCGTTCACCTTCACCACGTTCACGAATTTGAACGTCAGTTGGAATACCTTCATTATTAACTAAAACTTTGGCTTCGCTAATATCAAAGTCTATTTCTCCACGACGTCTACGCATATTTACTAAACGGTTAGATAAATCTTGAGCTAAATCTAACATTTCAGTAATTTCACTGTACTGACGACGTACATCTGGATTTTGATCAGTGATGATTTGATTGACCGCATCATAAGTCATTCTGTAATTAGAATGGATAACACTGTCGAAAATTTCATGATTGACTACTTCACCACGAGCGTTGATTTCCATACGACAACTTAACGTTAAACGGTCAACCTCTGGATTTAAAGAACAAATACCGTTACTTAATCTATGCGGTATCATTGGAATAACTCTGTCTACTAAGTACACACTTGTTGCTCTGTCATATGCTTCTTTATCTAATGCAGAATCTTCCGTCACATAATAGCTGACATCTGCAATACTTACAGTAAGCTCAGTATTACCGTTTTTTAACTTTTTAACACTGATAGCATCGTCTAAATCTTTAGCATCTGCGCCATCAATTGTAATAGTTAATTCATCTCTTAAATCATGACGACCTTCTATTTCTGAAGGTTTAATTTCTTCTGGAACATTTTCAGCTTCTTTAAGTACATTGTCAGGAAATTCTATTTCTATACCATGTTGATAAATGATTGATAAAATATCTACACCTGGATCATTTTTATGACCTAAGATAGCTGAAATATGTCCTTCTGGATTATCTGAACCATCTGCATATTTTGTAATTTGGACTAATACTTTATGCCCATCAACTGCACCTAAACTTTGACCATTAGGAATAAAAATATCTTGCATGATACGTTTATCATCTGGAATCACAAAACCAAAATGTTTCGCTTCACTATAAGTTCCTACGACTTGAGTGACAGAATGTTTTTCAATAGATTTTACTTCACCTTCTGTTTTACCTTTAAAGTCGCCTCTACCTTTATGAACTTCTACGATAACTGTATCGCCATCTAATGCTCTATTAATTTTTGTTGGTGGAATAAAGATGTCATCTACACCTTCTTCTTCCGGTCTAAGAAAAGCAAATCCTTTTTTATTCTGGCTTAATGTTCCTCTTACCAATTTTGAATTTGTTTTATTAGATTGCTTTCTTTGATATCTATCTGTCTTAGTACGTTCTATTAAACCAGTTTGCTCTAGTTCAACAAGCACCTTTATTAAATCTCTGAATGAGTCGGCACTATTTAAACCTAATGCATCTTGAAAATCTGATACTGACATGGGTTCATAATCAGGTTGTTTAATCATTTCTTCGATGGATTGTTTTAAATTCATTATGCCCCTCCTTTCTATCTATCTTGTTTATTTTTTATTCTGACCAATCTAATGATTCTAAAAAATCGTATATATCTTCAAAGACTTGTTCTTTTTCTTTATCAATCGTAATCACATGTCCTGAATTCGCATACCATTTGATATCTTTATCATCAGATTCTACAGTTTCATATATATAATTTGCTGACTGAGGATCAATCATTTTATCTTGTTCTGCTTGGACAACAAATATTGGGTCCATCACTTCATCAACTTGATTTTTGACACCTTTCATCGTAGCACTTAATTCTTCAAGTGTTTCTGTAGGATGAAAATGTTCCATTTCATAATCAATCGTTGCTTGGTCTTTACCCTCATATTTCTTGAAATTTCTAGCGTATTCTAAAAATCCTTCATAAATCGTGCTTGATGATTTATCATCCATTGGCGCACACATTGTTATAATACCCTTAACATCTCTGTTTAAGCTTAATTTTAATGCAAAAACACCACCTAATGATAAACCAGCAACTGCTATTTCGTCATATCCTTGGTCTACTAAATATTCATATCCATCTAAAACATCTTTAAACCATACATAAGGACTCGATTTCAAAATTTCTTCTGGTGGCGCAGCATGTCCTTCATATTGTGGCGCATAAGACGTATAGCCTTTTTTCTGTAAGAAACGACCTAATTGTCTTACATCTGAAGAATTACCAGTAAAACCATGTAATAACAATACTGCACGTTTACCTTCTTCAAAAAAGAAAGGCTTAGGTAGTTTGATTTGCATTATGTTCATCCCTCTTCCAAAAATTTATAAGATTTATTTAAATATGAGTTTTAAATTACATTAAGTATTATTTTGAACTCTAAGTGTATTATTTGAACTTCATTGCTTTTTATATCATTTATTTTGCAAGTTTAATTATAAATAAAAAAGCCCGACATGAACATCGTCGGACCTTATATACCAAGATAACTTATGCCAATCATAAGTAAAAAGAATATTACAGATAAAATTATTGTTAATCTATGCAAGAATAAATCGACGCCACGTTGTTTTTGTTTACCAAATAACTGTTCTGCGCCGCCACTGATAGCACCTGAAAGTCCATTACTTTTTCCTTCTTGGAGTAATACAACAGTCACTAATGCAATACAATCTATTATTAATAACACGATGAAAAATGTATGCATAAAAATTGTCCTCCATTCATTATATACGAAACGAATTATAACACATCTTCGTATTAATTATCAATCTTCTATCGATTGAATGTACTTTTGCGTTTAATTGAAACGATTAACATATAAGCAGCTAAAATAAGTGATCCAATTACTACAATTAAAATTGGAAATGCAGCAATGACATTTTTAGCTTCTAATATACCTTGTACGACCATATATAGGTTAACAAGAGTAAAAAATGCATTAGAAATATAAACAGCAAACATAAACCACCATAAGTAAGGATGGCGATTCCAATAAGCAATAACGCCTGCTAAGTATGCTAATAAATACATAATACCATCAAATCTAAAACTATTTAATACTTGATTCACAGAGTGTGTTGATGTCTTCTGACCTGCTAATGATAATAGTGATTTCACAGTCGTTGTATCTAACACGAAAAAGTTATGAATGATTAACAGGATAAAAAATATAAGTGAACTGATAGCAATTACATTACCTGTAACAACTTCTCGTCTCGTAGTTTCAGCCATTTTAGTTCTCCTTTTGAAATTGAATACTTCTATTATTATACCAGTTTCAATGTATAAGTTAAATCATGCTAATTTAAATGACATTCTAATATTAAATGTATTTTTAAATATAAAAAACCCGTTACAGCCTCAACTCTGTAACGGGTTATCATCTAGGATGCGATTCCTAGATATTTAGCGTGAACTTTATTGCGTGAACTCAACATTTAAGTCAAACTTATTTGTCTAAATTGTAGAATGATTTGATTCCATCAAATTTAGCTGTTTCATATAATTCATCTTCAATACGTAATAATTGATTGTATTTAGCAATACGGTCAGTTCTTGATAATGAACCAGTTTTGATTTGACCAGCATTAGTTGCTACAGCAATATCAGAGATTGTAGTATCTTCTGTTTCACCTGAACGGTGAGAAACTACTGCAGTGTAACCAGCTTTTTGAGCCATTTCGATAGCATCAAATGTTTCAGTTAATGTACCGATTTGGTTAACTTTAATTAAGATTGAGTTACCGATACCTTGTTCGATACCTTTATTTAGAATTTCAGTGTTAGTTACGAATAAATCGTCACCTACTAATTGTACTTTATCGCCGATACGATCTGTAAGTTGTTTCCAACCGTCCCAGTCGTTTTCGTCCATACCATCTTCAATTGTGATGATTGGATATTTGTTAATTAATTGTTCTAAGTAGTCAACTTGTTCAGCTGCACTACGTTTAGCACCATGTTCACCTTCGAATTTAGTGTAGTCATATACGCCATCTTCGTAGAATTCTGATGAAGCACAGTCAAATCCTAAGAATACTTCTTCGCCTGGTTTATATCCAGCAGCTTCAATAGCTTGAATGATAGTTTCTACAGCATCTTCTGTACCTTCAAATTTAGGAGCGAAACCACCTTCGTCACCTACTGCAGTTTCTAATCCACGTTTACTTAAAATTGATTTTAAGTTGTGGAAGATTTCAGCGCCCCAACGTAATGATTCTTTAAATGATTCAGCACCTACTGGTAAAATCATGAATTCTTGGAATGCGATTGGTGCATCTGAGTGTGAACCACCATTAACGATGTTCATCATAGGTACTGGTAATTGTTTACCATTAAATCCGCCTAAATATTTGTATAAAGGTTGACCTAATAAGTCAGCAGCTGCTCTAGCTACAGCGATTGATACACCTAAAATAGCGTTAGCACCTAATTTACCTTTATTTGAAGTACCGTCTAATTGAATCATCATTTTGTCGATAGATACTTGATCTAATACTGAAAATTCACCTTCAACGATTTCTGGTGCGATAATTTCATTTACGTTTTCAACAGCTTTAGTAACACCTTTACCTAAGTAACGTGATTTATCACCGTCACGTAATTCTACTGCTTCGTGTTCACCTGTAGAAGCACCTGATGGTACTAATGCACGGCCGAAAGCGCCACTTTCAGTTAATACTTCTACCTCAACTGTTGGGTTACCACGTGAGTCTAAGACTTCGCGAGCGTAAACATCTGTAATAATTGGCATGTTTAATTTCTCCTTTAAATATATGATTTAAAGCTATTATAGCTTTATTTATTTGATTAATAAAATAATAATACATGTCGTTAATGAAAAGTTAACAAATAAGGAGTGTTTTCCCCTTATTTGTAACAACTTTCCTAACATTAATGATTAATTAAAGATTCTCCAGTCATATCTTCTGGTTGTTGAACATTTAATAAATCTAATAATGTTGGAGCTAAATCTCCTAAACGTCCTGTTTCTCTTAATGTTACGCCTTCTTTAGTAACAATAACTGGAACTGGGTTAGTTGTATGAGTTGTCATAGGTTGATCATCATCTGTTAGGACTTGGTCAGAGTTGCCATGGTCTGCAGTGATAATCGCATGACCACCCATATCGATAATTTTATCTACAACTTCACCTAAACATTCGTCAACTGCTTCAATCGCTTTGATTGTTGGTTCTAACATACCACTGTGACCAACCATATCAGGATTAGCAAAGTTTAATAAGATTAAATCTAAATCACCTTTGTCTAATTCTTCTAATAAAGCATCTTTGACTTCATATGCACTCATTTCTGGTTTCAAGTCATAAGTTGCAACTTTAGGTGAATCAATTAGTCGTCTACGTTCACCTTCGAATTCAGCATTACGACCCCCACTCATGAAATAAGTAACATGTGGGAATTTTTCAGTTTCAGCTATACGTAATTGTTTAAGATTATTGTCTTGAGCTACTTCACCGATAGTGTTTTTAAGGTCTACTTTTTCAAATACAACTTCTGCATCAACATCATCATTGTATTTTGTGAATGTAGCATAGAATAAATCATTTACACGTTCTACTTCGAAACCTTCGAATGCTTTATTAGTGAATATTTCAGATAGTTGAGCTGCTCTATCAGGACGGAAGTTATAGAAAATAACTGCATCTCCGTCATTAACACCTTCATTTTGTCCTTCAACAATAAATGGCTCAACAAATTCGTCAGTTAAGTCTTTAGCATAGTTAGCTTCTACACCTTCTTTAGCTGTAGAGAACGTTGGACCTTCAAAATTACGAATGGCATTATAAGCTTTTTGCTCACGATCCCAACGTTTGTCACGGTCCATTGCATAATAACGACCTGAAACAGAAGCGAATTGACCAACACCTAGTTCTTTAAATTTAGCTTCAGTGTCTTCGATATATTTAATTGCAGATTTTTGATCAACGTCACGTCCATCTAAAAATGCATGTACATATACTTTTTCAAGACCTTGTTTTTTAGCTAATTCTAAAATAGCGAACAAGTGTTGATAATGACTGTGAACACCACCATCAGAAAGTAAACCAAAAACATGTAATGCTGAGTTATTATCTTTAACATGTTTAACTGCATTGTTTAACACATCATTTTCAAAGAAATCTCCATCTTCGATTGATTTGTTAATACGAGTTAAACTTTGATAAACAACACGTCCAGCACCGATGTTCATATGACCTACTTCTGAGTTACCCATTTGGCCTTCAGGAAGACCTACATCTAAACCACTAGCTTCGATTTGTGTAGTTGGATATTTACTATAATAACGATCGAAATTAGGTTTATTAGCTAATTTCACAGCGTTACCGTGTTCACTTTCACGATTTGCAAAACCATCTAAAATGATTAGGGCAGTTGGTTGTTTTGCCATAATTATTTTGCACCTTCTAACAATTGTTCAAAATCTTCTACTTTTAATGAAGCGCCGCCTACTAATGCGCCATCGATGTCTGATTGAGCCATGTATTCTTTAATGTTGTTAGGTTTAACACTACCACCATATTGAATACGAGTTGCATCAGCTACATCTTGACTTGAAACGTCTGCAAGTGTTTTACGTACGTGTGCACACATTTCATTAGCATCTTCAGATGTAGATGATTTTCCTGTACCGATAGCCCAAATTGGTTCATATGCGATAACAACTTGTTTAAGTTGTTCGTCTGATAAACCTTCAACAGCTTTCTTAACTTGGTTACCTACAACTTCATTTGCTTTTCCACTTTCACGTTCTTCATCTGATTCACCAACACAAATGATTGGTGTCATACCATGATTGAAGATAGCATGTGCTTTTTTGTTAACTTCTTCGTCAGTTTCGTGGAATAAATCACGACGTTCAGAGTGTCCGATAACAACATATTTTACGCCTAAATCAGCTAATGCTACAGGAGATGTTTCACCTGTGAAAGCACCATTATCTTCAAAATATGCATTTTGAGCACCGATTTGTAAGCCTTTAGCTTTACCATCTTTCACTGCTGTAATTAATGCGTCTAATTGGATTGTTGGTGCACAAATTACTGATTCAACTTCTTTTGGATCAGGTAATGTTGATAATTCGTTAACGAAATCTTTAGCTTCTTGAACTGTTTTGTTCATTTTCCAGTTACCTGCGATAATTGGTGTTCTCATTCATTACACTCCTTAATAATTTAATGTTTATTAAAATTCTTAAAATGTCTTTCGTGTTTTATTTTCCCAAATATATTCGAGAAAAACACAGAGTTACATTTATATTATTTATCATTGATTGCTTTAATACCTGGTAATTCTTTACCTTCTAGGTATTCTAATGATGCACCGCCACCTGTAGAGATGTGAGAGAAGTCATCTTCGAATCCAAGTGAGATTGCTGCAGCTGCAGAATCACCACCACCGATAATTGTTACAGCATCTTGTAAGTTAGCGATTGATTTACATACACCAATAGTACCTTTAGCAAAATTACTAAATTCGAATACACCCATAGGTCCATTCCATACTACTGTATGCGCACCTTGTAATTCTTTGTTGAATAATTCAACTGTTTTAGGACCAATATCCATTGATTCTTGATCTTTTGGAATTTCATCAATTGATACTTCAGTAATTTCTGCATCATTTGAAAATTCTTTAGCTACTTTAGCATCAATAGGTAATACGATTTGGTCTCCATTGCTTTCTAATAATTCTTTAGCAAAGTCAATTTTATCTTCTTCTAATAGAGATAAACCAATTTCTTTACCTTGTGCTTTAAGGAAAGTATAAGCCATTCCACCACCGATAAGAATTTTATCAGCAATGTTTAATAAGTTTTTGATTACACCAATTTTATCAGATACTTTAGCACCACCAAGGATTGCTACTACTGGTTTATGTGGATCATTAACTACGCCACCGATGAATTTAATTTCTTTTTCCATTAAGAAACCTGCTGCAGTTTCTAAATGAGTAGAAATACCTACGTTAGAAGCATGTTCACGGTGAGCAGTACCGAAAGCATCATTGACAAATACGTCACCTAATGAAGCCCAATATTTACCTAATTCTGGGTCATTTTTAGATTCTTTTTTACCATCTAAATCTTCAAAACGAGTGTTTTGTACTAATAAAACATCGCCAGCTTTTAAATCTTTAATTGAAGATTCTAATTTTTCTCCGCGAGTTTCAGGTACGAATACTACGTCTTTGTTTAATTTTTTAGATAAATCATCAGCAACAGGTTTTAAAGTTAATGATTCTTTGTCGCTTTCTTCTTTCACTTTACCTAAGTGTGAGAATAATACTACTTTACCACCTTGTTCGATGATGTATTTGATTGTTGGTAATGCTTGAACAATACGGTTGTCGTTTGTAATTTCACCATCTTTTAAAGGTACGTTAAAGTCAGCACGAACTAATACCGTTTTGTCTTTAAGTTCTAAATCAGAAACTATTTTTTTAGCCATTTTCATTTCCTCCTTTAATTAGGAAAACATATATTAAAAAATAAGCGGAGAAGCGTTTGTGCTCCCCGCTTACTCATAAGCTTTATTATAAATTTTAACAGTTAAGAGCACTAGTTAAATTAACTATGCTTTAATTATTTAGATAACTCAGCTAATTTGTTTAAAGTACGTACTAATTGAGAAGTGTAAGACATTTCATTGTCATACCAAGCAGCTACTTTAACTAATTGACGATCGCCAACTGACATTACACGAGTTTGAGTTGCATCGAATAATGAACCGTAAGTCATACCTACAACGTCAGAAGAAACGATTTCATCTTCAGTGTAACCGAATGATTCGTCAGAAGCTTGTTTCATAGCTTTGTTAACGTCTTCTACTGATACGTCTTTTTCTAATACTACTGTTAATTCAGTTAATGAACCAGTTGCAACTGGAACACGTTGTGCACCACCGTCTAATTTTCCGTCGATTTCAGGAATAACTTTACCGATTGCTTTTGCAGCACCAGTTGAGTTAGGGATGATGTTTTCTGCTGCAGCACGAGCACGACGTTTGTCGCCTTTTCTGTGTGGAGCATCTTGAGTATTTTGGTCACCAGTGTATGCGTGGATAGTTGTCATTAAACCTTCAACTAAACCAAATTCATCATTTAATACTTTAGCTACTGGAGCTAATGAGTTTGTAGTACATGAAGCACCAGAAACTACTGTTTCAGAACCGTCTAATTCTTGGTGGTTAGTGTTGTAAACGATTGTTTTTAAATCGCCTGTAGCTGGAGCTGAGATTAATACTTTTTTAGCACCTGCGTCAACGTGAGCTTGTGCTTTATCTTTATCAGTATAGAAACCAGTACATTCTAATACTACGTCGATATCTAAGTCTTTCCAAGGTAATTTGCTTGCATCTGGTTCGTCGAATGATTTAACTTCTTTACCGTTAACGCGGAATCCACCGTCGATAACTTCTACTTCACCAGTGAAGCGTCCTTGCATAGTATCATATTTTAATAAATGAGCTAACATATCGTCATCAGTTAAGTCGTTTACTGCTACTACTTCTAAACCTTCAACGTCTTGAATTCTTCTAAATGCTAAACGACCAATTCTTCCAAAACCATTAATTGCTACTTTTACTGCCATTATAATGGCCTCCTTTAAAATGATATTTAAAAAGCTTTGAACTTTTTATTCCTAATTTAATATTACTTTCGCCGCAGCTTCGTCAGTGATTAACACTGTATTCTCAGGTGCAATTGAAAGATAAGCTTTAATTGCTTCTCCTTTAGATTGACCACCTGCTACTGCAAATATAAAGTCTTTGGACTCAAGATCTTCTAATTGTAATCCAATCGTTTTCACTTTATGGACTACATTGCCTTGAGCATCAAAATAATATCCAAATGCTTCACCTACGGCGTGGTGATGTTGAAGTTTTTCTATCACATCTGTATGTGATTGTCGTCGATACGCCATCTTCAGCGCATCACCGATACCGTGTATGGTTACATTTGCTTGTTTTATTTTATCGAGTGTGTGACTAACTGAAGGTTCTAACATTAATGTATTATATGTAGATTCGCTTACGTTATCTGGTACATACAATGTTGTGTAGTAACCACCTGCTTGTTGCGCCATGCTTGATGCGATAGTGTTTGCTTGATAAACCATGTTCTCACCAAGTCCGCCTCTAGCGGGTACAAAGAATACATTAAATGGTAATAAATGAATGGATTCACTTACATAAGCCATTGTAGAACCACCTGTTACAGAAACAATTGCATCTTCATACAATATGCTTTCTAATAACTGACCAGCTTGTCTACCCATTTCTCTCTTAACTGTTTGTTTCTCGTCAGAATCACCAGGGACAACATGTACTTCTTTTATGTTGTACTTTTCTTTAATAGCTATTGCCATTTTATGGTCATCTGAATAGTGGTTGAAGTAGTCATTCAATTGTTTAATTACTTCTTTACCCTTTTCAGTGATTTCCATACCTGTTGATTTAACATTGATTAGTTCTTGTTTTTTTAATAAATCTGTTTCAGAACGTAGAACTCTTTCCGTCAAATCCATATGTTCACTTAAGCTGCGTCGTCCAACTGGCTCATTTTGAGAAATAGTAGTTAAGATTGAAAAACGACGATACATCTTTTCGACCAAATCTGGAATAATTTGTTGTTGAGTTTCGATCAAATCTTTCACTACTCGTTCCTCCTCAATATATTTCTAAAGGATGAGTCAATTTTGTTGAATCATAGAGGGTTGACGTTTAAAGTCCCACGTGGGACAAAATCTAACCTCTTTACAATTGCAATAGTACTATTATGCGAATTAAAATGCAAGTAAATCCGCTCAAAATTTTCCAAATATTGTGTAAAGCGATTTCATTCGTTGTACCTACAGTTACGTGAATTTAATCACTTGGTTACAATAATTTATCCTTTTTTGAAAGTTTGTTATGTCATCCAATGAATTTACTTTAATAAACAATATATTTATAATATTACCCTTTATATTGTGTACTAACCATTCGGTGATATTCTACGATATTCGACATTCATTTCTATTTCTAACACTTTAATTTATAATCTAATTAAATCAATTTCTAAACTAGGAAGAAGGCTTGTTCCATAATGAACAATAATGAAGAAAATAATGTTGAGGTCATCGACCCAACTGACCCTCGTTATAAAGATGAAGAACATTTTCATCAAAATATACAAGATGACTCTAAAAAAAGATATCAAACATATTCATATGGATGTACACACACAGGTTGTGGTTGCACAATGGGTTGTGGTACATTAATGTTTATTTCTTTTATTATTACAATGATAATTTATTGGCTATTTTAATAAGTTTGGTAATTTTCCTAATAGTATTTGTTAATAGAAAAAAACCGATTAAGTCATAGAGTTGTTTACATATAGTAAATGCTCTACATACTTAATCGGCTTTTTATTTAATCGTCTGATTCACTTTTAGATGAACTGCTTTGACTTTGTGAACTTTGAGAATTACTAGATTGTTGTGTGTTACTACGTTGCGTATTATTGCTTGAATTATTACTCTGTGATGATTGTTGTGTGCTAGGTTTAGCTTGAGTACTTTGTTTCTCTTGCGTACTTGGCTTTTCTTGGGTACTTGGTTTTTCCTGAGTACTTGGCTTTTCTTCAGTACTTTGTTTCTCTTGCGTACTTGGCTTCTCTTCTGTACTTTGTTTTTCTTGTGTGCTTTGTTTTTCTTTTGTTTTATTATCTACTTTTGATTTTTGTTGTGTTTTTTTCTGTTGCGTTCTTTGTTGAGTTGAAGGTTGTTGTGTTGTTTGTTGACGTGTATTTTGCTGAGTTTGCTGAGTTTGTTGAGTCTGTTGTTGAGTATTTTGATTTTCTTTAGACTTATCTTCAGAAGATTTTTCTTTTTTATCTTTATCGTCTTTGTCTTTTTTTTCTTTTTTATCTTTCTGCTCTTGCTTTGTCTCGTTATTAAGGCGCTCATTTGCTTTTTTAGAATGATCTACAAATGAAAATATAGCAAATGCTAGTCCAAATAATAGCAATAAAACAATAATAATACTTATTATTTTAGCGATTCCGCTCATACCTTTTTTGCCTCGATTTTCATAATCATTAAAATCTTGCTTTGACATATTCTCCCTCACTTTAAACATGGAATATTCTATAATATTAAATAAATCTTTATCTTAAGTTGATGAATTGATTCAATCGTTAAAAACATAAGTTAAAATGTTCATTAAGTTTAGCAAATAAATTTATACTTAAACTTATCTTACTTATGATAACATCATAATGAATAAGAAACATCAATTTTAACCATTTTAATATAAATTTAATAAGAACGGTTTGTGATAATAATGAAGAAAATACTTGATGATTCACTGGAATTTGATAAAGAAGAAAAACAAAAAATAACATTAAAAAAGATGCTCATATCAAATGATAATAATCAAAATCATGTTCCTAAACTACGTGAAAGCTTTTTTTATATCATTATCCTGTTGCTATTATTTAGCTTTATATGGATTTTTAATTAGTAATTTCAAAATGTCTTTTTATATTGCATAATATATTTTTCGTTTTTAAGTTAATTTCTGTAAAAAGATGTAATTATCATTTAGAATAGGATTGAAGGTAAAAAAAGACCCATACGCTGCTCGCATGGGCCACTACTAAAGGGAGTCAAAATTTACCTTCGCTAGTATATTATGGGGTATACTCATACTAATTAAGAGATGTTTAATTAATTTCCGAAGGTACAAATTTATTATAACTTAACACAAAAATTTTTAAATACGATTATAAAAAAGTCTTTGACATATTGTTGGCTAAAAAATGGATAAATTTTGAATAACTAGAATCACTACTAAGTAATTTATGAATTACAATTTTCAAGTTGAGGTGAAATAATGAAAAATTATTTAATAACTGGTGGAACGGGTATGGTTGGTTCGCATTTAGTAAACGAAATTAAAAAGTCAAATACCCATATAACAATTTTAACTAGACATGATGAACAATCTAATGATACTAAGGTTTCTTATGTAAATTGGGCTAAAGAAGGTTGGGAAAATAACGTTCCCTATGTAGATATTGTCATTAACTTAGCAGGCGCTACACTTAATAAACGATGGACTGAAGATTATAAACAGACTTTGATGTTAAGTAGAATTCAATCTACTCAAGCGCTAGTTGATTTGTTTAAAGAAAGAAAACATAAACCAGAAGTATTATTTAACGCGAGTGCAATGGGTTATTACCCTCCTGACTATCATCATAGTTATACTGAATTATTTAAAACGCTACCTTTCGACTTTTTATCAGATATCGTCTATCAATGGGAAAGATTTGCTCAACAATTTGAATCCTTTGGAACTAGAGTTGTATTAGGTCGATTTGGTATGATTTTATCTAATGATGGTGGTGCACTTCAAACTATGAAATTACCCTATCAGTTCTATGTAGGCGGTAAACTTGGTTCTGGATATCAATGGTATTCTTGGATTCATATCGATGATTTAACACGTGCTATTCTATTTACTATTGGTAATGAAAAAGCATATGGACCATTTAATTTAACTGCCCCAATTCCTGAACGTCAAAATCTATTTGGCTATACATTAGGTCGAGCTATGCACAAACCTCATGAAACATGGGTGCCAGGTTTTGCTATGAGATTAGTTTTAGGTGAAATGTCAACTGTAGTATTATATACACAAAAGGTATTACCAAATAAACTACAAGCACTAGGTTTTAATTTCATGTATAATAATCTTAAAAGTGCACTTGATGATTTAGTTAGTAAATAAGATAAGAGGTACATCTATGAAGAACTCTCAAAACAATCGATTAACATATATTTTACTCATTATAGCAGGCGTTATTTGTATAATTAACGGCGTACTTGCGTTTGACCATTCGATTATTATGATATCACTCTCTTTACTTTTTATGATTATAGGTATAGGTGTTTTATATTTTTCAATTCGTGGATTGAAAAATGAAACAAAGAAATCCAACAACAAAGCACGTTATAATAAATAAAATTGACACTCAATCAAAGTCGCACTTTGATTGAGTATTTTTTAATTAAAAAAGGTGTCAGAACAATTGAATTTGTCCTGACACCTTTTAGAATATCATTTGTTAAAAAGTTATTGTGTAATGAATTATTGTTTACCTTCTGGTTCCATTACTTCATCAACTAAACCATATTCTTTAGCTTCTTCTGCAGTTAAGAAGTTATCACGATCTGTATCTTGTTGAATTTTTTCAATAGATTGACCAGTTCTTTCAGCTAAAATACGGTTTAATTTTTCACGTGTTTTTAAGATATGGTTAGCAGCGATTTCAATTTCAGTTGCTTGACCTTGTGCGCCACCTAATGGTTGGTGAATCATTACTTCAGCGTTAGGTAAAGCAAAACGTTTACCTTTAGCACCTGCAGCTAATAGGAATGAACCCATTGATGCAGCCATACCAATACAAATAGTTTGTACATCTGGTTTGATGTGTTGGATTGTATCATAAATCGCAAAACCAGCTGTTACACTACCACCTGGTGAATTGATATATAAGTAAATATCTTTCTCTGAGTCTTGTGCTTGTAAGAATAATAATTGTGACACGATAGAGTTTGCTACATTATCATCAATTTGTGATCCTAACATAATAATTCGGTCTTTTAATAAACGTGAATAAATATCATACGCACGTTCACCGCGGTTTGTTGTTTCAATAACTGTAGGAATTAAATTCATTTATATTTCCTCCTTGTAATAACTGTTAATCCTAATTTTAAACTAAAAGTCAAAAATGGTCAAAAATAAAGCTCTTTAGCTTAACTTGTTCATTGACGTTAAGTTAAATACTTTTGTACACTAGAAATAACTATTTTTGATTGTACTTATTTTAATTGATTTAGTACAGAAATAAGCTTTATATCTTTACCCCTCGTAGTGTAATGGATAACACATAAGATTCCGGTTCTTAGAATAGGGGTTCGATTCCCTTCGAGGGGGCTAATAACGAAAAATTAAACACTTTTTGAAAATAAGAATCCCGTAATGACGGGGTTCTTATTATTTTGCCGTCTAATAACACACTATATAAAACAGATTTTTAGGGACTTTTTAGGGACCCAAGTTCCAAATAAAAAAACCACACCCAAAAAGGGTATGGTTAAAATAAATTAAACAGAAGATCTATTGTGAGAGATGGAGTATTGAAACTCCGAAAATAATTATAACACATTGAGAATAAAAAAACATTTATAATTTAACTAGAAATAGAATATAGTAATCTAAAATTAATGTATATAATTGAATATAAAAAAGAGCAGTCCCTTGGACTGCATCTTTAAACGAACAGAATTTTATGAGAACACTTTAAAGTCGAACACTACAATTACATTGGAATGTTCAAATATTAATATACACGATATTTTTACTTTTGACAATACATTATAAAAATACTGTTTTTTGGTAATTAATTCGCAAAATAAAATACTCGCACCTTAAAGGCTACGAGTATTTCGCAAATTTTGCATTACTAAAATGCATGGAAAATAACACTCAGTGACATGCTTGAGTTTTACAAAGGGATTATCGTAAGGCTAAGTTCTTTGCATGTAAAAAAATAATAACATAAAAAAAAGAGATAATTAAAACAATTATCTCTTTAATGCAAAGTATATGAGGTTATACATGCACATTATATAATACAACAATTAATAATATAATGCAAAAAAACAACATGAAGTATATTAGTTGGTTGTTTATACAGTTATATATTCTAAAGAAACACTATTCCAATATATCACACAATATTTTTTATGTACACATTAAATTTATGTATAAAAAATAAGGCGGTCTATTGACCACCTTAAATGCAAATTGAAATAATCCCTACACTCATTATAGCTTGTTTTTGAATACGTACAATAAAAAAGGTAGCCTTTCGGGCTACCCAGCATAAAGAAAAGATAATAATCGTTTAAAATGGTGATTTTATGAGTGTGGATAATTGGGGAATTATACCACAAATTAAATGTATCACTTATTTAACAGTGAAGAAACCCTAAATTGTCTTTTTTTCGATTAAATTCATAAAAAAACCACATTCATTTAGAATGTGGCAATAGAATATAGTACCGTCATAAAGACGTTATCGTTATTAGTTATATTATAGCATATTACTGATTATTTTCCTCTATTTTAATTTGATATTCGTATAGCTTTTCAGTAGTGTTTAAGGTTAAATTATCTACATCACGTTTGCCTTGCCTTAATTGTGATAGTACATATTGTGATACACCAGTAGCTTTATATATTTTATATCCTGTTATATCACTTTCAATCAATTCAATTATTTTTTTCTTGTATTCTGACAAGTTCTTCACCTTCATATCTATACCCTAATTTTTTCATATGTTGGATTCTTGCAAACTTAATTATCTCGGGCAATAATAAAATAAATATTAAAAGCATTACTTTAAAAATGATATTCATTTGAATTCATCACCTATCTGTAATATAATAACCATGAAAAGAGGTAGGGGCTTTTGCCCCTGTTGGATTAATCATTTTTTCTGATTATCTTTCTTGGCTTTAAGATAATCTAGATGCCATTTTCTTAGTTGTTTTATAATTGCTGGTGTTCTTTGTACTGTAGCAAGTACGATGAGCATCAGCATTTTTATGATGTCGTCCAAATCAACCACCTCCTCTCATGGTGGTTTGTAAGTCATTAACTAACTTACAAATACAATTATACTGCACAGTTGTTTATGTTACAAGTGTTTTATTTAAATTTTTACATAAAAAAATAGGGCAGTAGCTAGGACTACCCTTGATTGAAAGGAAATGTGTTAAATTACTTTTAAAGTTCTTTGTGATTATATTAATCAGAACTATATATTTATATTAACATATTATTTCCAGTTTATGGAACCCCAATACTTCTCATTTTTAATTTTTTCTTGTTTGTCTGTTATTTTACATAACGCACAATAGAAATATCCTGATGATGGATTAGTAGGATATTTGAACTTCGCCCACCAATAACCGTCTTTTTTAGTAATACTCACAAAGTCTACCCATTGATTGGATAACAACCAATCAGAACTAGGTACGACAGAACCTTTCACGCTTGGACTACGTCTTACTTTGATTGTTGTATTAGTAGTAAATCTACCTTTCCAATTCCATGTGATCTGTTTTTCTTTCTTTTTCTCTTTCGATTTCTTGAGTAATTTAGATTCTGTTTTCTTTTTACTAAATTTAGGACGTATAAACCACATTTGCGTGTCGTATTCGTGTTTACGACGTGTGACCGTTTCCCAACCGGTTCCATTATTGATTGGTCCACTTGTCCAACCACCACCGAGCCAGTTTTGTTCAAGTACAACGATGTAATCAAGTGTAGCCTCAACGACCCAAGCTACATGACCCCAACCATCGCCCATTTGTTCGCCCCAAACGACTAAATCACCTGGTTTAGCTAAAAAGCTAGGCGTGTTTTTGAATACTGTAGCCTCACTTTTAAATTTATCTTTATTATAAGCATTAAAAGGAATATCTTTCGCTCCATTACCTTTAAGACCATGACCAAATAATTTGTCCCAACCTACGTTTGCGTAATCGAAACATTGAAAAGCTGCGTATAAATCATAATCATATTGTTTATCTACTGTAGATTTTAACCATTTTACGAATTCATCACGTGTAAATGATGTCGCACCTTTTTCTACTTTCACTGGTGTAGCTTTAACTTTTACGTTTTGTTTGTAGTATTTAGCTACTAACTTATCAAGATTTGATGTATTTCTACCATACCCCGATGCCTCTAATGCATTGCCTGGATCTTGTTTACCTGCTTGAATATCTTGATGCCCCGGCATTCTAGTTTTGTAATCAATATGCCAATATTCTGCAAGATATGCTAATATTCTAGCACCGTTATCTAACGTTTTTCTACTACGTTCTTTATCACTGAAATAACATATTTCGACACCTATCGCTACATCATTAGCGTCTCTGTTGTACCAAATGTTATCTGTAGGGGCGTCATAGAGTACATGCCAAGCTTTCTCTGTTGTTGGTATACAAATGATACATTCTTTATCGTCAACGAATATATGAGCACTAGCTACGTTATTCCAAGGTATATTATAAGTGTTTTCATAATAGGTCACATTCGATTGAGCAGTTGTATTAATATTACCAGTATCATGTGCAACGATGAATTGTGGTTTTCCACCATCCATTGTTTCGCCATATCGGCGCGTTCCTTTTGTTAGTAATTGATATCTTACTTTAACACCTTTCCAATTCTCTGTAGCCATTGATAACACTCCTATTTTAAATTATTTTCTTTTAAGTATTCTTCTTGCGCTTTTGAATGCGAGTGAATAACATATGTGTTTTTATAGACGCCATATATCGCAATTACAAAAGGTACTATTGACGTAGCGAAGTTTTGCCATGCGTCTAATTTATCGGGCATTAAAAAAGGAACTTCTATACCACTTGCTTTTAATGCAAGGTATAAAGCCCCTAACATACCACCAAATAATCCAATGTATTGTTTTAATTTATCTGCAGTCATCTGTTTATGCTCCTTTTGAGTAAAATAAAAAGCCGGCATAACGCCGACTTTACTTAAATAATATAGGTGCTAGTCCAATTGCTGCAGATAATAAACCAAATATACCTGTTACAATTGCAGTAGCTATACCTACATTGAATGTTTGTTTTTTAGTTAATATTTGACTGAAACTTTTTATTTGTTCGTCGTGACCTTTAACTTCATACCTCAAGTCGTTAACTTCTGATACGAAATCTGTCATTTTATCACTAATCTTTTCTAAATGACTTTCTTGTTTCTTTTGTGATTCATAGGTTTGTTCTTGAATTACCGTTTGTTTATCCACTTTGTTATTCAAACTACTAATTGCCTCTGTGTGTTTTCTATCGTTCTCGTTGATTCTTTCATATATCTTACCTGTGTTACGCTCCCATTCATGTCGCAACACATATTTTTCATCGTTTTCGGACAATGCCTATCACTCCAAGCACACAAATTATAAAATTTAGCACTGCAAGTGTGGAAAATTGCAATGGTGTAAGCCAATTAATAGCATGAAATATACTTGCCGATGTCATTAAGAAGTAGAACAAACCATTACCTGCACCGCCCAACATAATTAAATAATTAAAAGTATTATTCATTTCTCTTTTAGGTAAGAAAAAAGGAGCGATGATCAACATTAAACTAAATACCATACCAAGAATACCCCATACCCAAATAGGCATGATGTTATGAAGTGCTACATAGAACTGTGAATCGTCTAATATATCTTCTTGTTCTTTTGCCCAAAAGAAACCTCTTTCGAACATAAGTATCCCAAAGCCCATATATAAGATTACTTTATGGATATAATCAAAATAAGTCTTTTTCAATTTAGCACCTCTTTGTTTTCAAAAATAAAACCACAAGCATTAAACTTGTGGTTCCTCTGTATAATTAATATCTATAATTTCTTTAGCTACTTTAATTGTCATTAATTCTTGAACTATACCAAATTCATGATTCAATTCATTCAATGCATTTAATCTTGAAGCTAACTTATCTGCTTTATCCTTTTCTACAACTTTATAAGCAGATGATGTGTTAACACTTGGGAAGAATTGTCCACGATAATCAATACTTAACGCAGTTTCTACACCTTTTTCATTTACCTGTACTAAAATATAATTTTCTTTTTTATTTACTACTTCATTCGCCATTTTAATGACCTCCTAAAATTTTGTATAAAAATAGTGCTAAGGATTACTCTTCCTCAGCACTTTCATTTTGTTCTTGAATGATTGCTTTTAACATTGCGTTTTCTTGCGTTAGTCTTGCCGCTTCCTGTGTTAGAAAGTCTATTGTTAGTTGTGGATTAGCTTGTAATTGATTGTTATTGTTATCTTTCATTGATTTGTTCCTCCAGTTTCTCAACTTTTTCGTTTAATTGTTGTATCGCTCTTAAAGACCATGACAACATTTCGTTAGTATTAACGCCATCTTGTAGTATAAATTCGACTGGGGTATCATAGTTATCTCCAATAACAGGGCCATGATGAATTACTTCTTTTTCATCATCTTTATACTTATAACTATAGAGTTTTAGTTCGTTGCTCAACACTGATAATGCGTCATAATTCCATTCTTGAATTTCTTTTTTATACTTCTCACTTGAGGCTTTAATAAAGTCACTTGCTCTAACCGGTTTATACCCAGTGTCTCCACCATTCCAAAATAAATTGTTTGTTACACGTAACTCGTTTGACGACACCCCAATATAAAAGTCTTTACCATCCGTATCATTAAGTCTTATTGAATTAGATTGAATATCTCTACATTGTAAATCTCTATAATTAGGATTTCCGTTATTGTAACTTAATTTATTAGTTATTCTTAACTTGTCATCGACACAAGCATATAAGTTTGAACTTTTAGCAAACCAATCACCTAATAAAGCTCTAGCATAGAAGTCTCCTGAGCCAATATTTCCATCTTTATCAGTTGCGTATACATAGTTCGTTTTTGGCGATTTATCAAATCTGATACCCGAACCAAAGTCATAAGGACTATTATTCGTACCAGTGATCAAACCATAGGATAAAACACCATCGGTATCGGCTCCTGTATCATTATTTTTAACCCAAAATCTAAACTCATTGGTACCTGTTCTGTTATCTTTCATTGGTCTAACATAAACAGAACCGGAATTACTTTCAATATTAACAGTTAGGTTAGAGTTAAGAATTATTCTACTATAATCACTCTCTAATGCTACAGCTCCATAAGTCGAATGTAATCTAACACCTCTCGAACGATCATTATACTTAGTTGAATGAAACTCTAACGTTCCTGCAGTTTCATCTCCTGCACCACTCATCATTGTGGACAAACCTTTTTCTGTCATATATAAGTTATATCCTGTATCTTCATTTGAAGCCATAATATAACCATCTCTAATACCAACCGTTAAATTTGATGTGTCTGTTACGTTCGCCCAAGTTCTAGTGAAATAACCTTTAGATAAAATACGTTTATTTTGGATAGTAAGATAGGTCTTATCATCTCCACCACGAATACCTAATTTGTTTACATCTATATTTAAACCCTCATTTGAAAGGTTAAGTCTATTTACAATTTCATCTTTACCAACTTTGTTGTCTAACTTCTGTGTTGTCACATTAAAGTCTTTATTCACTGTGATATCGACTTTATCGCCTTTCAACTTGATACCGTCACTACCAATATTCATTAATTGAATTGCGCCATTTTCGTCGTATGTGAATGTCATACCTGTAGCAACATTGTTTGTGAAGTCCGATATGACTTTAGATAGCGTTTTTTTGCTAGAGTTGAGTTCTTCTTTAGTTGCACGTTGTTGTATATCTTTACCGTTTTGACTGATAGAAGTATTCATATTGGTAAGTTTGGTATCTGTTTCTTCCGGTGCTATATCATAATCAGTTGGAATAGTACCTTTTTCAAATTTAATTTTTGCATTTCTGATATCATCTAACGTCATTACAGAATTATCTGTATACCTAAATTGGAATTTTATTTTCTTGTATTCAGATTTAAATGCAAATGACAAACTTGGATTTAAATCTTTATATCCCGATGAATAGACAACGTTATTGTTATCATCATAAGCAAAGAGCCAACACTGAACTGTTTTACCAGTTATAGGGCTATTTATTTTAATAATATAGTTTTCAGATTCTACATTTATAAAGTTAATATTTCTAACTCTGGTAGTAACAGAATTAGCAGGCGCTCCAGTCGTAACATTTAATAACCCAAATTCTAAATTGTCATTTGCTAAATAATTTCTTCCACCTACTTTTAAATTACGATACTCACTTATACTGACTTTATCGCTAATTTGATTGCTTAATTGTAATCTTTCACTATCGGCACTATCCAGCCGTTGAACAATACCGTTTTGATCAGTTTGATAATCTATGCTTTTTACATAACTTTTCAACTGTTCTTCTGTGTCCTCACGTGAAGCTTGAACGGCTTTCTCTATAACATCTGGTGTGCCGATCATATTGTTATTTTCATCAATAGTTAACCCAAATTTAGCAGCCACTTTATTCAATGCGTCATTAAATTTCTCATCAGTATATTGGGATTGAAGTAACTGCAATCGTTTATCTGCAGAAAGTTGAGCGTCACGCATAGCTTTATATAAATTTTGTAACTTTTGTCTATAGGAACTAAATTGACTTTGAACATCTATTAAAGCACCAATAGTAGCAGTATCTGGAGTCATAGCGTTTAAATCACTTTGAATACTTAGATAGATTTCATCAATATTATTAATTTCAGTTTGAAGTTTGTTTTTAAGATCTGTATCAACCAAGTATTCACTGTTTAATACTTCGTTTGTATCATTCAATATCTTACTATGTTGAATTGAAAGGTTAGCAAATGTGTTTTGTAATTCACTTAGTAGAGCTTTCTCTCTCGTGATACCTCCGATTTTCTCAACATCATCTACAGTTTCATTTAACCATTCACCATTCCAATAACGACGTAACACTGCAACATTAGGATTGCTCGTATCGTACCAAAGCATATCGTTAGCCGGATTTTCTGGTGGCGTATCTTGTTTGAATATCTTACGTTCAAAGTATTCTAATTGGCCTGCAACTAAATCATTAACAATTGTATTCATATTCGTTACGTTATCATTCAATTTCTTACTTATATCGGCAAGTTTTTTATTGAATATATCTCGTAAACTACTTTCTTCATATTCAACCACATTCCCGAATTTATAACTACTTTCATCAGTGAGTAAATCATAATCTACACCAATGACTTCTGCTTCTATATAAAGCGGTGGTCTGAAATCTCTATCTTTAATACGCACAGTGTCGTGTAGCGAAACGACCATTTCAGGATAATGTTTATGAATGTCTGTGGAAGTAATTTCATAACTGATTGCCGATTTATTACGTTTATTTAATTCTGTTTTAGCGAGTGTGGTTAAACGCTCATCAGTCATATTACTATCGTCTGATTCAGGCTCATATACACTCCATAAATAACGCCCAGGCAATCCAAACTGTGCCTGAGCGTCATCATCTGTAACTATTTTTTCTAATCTTTGTCCAGTGTCGTTTTCAGGACCAATAGCAAATAATGCAGTCCGTACTTCTGACATATCAACGGTACGTGTCATTCCAGTTAAGTCTTTACCTTTAGTGATTTCTTTGCCTTTAAATAAGTTCTTTGGTTGCTTAAGTGATACATATCTATGCTCAACTGTATGTGAACCGAGTTCAATATAATAATCTGCTACCATATTATACGTTGTGCATAACATGTTGATAACTTCATACGGCGTTGAATAAGATGTCCATGATGTTGTTCTCATACCACCATGTTCAGTGTCATCTGACATTTCCCAACCAGTATTACGCAGCGTCTCATTCAAGGCTTGAGACGTGCTATACGAACTATATTTCCCAGGTTTAATTGGACGTGATTTGTCGATATCTTCTAAATATGATGCATTACTTTCTACATCAGTTGTACCATCAAAGTTATCTACCACATGAGAAATAATGAACTCACGATAAACACCATTATTATCTTGTACAATAATACGATTACGTTCACGCAAATGTTCAGCACGATCATTTAACATTGTGAAATCGAATGTTTCTGATTTTTCTTCGGCGTTGGTACTCATCACTGCATTTAATAATGCGCCGTCATCACGACTAATATAATCAATGATTTTGTCATTGAAATCTAAAATATGAATGCCTGTATGTTTCATTTTGTCACCTCCTTATAAATATCTATCTTGCCAATAAACGGTAGTATCAAAAGTTTTTTCTGGATAGATGATACATTCGTTATAACCACTATTGATATTAAAAAAATCACTACCAAACGTTTTTAAATCAAGTGATGGATCTTCATTAATCGTCACAGTTTTATCTTGTGTATTAATGTTAATCACATCACCTTTTTTAATTATCATGTCACGTGCTTTAGGCGGTTTAGGTAACTTCTCATGAGTGTAACTACCTAAAATATATGTTGGCATATGATAATTCGTACCGTTTTTTGCAGTATAAACACTTACGGCCGCGATAGGACGTTGATAAAATTTACCACTGTCTTCCCATTGTTTTTCATTTACATCAACTGGAATAACACGCTTAGGATATTCGAGCTCTTTATATTTCCATGTTTTGATTTTAAAGGTTGTACCTGCACGTTCTAATCGCATGTATATGACAATGTCATCCCATTTATAAAACATAGGTGAGTTCGTATATTCGTAAATCTTTTTCTGTTGACCTAACTGATCAAATAATGTAATTACAATACCACCAATCGCTTGGCTTGCTCTAGTATTTCGGTAGCCGATACTAGCAATTAGGCGATTGTCTGTATCATATAAGTATTGAGCACAATGTGTAGAACCTTTTTTCTTTTGATTCACATGAATTTTACAAGTGGAAACAAAATCTTGTGCAGATTTACCAAAACTGTGTTTATATTCTGCGCCATTCCAACCTGTTGTCGATGTGATACTATCTTGTTTTAATTTAAATGCATCGTTTGATGAACTCATTTCAAAACTACCACCATTGGTACCGCCTGTGTAATTATCATTGATGGTGCTCCCTGATTGTTTTCCCCAACCTGTAAAAGCTCGCATCTCATTATTCCAAAGAATTGGAGAGTAATCTTCAACTGGTTTATCCAAGTCATCGTCGCCAATCATGAAGTAATCTTCATCGTTCTTAGTAATCATATAATAACTTGCATTTTGTAATGCTGTTGCTTGAATAATTACTGGACTATCTGCGGTTCCTGTACTAACTGCACTGACTTGGTCTGAAATGGCAGTGTTTTTGGTGCCTTTAACGGCGTATTTGTAAGGGTCTGCTAAGACAACAGAAATTGTAAAAGAATAAAATCCATATTTATCTTTTTTTAATTCTATAGGGCCTTCAAAATATGCATTCCAGTACCAATCTTGTTAAGTAAATTGCAGTGGAACTGATTCCTCATAATTAAAGAATCGAACTAATTCATTTAACACATCATCATGCGTTTTAATACCACCATGAGATAAGTAGTCATTATGAACGATCAATGGTAACTCAAATTTGATTTCTTTTAAGTTTCTATTCTTAACAATACTTCCTGGACGACCTGCAACCTCTTCGGTTTCTAATGCAAAATTAAAAGAGGGTATTTTAAACCCTCTTTCAACAACTAACCATAGAAGTGTTTTGTTATTAACTTTGATTGTATCAAGCATTATCTAACCTCCCCTGGTTTAAAATTTTGCTTTCTTGATTTCTGTCTTTCATATTTATCTATACTGTTAAACACTTGTCTTTCATGAGTGAATTGATCAATAGCAGGTTTGAAGTCCTTATCTGCAATAGCTTGATTGCTAGTAACTAACTGTGTAAGTAATGCTATTTGTTCTTGTTGTTGTGCAACCATTTGCATAAGTATCGAACTATCATCACTACCACTATTAATATTAGGTAATTGGTTAGGACGTTTATTACTACTTGTATTAGAACGACCTCTTTGGATATCTTGAGCGGCTAAAGCCAACATTTTCATGGCATCTCCACGTCGTGATGGATCTGTTGGGATTATCCATTCTGGATACCCACCTTCTGCAATGTTATACCAACCTGCATTTTTGATTAAGCCTCCTGTAGCAAATCTACGATGTCCACTAGGACCCCAACCTGAACGTCCGTAAGGTAAATCTCTACGCCAATTTGAGTTATTGAAGAATGCTAATAATTGATCGTAACCATTTTTAATATTTTTATGACCTCTTACTGCATAACTTCTGAATGTACTAGGCACATATTGAAGTAATCCTTGTGCAGGTGTACCACGTAAGTTGTTTATATCACCAATATTACCTTGAGTAACACCTGCGTTACCATTTGACTCACGTTGAATTTGAGCGATGATACCATTCAATTCTCTTCCTGAAAGGTTTACTTTCATGCGTTTAGCTGCACGTCGAATATCACCTCTCCATTTGGAAGCAGCTTTATTTTGACCGCCACCTCCACCACCATTATGTTTTTTCAACCAACTTGTAGGGTCTTTTGCTACTCCACCCCACTGCATTTCATAGTGTAAATGAAGTCCAGTAGAGCTGCCTGCACCTTGTCCGTCTTCTGCAGGACTACCACCTGATATACCTAAGTAGGTTCCTGGATGTACTTTTTTGGTACCTGTAAATGCTAGTTTGTGCAAGTGACCATAGATAGACTTAACATTACCGTTGGTTACTTCCATATGGTTACCAAAACCACCACTCCAGCCTTGGAAAGCTCGAGCAGTACCTGACATCGTTGAATAAACTTTGTCATGTTTATAGTTAATATCTAAACCATGGTGTGGACGTGGGAATGGATATCCAGCTTTTGCAGCTTCAGCAGCAGTTCTTGCAAATCCAAAGTTGATACCTTTAGATAAGTCAATGTAACCACCGTCGCCACCACCACTATCTTCTAGCCATTCTCCAATTTTTTTAGTAGCAGCTTCTTTAAGTTTTTTAAACATACCAGTCATCATATTGTATGGTAGTTCGGCGGCCTTACTTATACCGAAACTATCCTTACTAATACCAAAACCTTGAAGGACTTTATTAAGTAATTTCCCTGGATGTTCTATGTAGTCCAACACATCACCAACAGATTTTTTTAGCCAGTCTTTACCTTTACCTGCAGTTTCTAGTGTTTTATCTACAATAGCTTTCCCGCTTTTAACAACCTTACCTGTAATGGCACTAGCTTCTTTGCCTACATTACCAACAGTTTTCTTAACATTTCCCATTACATCGCCGACAACACTATCGCCGTGTTTATGTTTTTTAGGTTTCTTACCTCCACCTAATAAATTAAAACCAGTGCCGCCTGCAAATCTAGGTAATGAGCCTTTAGAAAATTGAGGGTTACTATTTAAAATACTATGTGTTTGAGCTCCATTTAATACTGATGAGCCTTTAGGTAAGAAAGCTGTTGTATCTCTATTAGGTGTGATAGCAGTTTTTCCATTAGGGTAACGTATCATTTCATGTCGGAAGCCACCTGGACCATTTCCTCGACCTTTATCTCCAACTGTAGCAAATGTATCGCGATTAATTTTTCCATTAGTTACAACATTTTGAGTATGAGTAGATTCAGTACCAGTGTGTAATTTAATGTATGGCAATTTATCCATACTTAATTTTCCAGCTACCCAGTTAACACCTTTGATTAATTTATTTAATCCACCTTTAACACCACTGACCATGCCACCGATATGGCTTTTAATTCTTCCGATTAAAGTTTTTAATCCACTAGCCATATTTCTGAATGTATTTCTAACACTGCTCCATAAACTTTTTGCAAGACCAGTTACAGAATTTTTTATACCTTTCCATTTAGAAATGGTATCACTTTTTACTCTACCGAATATGCTACTTGTACCACTTTTTAAACGATTCCATGTATTTTTAACGCCACTCCAAAGGTTTTTAGCGTAATTTATTACAGAATTTTTGATATTTTTCCAAGTTTTAGTAAGCCAACCACGTAATTTACCAAATACCGATTTAGTATTGTTCCATAAATTATTATAGTATCTTTTTACACCGTTAAATAAACCTTTAGCAAAATTAACAACTTTATTTTTTATATAACCCCATACTTTAACAGAAAAGTTTTTTATATTATTAAATACACGCTTTACAAAGTTCCATGTACCAGTAAACGCACGTTTTACACCATTATAAAGGCCTTTTGCTAAAGCAATAACCTTATTCTTAATATACGTCCATACTTTGATTGTAAAATTACGGATAGCACCAAATATCTTTTTAATTGTTCCCCAAAGATTATTAAACGCACGTTTTACACCAGTACTTAAAGCTTTGGCTAAAGCAATAACTTTGTTTTTGATGTAGCTCCAAACCGAAACAATCCAACCGCGTAAAGTGGTAATAATTTTACGTACTCCGTTAGATAAACCTCGTATAGCTCCAACAACACCGTTTTTAATTGCATTCCAAACGCGAATAGAAACTGCTTTAATGAAATTCCAAGCACTAACGATAAAAGATCTTAATCCACCTATTACACGCTTAGCAATAGCAATCATTAATCGTATTATACCAACTATTGCATTTTTGATTCCGTTCCAAATTACTATACTGACAGTTTTAATACCATTCCATATAGCTACAAATGAGTTGCGCAACCAACCCATAAGTGCTTTAGCTACGTTAACAGAAATTCGAACTGAACTAATAATTACATTTTTAATTACATTCCAAACAGTGCGTACTGCAGTAAGCATTAATAAGCCAATCGTTCTTAAGAAAATAAGTAGATTGCCAAATGTCATTCGAACTAATCCACCAATTGCCATTAATGCACCACTGAATATTTGTTTAATGCCTTGCCACATTAAACCAAAATCGCCAGTGAAAATTCCTTTAAATAGCTTAATTACTCCACTTATAGCAGTTAAATTGCCCTGAACAATCATTCGTATACCAGTAAACACATTGATAACAATTGCTTTGATGCCACCAAACACAATACTGAACGCGCTTCTAATACCATTAAGTATAGGTTTGATAACCACATTGAATAATGTATTCAATATTAAACCTACTGCACTTTTAACTGCATTAAAGGCATTAATAACTGTTGACCCATTATCTTGCCAAAAAGCTTTAAAGAATGAACCAATAGCTACTGCAGTAGAGCGAACAAACGAGATAAACTGATTATAGGGGCCACGTAACATTACAAGAGTAGATGTAAATTGTCTTGCCGCTTCTTCAGGTAATATTTTTTTAAGTATATTAAATCCACCTGCAGTGTCACCACTAAAGACTGATTTAATAGCACTACCAAACTGTTTAATAACATTCCATAAAGCGATAAACCCATTCTTAACAGGTGTGATAACGGCATTAACTATGTTTCTAAAGGTCTCAGATTTCTTATAAGCGACATAAAACGCCGCTCCAACGGCTGCAATAGCCCCTGCAATTAATGCATAAGGTCCTAGTGACGCCCATGCAGCAACTGCTTGAGCTCTTAGTAAACCTATCATCGTTCTAATTGGTCCTAAAGCTTTAGATATTCCATTTCTAAACCCTGCCATAATGCCTTCGCCTGCACCTAGTTCATTCAGTAATTTCATAGCTCCTGCTATTCCTGTAATTCCATTAGCAACCGCACCAGTCATTATAAGCAACGGTCCTATTGCTGCAACCAATCCTGCAAAAACTGTGATAACTTGTATTACTGGTCCAGGTAATTTTGTAATCGCACCTATGATTCCTGTCAACACATGAATCAAACCTGTTAAAGGCCCACCATTGCTTTGAGTGATCTTAATTGCTAATGATTCAAACGCACCACCAAGTTGTTCAACGGCACCTTTAAGTGTATTGTTCATCTTGTCTGCTGCTTCTTTACTTGCACCATCTGAATTTTTAAGAGATTTACTATATTTGCCTATTTTCTCTGGACCCGCATCTATCATTGCTAAGAAACCACTAGCTGATTCAGTACCAACAATTTGAGATACGGCTGCAAGTTTTTGCTCTTTCGTCATACCTTGCAAGCCTTTTTGGAATTGTCCTACTAAAGCAGGCATGCCAACAAACTTACCTTTAGAATCTGTAAGTGAAATACCTAGTTCGTCCATTGCTTTTTGTGACGCTTTGGTAGGTTTAGCTAATCGAATTAATGAAGCTCGTAACGTTGTACCTGCTTGCTCACCTTTTAAACCTGCATTACTCATTGCCATGATGGCACTAGATGTATCTTCAAGACTCATGCCTAGAGAATGAGCTGGAGAACCTGCATATTTTAATGCCTCTCCCATGTAACTTACATCTGCGGCAGATTTATTCGCACTCATAGCTAATACATCAGCGATATGACCCGATTTAGACGCTTCTAAACCAAATGAGTTCATTGTAGACGCCATAATAGTTGCAGTAGTAGACATGTCTGCACCACTTGCTGCTGCTGCATCAATAACACCTGGAATCGCAGACATTGTTTGTTTAGCGTTAAAGCCCAATGCTGATAATTCTTTCATACCATTACCAACTTCAGACGCACTAAATACAGACTTAGCACCTAAGTCAATAGCTTGATCAGTCATTGCTTTTAATTGACCCTTACTTGCTCCTGCAATAGCACCAACCTTAGCCATTTGAGATTCAAAGTCCATGCCTTTTTTAATTGCAGCACCAAATCCTGCAACTACTGGTAAAGAAATATACATAGACATGTTAGAGCCTATATTCCTCATAGCCATTCCTGCACTATTGATTGAATCTCTATATTTGTTGACGCTTTGTATTGATCTACCAAATCCACTTGTGCTTAAAGCCTGTGCATTACGTTGCTTTTGAGACAACTCATTATAAGCATGTCCAGTTTGGCGTATCTCAGATTCAAGCTCATTCATTTTAACTTTTTGTTGGACAATTGCACTTGCAAGTTCACGTGCCTCTTGACTGTTTTTACCTTGAGCATTTGCTACAAAATTGTATTGAGCGGTTAATTCTCTTAAAACTGTCTTTTGTTGTGTCATGTTGTTCTTTAACGTAATCAAATGATTTTTATAACTATTTACACTTTCTCCTGCTTTAGAAAAATTACTTCTAGATAAAGTTAAAGTGTTATTCAAATCTGTCATTTTATTACGAATTTGAGACATGGAAGAAATACCTTGTTGTTGTTCCATTTTCAAACGTCTATGAGCTTGAGTTGTACTATTTAATTCAACACCTAAGTTTTTAAGTTTAAGTCGCTCTTCACTTAATTGAACACCTAGCTCTTGAGCCTCTTTACTTGTTGCACCATACTGATGCTTAGCGTAATCATATTGTTTTGCTAAATTCTGAACAATGAGTTGTTGTTGTTTCATACCATTATTTAGCGATTCAATTTTCGCTTTATAGGCACTTGCCGTTTGGCCTGACAACTTAAAATTATTAGCACTAATACGTAAAGATTGTGCTACTTGTGTAATCTTTTGTCTAATTTGAGTCATAGACATCGTTGCAGACTTTTGTTCCATTGCAAACCGTTGTGCTTGAGCTGAAGTTTGACGGTATTGTCCCTCTAAGGTGTCTAAAGATTGCTTTTCTTGAAGTATCTTTTGTCTTAACTGTAAAGCCTCTTGGCTATTCACACCTTGTTGTCTCGCCACATTACGATATCTTGTTTCAAGCGTTTGGATTGTACGTTTATGCTTTTCTATTACGACATTTAAGCTGTTTAAATAGCTTTCGTAGCCTTTTGTAGACTTCTCTCCGCGTTCAAAAGCCATATTTGTAATATTTAATTGACGTCTCATCGTACCCAAAACATTATCTATCTTCTCCATAGAAAATACAGTTCGTTTTGTTGATTGACCAAACTGATTTAATTCTGTTTCTGTTTGATTTAACTGTCTTTGATACATATTTAAGGCTCTATTTTGACGACTATACTCCAATCTTAGCTTTTCCGCTTCTACACTTGAACGTTGTTCTTCTGTAGACATTTTTTTCAATTGATTGGCAATGTCTTTCATACTGTTTTCAGTAACATCAATACCTTTTCTTAACTCTTTAGTTCTAGTATTTAAGTTACTCATTGAACGTTCAGTATTTTTAAAATCTGCATTAGATCTTGTCATCTCACTACTTAATGTTTTGAATTGAGCTTTGATTTGTTTGAGAGAACGCTCAACCCCAACATCTTTCATATTCATTAATATGGATAAACCTTTAATATCTGCCACTCATTGTCCCCCTTTCTTAAAATAGGATAAAAAAATAAAGCCCTAGCAATTATGCTAAGGCTAGAAATTTGCAAATATTGCATCTGCTTTAGCATCGGAAGTGACTTTATTAGTGTTACGTTCATCTAGTATTTGTAATACATAGTGATAAGGCATATTTAACACTTCATTAACATCCTTTCCTTCCTTTACTAAATCTCTGACAACAATATCTAAATGATTTAACATACTTGAGTAAGTTAAATCGTCTTCATCTAATTGGTTTAACTGATGCTCTGAATAAACTTTTTTGTTTCTTCGTCTTGTTGTCCATTTGCGATGAATTCAACTTGTCTTTGTAAAGCAGTTACTGCATCTGGTGCATGTAATCGAGCTTTTACGTCTTTTGCAGTGAATTGACCACCGTAAATTTTCACAACAACATCGATTAATTTATCTAATTGTTCTTTAAAACTCATTTCAACTTCTCCTGATTCCACACGTTCTAACTCTGCCATGATGTCTGTTGCTTCATAAAGTACATCCATTGGAATAAAGTGTGGTGTTAAGAAAGTCTCCATTTTAATTTCTTCAGCTTTTGGGTTTTCTACTAATTGAATGTAGTTACGTTTTAATTTAGCCATTTTATTTCTCTCCTTATTTGTTATATAATCTTTCAAAAAATGGTGTTTCATGTCCTGCTTTTTCTAAACGCTTTTCAAAATCGTTAATCTCTTTTACTGTTGCGTCTACTTCTTCATTTTGTTTATATGATCTGTCGGTCTTTTTATCTTTACAATCTGCTAAAACTTTAAATTTGGCCATTTAATCACTCCTTAAGAGTTGTTATTTTTGTATACAAAAATAGGCGACCGATTAAAGTCGCCATAAATCAATTATGCAGTTGGTGTTGCTACCTCTGTTTTAGAATCGTAAGCACCTAGTAATAAACGTTTGAAGAATTCTGACTCATCATCATCTTTAGACTTAGAATCAAAAATGATTTTACGTTTGTCGTCGCCAATACGATGCATTGCAGTACCTTCAACTTCTTCTTGAGAGAATTCCCATTTATCTTCTGCAGTTTGACCTTCCATTTTCGGTTCGGAGAACATAACTTTCGTTAAACCGACACGCTGGAATGAACCATCACGACGTTCACGTTTAAACCAAACAGCAACATAGTTACTTTGTTTACCTTTTAATTCTTCATAGATACCATTTTCGTCGTAAACTTCATTGAAGATAATTTCTCTGATTTCTTGTGGGAATGCATGCATAGTTAAGTTGATTGAAGCTTCACCATCAGTTGTACCTGATTCAATGATACCGCCATCTGCATAAGCATTAACGATTTCTCCACCAGATTCAACAGAAACTTCTTGTAAACCTCTTGTTTGAGTTACTTTTTCGTAAACCATATTACCTACTTCATCTGTAGTTAATACTGCGAACCCTAAATCCTTAATATTAATATATGAACGTGGCGTTTTTGCTTGTTTGACCATAATTAATTTTCCTCCTTATAAAAAATAGCCTCATATCGTCTCGTTGAACGATACAGGCTAAAGTCCTTATTATATTCATTGCCTAAGTTTGTTACTTGGCTAACTTTTAAATATTTCCATAATAAATCACTAATCAATTGCGATATTTCGTTTCTTCTTAGTCTTGCATTGTAATCATCTGAGTATTTAACAAACACATCGATTTGAACGATATAACTATAAGCGTATCTATCTCCGTCAATATATGTCTCAGGTATAGGGTCGTCAAAGTCATCTAATACAATATAAGGTTTAATGATGTCTTGTACATCAGGGTAATCATTAAACTTAATGTTCTCCTCATCTACAAGTCGCATCAAAGCGTCATTACTAGTTAATTTTTCATATATAACGTTTAGTATATCAATCATAACGCTTTTTTCACCTCTTCTTGAATGACTTTGTAAAAAGTGTTTCTTGCACTTCTGATAGCCTTATCTATCGCTCCCATACCTTTTGGCTTAATAAACTTACCACTTTTATTGTGAAAACCTTTTTCGTTTAAATGAACAATAGCATACCTGTGTTTTTCACCTTCCCAATACAAGCGAATGGATCGCGCACCATTTTCCCACATTGGTTTAGATAGTTTTACTTCACCATACTCAGCACCTGTATCTCTAAAATAACGAATATTAGCTTTAACCGCTTCAAGTATCACTTTACCTGCTGCAATTAAAGCCTCATCGTATATCTTTCGCATTCTCGTCTTATTAAACTTTTTCTCAAGTTCTTTCATCACTGCTTTTTCATCAAACTTTATACTCATGATGTTGTCACACCACCCAAAATCATTAAGAAATCTTCATTCTCAACATCGGGTTGTACTAATTTAATGTTTAAGTCTTGCGTAATGTAAGGCGATTCCACATTAATATAGTGCCTCTCTGATGGTATATATTGCCCATGTGTTTCTCTGATAAATATCTTCACATCATGTTCAGTACCATTGGCAATAGCGTTTTGTAACTCTGTCATCTTCCATTGTGGGACGTATGCCCAACAACTGTATAAAATTTTCTTACGTTTAACGCCTGCCTCTGGACCTTTATTTGCTTGATACTCATAAAAATGAACTCTAGTATTTAACTTTTTAGTTGTTATGAATGGCTTCTTAAATGGTGTTCTCATGTGTACCACTTCCAGTCACATTATTCAAACCAAAGTTAATCAAATCATCTTGGTAGTTATCATTGAAATACTCAAGCAAATCTTCATATGCATAACATGATCTTGCAAAGACTAAGTCTTGACCTTCTAAATTCTCATAGATGTTAAACTCGCCAAACCTCGACACAAGATTACTGTATGACTTCTTCAAAAGATTTTTTAAATACTCGTCCTCTGTGTCATGTGAGATTTTAGTGTAATCTTTAAATTCATCTAATAATTCATCTGTGATGCGTTCCATTTACATCACCTCAATCCTTATGCAGTTGGCGTTTTGCCGTCAGTTGTACCACCTGCTGCTGTTTGTGATTTAGGTCCAGTAGCGACATTTAAATCATAAACTGCAGAAGCTTTATTATCTGCTGGTTGACCATACGCAAATGTTTTAGCAGTGAATAATACTGCGTCTTCTAAAGCTAAAGTTTCGTTGAATTTCTTAACTGTTAATCCGCCACCACGAACTGCATCGTAACGATCAGTTACAAAAGCGACTAATTTTTTCTCAGGAACAAATTCAGACGCAACAACAGAAACATTATAAGGTAATACAGTAACAAAACCACCATTAGCAGTTAAGTATGTGTAACGTGCTTGAATATCCCATTCATCTTGAGGGTTTACAACTAATGTTACTTTACCATCAATTTTTAATTTCTTGCCTCTTGCATCTACAGATAAGTTTTTCAATACATCTTTAAGTTCTAATACAGTCGTATCTGCATCAGCAAATGTTAAAGTGCCTAAAGATGTCTTATCTGTAACTGCACCATTGTCAGTATTAATATCTTTCATTAAACCAACTGGTTGTAATTTAGATGCGCCGCCACCATTAATAACTGCAGCTTCTAATGCTACTGAGATAGCTTCTTGAATTTGCGTACGTACGAAACGTTCAATCCAGTTAGGACCAAAGATTGATAAATCATCTGGTAATACTACAAAACAAGTTAATTTATATTGTGTGAAGTCTTCTTCACGGAAAGCAGCGTCTAATTGGCCTTTAATTTCGCCAAAGATTTTACCCCATACCGCTTGACCAGCAGGGTCCGCTTTAATTACACGCGTTTTAATACCTGCATTTTGGAAATTAATTTTAGATAATAACGGATGTTCTTTTTGTAAATCATCAAACACACGTTCAACAACAGTCTCTGGTAAGATTTTGTCATCTGTATATCCTACTTCATAATTAATTTCGTTGAAGAATTTACGCTCTTCAGAAGTTAAAGGGTCTTGAGAACGTTTAGCTAAAATGCCATTGTCAACAACACGGTTGTTAACTCTATCCTCGATTTCTTCTTGTAAGTCATTTGATAAAGCGTCAAACATAGCACCAAATGCTTTTGATTGTTCTTCATCACTTGCACCATTTTGCACTAAGTTAGCAAATTTTTGTTTGTGCTCATGATAATTTTTGAGCTTTTGCTCGTTTTGTTTCATATCAGCCATATTTCTATTTCCTCCTTAATTTTAAACATTAAAAATAGCCTCCCGTTACTCACGAGAAGCTAGTTAAAATGTAAAGCGATTGAATTTTTTGTTTTGTGGTTGTTCTGGTGGCTTAGGTGGATTATCTTCATGTTCTTGTTTTGAATCATCCTTAACCACACTTTTAGCAACATCTTTTAACAAAGTAAAGATGTCATCTAACTTATCATTCACAACTTTTAAATCAATATCTTTTTCTTCAGGTTTCTTTTCTTCTTGTGGTGGTGTGTCTTGTTCTTGCGGTAAGTTGTCCGCGTTGTAATGTTTAAATTTATTTGGCATGTTCTTAAACTGTGCCTCCATTTCCGGTGAGATTTTTGCTGCTATTGGTGTTGCATTCTGAATTTCATCAATAAGTCCTAAGTTTTTACATTCTTCGGCGCTTAACCATGTTTCTTCGTCTAACATCTTTTGAAGAAGCGCATGATCAATATCAGGGTTTTTAGCAACATAGCTATTAAATACTGTACTATTAATTTTATCCAAATCATCGGCTTGTTTTCTTAAGTCATTTGCATTGCCCATCGCAATAGTCCATGCATTATGAATCATCATCATACTATTAGATGGCATAACAACTTTATCGGCTCCCATAGCAATAACTGTTGCTATACTTGCAGCTAAACCTTGTACATTTGCCGTAATATGTGACTTATGGCTTTTAATCATATTGTAAATAGCTATTCCGCTAAACACTGAACCCCCTGGAGAATTAATATTTAAAGTAATATTCTCTACATCTCCTAAGTCTTTTAAAGCTTGATTAAACGATGTGGCACTTGTTTCAATATCGTTCATACGTTCATCTACAATTTCGCCATACATATCTATGCTAGCTGATGTAGGTGACGTCTTTTTAACATTGAAAAAGCCTTTACTCTTGTCCACTTGCATTAGTCTCACCTCCTTTAAATGCATCTGCAGTTTGAAGGTTTTTCGTGATGATAAATTTATCTAATTCTGGGTCATCGGCAGGGTCTTCGCCCGTCATGATTCGTACTTGATTTCGAGTAAATGTACCTGATGAAACTAATTTATCAATCGCTTCTGACATTTGTAGTGGGTCTCGCTTATCGATACCTACGACTTTAATATGTTTATCTTCATTTAAATATTCTTGCTCATAGAAAAATTTTGAATTTAATTCAGATTCGATTTTTCGTAATAAAGGATTAATACAAAACTTCAAATATGAATCTATTTGTTTTTCTAGGTCTGCCATTTCGCCAATAACTAACGATGGTGGCACGCCTATCATTCTTGCTATATCTGTAAGTATGGTACGCTTTAACTCTTCTAGCTCTTTAAACTCTTGAGTCCCTTGTGAAGCGCCTTTACTTGAATGTTCTTCATATTCTAGGCCTTTTGTTAATGGTGCTATAGCTATAGAGTTGTTTTTAAACGCCTCAAACATCATATCTATATAGCCTTGTAGTTTTGCTCTTCCATCTTCAGCCTTAAATTGAGTGGTGTCGATATTTAGGACACCTCTTACTTGATTGTTCATCAGTTGCAAGTCAATCATGCGACCAAATATCTCGCCATAATCCTCAAATAAGCCCATCGAAAAGTCCTCAAGTTTTTGATTACTATAAGTTAAATAAATAACATCATCCATTAAAAAGAAACGTTTAAATTCAAAGTTGTTAACCATAACATTTATGAATTTATGTGGGTATAGTCCCATGTCGTCATCTTTTACAAAGTCATCGGCAACAAAAAAGTACCCGTCGTCATTCTTTACGACAAGTACCTCATTATCTATGATTAATTTGTAAATAAACTTTTGCCAAAAATCGACTGCATTTTGATTCTTGTTCGGTTGAACATTTAATTTATAATGCAAGTCATCTTTTTCTCTTTTATTACCCGTCATCACTCTAAATTCACTTTGAGATATAGTTCTAGCAACCATTTCAATAACCGTATTTAAAGCAATTTGTTTTAAATAGGCTTTTTTACTTTTATCTTGAAGAAACTCGAGATCATACATCCATGACAATTCAGAATGTCGTTTAAACACATTATCAAATAATCCCATTTAATTTGAACCTCCCTTCTTTAGAACCTTAAACCACGTAACAAGTCTATCTCATCATCTAAGTTAGAATCTTTTAGCTCGTCTGCTCTATATAACGCATGTATAAGCGCTTGAAATCCATCAGTTTTACGTCGGATAGGCTCTTTCTTTTCATACTCTTTGTTGCCGTCTTTACGAATCTTAACGGCAACATTCTGTGTATACCAACGCATGAGAGGATTATCTCCAAATATTAAATGACGTTGTGCAAACATGTCCTCAACACGTGGTGCTAGCAGTGACTGAATAGCTCTAGTATTTTTAATCACTTCATATTCAATACCTGCATCTTCAAATAAGGTTCTTAATAAATCCATTCTGAAATTATCAGCTATTACTTTTTTAAGCCCGTAGTTTCTTTGTGCTTCACTAAACCAATCAATAATATGTTTAGGGCTTATTGTTGGCTCATCTACAATTGTTAATAAGCCTCTTTCTTCCCATTCTTTAATAGGTGGTTTGAGTTTATAAGTATCTAAAAATTCTTTTCTTGCAAATGAATGAGTCTTCCAAATGTAATCTTCGCCTGAACGGAACAATAATCCAACTGCTGCAAAGTCTTTTAAACTTGCATAGTCTAAACCACCGATACATTCATTATTTTCTAAGGGCGGTATAGGTCGATTAGTCGCCATGATGTCGTCCCAAGGTGCTACAACACTTTGTGAATCAGTTTCAGGCATATTCATACGCTTTGTCATAAACTCTGGTCTATTAGATGGATTAAACTTAAGTCCTAAATACTGTTGATGTACTTCTTTGAAAAGTTGTTTACCGTAATCACTTGTAGGTTCTTCGAACATGGGATTCGCTTTTTCCCATTTTTCAGGGTGATCAAGTTCATTCTTATCATCAATCTTACAAATGAATGGGAATAATCTATCTTCAGGGCTAATTCCTTTCAATACATTATCTGCACGTTCTTTCAGTCTATCTAAAAAGCCTTCTCGGACATAGCCATCTGTACCGATATAGAACGTTCTAGGATGTGCAACCTTACCTAAACCACTTCGTTTAATATTGATAACCGAATCTTTCTCATAGCCATGAATTTCATCAAAGAAAATGCAACCTTCACGTGCACCGTCTTTTGTTTTTTCATTAGAGGTATCAAAAAGAAATTGAGATTTAGTTGATAAACCTTCCACATAAACCTTACTTAAGTAAAAAGGGTTATTAGGTCTTTCAGCAGTTACATATAAATCATTGCCCTCAATCATTTCATAGATTTCTCTAAAGCTAACCTGTGCTTGCTTTTCACTATTCGCAACCACCGACATATTGTATTTAGGTATGCCATGTAAAGGTGTCATAAAAAAAGCACCTAATGTGCTAATATAACCATTTTTACCCCCACCACGTGCCATTGAAATAAAGAACTCAGAGAAATAAGGTGTCATTGTATCTTCTTCATACAAAAATACAAAACATGATATAAATTTTTGAAAATCTTGTAGTGGAAAAAACCATTTTTGACTAAACTTGATGTAATCTTCAATTCGTTGTGTGTCAAAGTAAAGATCGTCACGTTGCAAAATGTTATCTTCTAAAAAAGATATTAACTTATGACGTTCTTTATTGAATAAAGCTTTACCTGATTTACCTTTTTCTATGTAGTCTGTAACGTATTTAGGTATCTTCATGTTAAATCAGGTCCTTTCGCAGCTTCTTCTAATCGTCTTTGTTCTGCTTTCTTATCTAATTGGAACGATTTTTCCAATGCAAGTAATGAGCCACTGACTTTATTCTTCTCTGCAATAGCAGGGTTAGCCTTAACAAACTCTTGACTTGCATTTTTAACGATTGTTATGGGTCCTGACTGTTCAATATAAACATCTAAAGCGTAGAAAAGTTTTAATAAATTAATATAACGTTCTACTTTTTCCACTTCAACATTATTATTGGTGTCAATCTGTGACATTAAGAAGTCTTCTGAGTTATTAATCTTTTTAATTTGATTGGGTGTTAACTTGTCTTTTAAGTATTTGTCGTTTTTCATTTGCCCTCCCCCTTTCTTTGTTTTTTTGAATTAGATAATATTTTTAATTGTCTATCCCCTAATGTATCAATTAGAGTTTTAAACTTGGATAATTGACCCAAGCGCCGGTTTCCGACAAATCCTTTAGGTATGGGATTCTTGAAACTGGGGGGATTTTACAATTTTATTTATGTTATATAATTTAATTATCTAAATATTTTTACCACTGTTCGTCATTGAATTTTATTTCTTTTCTGTTTGGGTTAAATTCAAATCTGCCATGTTTTTTATTGTGGTGATATTTGCATAAGGTTTGTAAGTTATCTAATTCATAAGCAAGTTCTGGATGAGTTTCTAATTCAAGAATATGGTCAACTTCTAATGACTGATGTTGATTGATTGTTAGCTTACCTTCTTCTTTACATCTCACGCATTCATAATGATCTCGTGCTAATACTTGCTGTCTTGTCTTTCTCCATTTGGCTCTCATATAGAACTTACGGTTATTGTTTCTTATATCTATATACTCACTAAACTTGCTCATTATATCCACCTTATGCATAACAAAAGACACACCACTATGTGATGTGCCTCTTATATTCTTATCGTATGACTCCATTATAATCTTATTGATATACCTAATGCACATAGCCTTCGATGTCTTCGATGTCTTCTATCTCTTCGATACCTTCTCATCATAGTGTCCTCGTTGTACATCCATATACACACCGACTATCTCATTGATACATGCATAGAATGTAGAGTCGCTATTAATCTCCATCAAGTCTTTAATAGTCTTATGTTTAACCCCTAGCTTTAGCATCTGTAATATATGATAGTTCTTATCATTCGTAATATAATCTTCATACTTATCTATGAACTCCATCTTCTGTAGTAATTTAATATTACGTCGATACTCTCTATTCCTATCTAACACTTTGACTAATACCTTATCACCTGTACCACCTTTAGCTTTAGGCATTACTGCTTCTATACCATACTGTGCAGTAGATGTACTATCTGCATCATATACCTGTGCTTCAATAATATTACGCATCCACTTATAATTGTCTATCATGTTTCTTACTTCGTCACGTGTATACATCTACTACCTCCGTTACCTACATTTAGTACCAGGTACTAATAATAGTATAAATTATAAAGGTACTAGAGTAAATTAGTACCTTTACCTTAAATATATATATATAATTAATTTTAAACTCTTTGCATTCTTCCATAGCAATCCTTTTTCAGTTTGACAAAAGAATTGTTATCCATTTGACTTTGTACATACTCTGAACGCCCATGTAATTGTCTTACTTTATATAGCCATGGTTTCTTTAGAGTATTTCGTGTGTCGTTACTTTTATCATTTTTATTAGCAATTTCTAAATTTTTTAAAGATTTATACTCAGCATATTGAGTACGGCTCATACCTTTAGGTACGTTAAACACTTCTTCTTCAGTCCAATTATCCCTTATTCTGTTACTAACAATACCATGATCTAAAGCATTATCTTGCATCTTTTGTAGTTCCAAGTTAGTTAGCTCTCTTTTTTCATTTTTAACTTTAATGGTAGTCTTTAACATTTAAAACATCTCCAGATTGTTTGTATAGTGTTTTTCATTTTATATCAAATCATGGTATTGAGCTACCCTACTTTTTAAAAAATTATTAATTTTTATTAAACTTGTTAGCTACCTTTTCCATTTCCTCTTGTAACTCTCTAATCCCTTCTTCACCATTATCTTTAACAAAACGAGTAAATAAGTATACGTTAGTGTATCTCAAACCGTTGTTTTCATTACGTAACATACCATTATTTCCAACAAGGAATAATATAATAACTGCAAGTATGATTGATATGATTATCCACATTAGTTACTCACCTCATCTTCATGCTTATCTAGCCACTTTAAAGGTTCATAATCCCATTCACTTTTTTGATAGAGTGAAAGTTGTTCTTTTAACCGTGTATTTTCATTCCATACATCTGTCATTGTATCGAAGTACTTTCGTGCTTTCTTCTCTGCCTTAATACATCTATACATTGCATATGACCATACAAGAAACATAACTATATTAGCTATTAGTCCAGCCAACTCCATTACTCTGACACCTCTCTCATCAATCGATTAAGATGTGCATGGTCTGCGTCAGTATAATCTAACGGCACATCTAACACATCATCACTCTGCCACCAAATAATTAATTGTTCCGTCACGTACTTACCTAACTCATACATTGCTATTGTGAATATTAGTTTTGAAATGTGTTTAATCATTGTCTTCCTCCTCATTAAAAACATCTAATCTCTTTCTGCTAGTTACTAGTTTTAAATCCCTTAGTCCCCGAATGAATTCTTCTCTACGTTTTTTGTCTTTAAATATCTTCATTGCCTCTTCTTTGCTCTCTGCCTCAACCACCGTAAACGTTTGATTATCCTTAGCCTTAGTCACGTGATTGTGTGGTATACCTGTTGAATCTGTGAATGTTGTGATTAGGTATTGCATTAATCTATGACCTCTAAAATTTCATGTTTCATTCTGTATTCTTTGACGGTACCATAGCAGCGTTCTGCAATATCCATAGCACTATCTAAATAAGAAGTTTTAGTAGCTTTTTCTATGTCTTTAGTGAAACTGTATACATTTCCAAATGCATTTGTTGATACGTACAAGCCACTCTTTATTTCAATAATATATTTCTTGTCATTTTGATTATCTTCCATTCCCACTCACTCCTTACCTATAGAAATTTCACTATTATTTTAAATTTGTTAATTATCATTAAGAATAGCAATGCTATTAAAACTGCTAATATATCTTTCTCGACAGAAAATCCTACAAGCAATATTAAAATAATAAAAAGTCCGATTTTGTATACAGTAGCGTGTTCATCATTACCAAAAAGATACTTATCAACAAAGTAATCTAATGCGACTAACCCTATTCCGATTATCAGTAAAACAATTATGTCATTCACTTACCCAGCACCTCTTTCACTTTTGTTAGAATATCTTTATTTTTAACCGCCTCGATTTCGACACGTTTAGAATTAGTATCCTGTTGATCCGAAACCATCTTAAACATATCCTTTTCCTTGGTCTGCTGTTCCGTCTTGCCTTGCATGGTTACGCTCCATTTTCTTTTTGTATGCATCAATGAGTTGGTCAATAGTGTAGTAATCATACGCTAAACTTATAGGCATTAGCATATAGGTTAAAGAATCTCTATTACTAAATTCTTCTTTAACCAATAACTCCCCTAAATCTTCATATATCGCATAAAAGTACAAAATGTCTTTTAGGTTATTTGCATCTTGTTTTATGTTATTTAAAAAGATATGAATATACTCCATTTCCTCATCATCAAAAACAACTTTCGTTTGATTCGCAATACTCAATCCAAACGCCAACATATCTGCTAACTCATCAAGTTGTACATCTAACGGCTTACCTGGTTTCTTCTTCCAGTTCTTGAACGTTTCCAACGTATTAAACCATTCAAAGAATTCAACTACATAGGCAATCTTGCTATCTTGTAAGTTAAGTGTCGGTATTCTATCGTCAAATTCCTTTTGTATTTGTAATAACTCTTGTAATTGATCTACTGTTAATTGATTAGTCATTGGAAATCATCTCCTTAAATTTTTTACTGCTAATGTAAACGTCTATTAAATTACAATGTTTAAACCATTCACTCGGTTTATAATTGTTGATTGCATTTTCACCAAATTGTTTTTTCAAAAATTCATCTTCTTCTTTCTCTCTTTTAAAAAAATATTCCTTACACTGTTCTTTATCTGGTTTACTACCATCTTCATAAACCATTAAAAACGCATCTTCTATATTGGTAGTTTCTCCACCGTGTTCCCTGATATATACACCTGGTTTGTCTTTATACTCAAAAGCTAATGCTGGAAATTTGATACTCGCTCTTGTAGTTCCACTTGTTTTCATTATTGTTCCTCCCAGTATTTAATTAAGATATGTGAGCAATGGTCTTCGTAACTTTCAGACCAATCTACTTGATAACCACACACTTCAAAATCTTTAATATTGTTCTCTTTTATGAATTCATTTACATCTTCTTCTACTTGTGTTGATGTACGTTCAAACTCTTTAACTTTAAACATCATTCGCCACGCTCCACACTTATAATTTGTATAGTTAACCCTTTTCGATTAAATTGTTTTGTAATCTTTTTCCTTGCCTCATACTCGTTAACTGCTTGAACTTGTTCAGTAAATGTATAGGGCTTGTTTGGGTTCAATGAATATTTAACTTTAAAAGTTCGTAACATCACTCCCCACGCTCCAATCCCTCTAAAAATTCTTCAAAGTCATTCGTACCGTCTAACTCGTCCATACGTGATAGCATTGTACCCGTTGCTAATAAATAACCTTTCGTTTCTGTCACAGTGTTAGTATTTGTTAATTTGTTAAGGCTATTGTGATATAACTCATACTCGGCTAACGTATCGTTTTTTAATTCGTCCCAAGCGTTAGCTTTCTTCTCCAACTCCCCATAATATTCTGGTTTAACAATAACAAGATTACTAATCTCACTTTGTTCCAAAAATTCTTCGGTCGCTTGCATATGTCCTGTTTTGCATATTTGCCCATCTTCATCTTGAAAAATAACGTATACCTCTTTAGTCATGGTTAGCCTCCTGTAAAATACCTTTTAATATCTGGCAATCTTTGTAATCTAACGTCTCGTATTCGTCTAAATCTGATACGTGACCGAGATTGGTTTGTATCTCATCAAACGCCTGTGCTTTACGCTTAACCTCTGCCATATCATCAATCAACTCATCACGTTGCTTTTTTGTATGAGTCACGTTCATCTCTTAATATCTCAAATGCTATTTTACTTTTAATCAAACTATCTCTAGTAACTGCATAAGTATCTTTTAATGGGTTATATTCGGTTATCGTAAAATCTCTCATTCTGCTTCCTCCAGTTTCATAAAGACTAGCCAATGTGTTTTTGCTCTTTTGTTACCAAATAAAGGAGCTTGATTAAAACATTTTAATATTTGGCCAAGTTTTATTTGTTCCTCATTCCACTTAAATATTAATGTTCCGTTAGGCTTTAAAACTCTCATACACTCGTTGAAACCTTGCTTTATATCATCTGGCCAATTTTCATTTAAACGACCATACTTTTGAACTAACCAGCTTTTATCCCCACCTGTTTTTAAATGTGGTGGATCAAAGACAACTAGATGAAACGAATTATCCTCAAACGGCATATTTCTAAAGTCGGCCATAATGTCGGGTTTAACAACTAACTTTCGGCCATCGCTTAACTCTGTATCTAATTCTCTGATATCCATGAACGTTACATCTTTATTTTCCTTATCGAACCAAAACATCTTGCTACCACAACAAGCGTCTAATATTTTAGTGGTCATTCGAACATTGCCCCTTTTCGCCAAATTAAATGTGGTAGTCCATTTTCGTCGAAGTAAGTTATCGATAAAGATCTGTTGAGAGGATTACGGTTGCGCTCTAATTTTAAAATGTTTTTTATTGATTCATTCTTATAGGATTTGCTACCATCTCCATGAACAGGGTTTGTATAAGCAATTACTAAATGGTTTAAAGCCTTATCTTTCGTGATTTCTTCCTCAACTTCTACTGTGAATTTATCTGTTTTTGTATATTTATATTTATCACTAAAATCAACAAGACCATATTGATCGAATCTAATTGTCTGCCCCTGTAGATGATTACATCTATAAACTTTATCTGTTATATCGTTATCCCAAGCCCACTTAATAACCTCGTGTAAAGTCATCTCTACTTTTCGTTTAATCTTTACCATGTCCACTCACTCCTAAAATAAAGTTAATTGTCTTTCGTCTTCCAAAGTTAATCCGTGTTGCTTAATGTACTCGTTAAACTCCTGCTCACTGTTGAATGTGGTTTTAACTCCTGACCACTTCGTCTTGTGATGACCGTGTAGGTAATACACGCCATTGACAATATGCATGTGGGCTACTTTCTCATCGTCTTGGTAAAAGTATCGTTTAGTGCCGAAGTATTGATTGAGGAATGCTTTTTTGTTCATCTCATACACTCCCTATTACTTTTAATGTGTTGCTCCATTACTTTCATCGTCACTTTGCGTCCTGCCACTTTAACTACAAAGCCCTGCACGCCTTTCTTACGCAGTTCACTTTGTATCTGCGTCGGTGTTTTACCTGCAGTGTCGTATTTATAACGTTGGTTGATCGTTGATGAAAGTTCTAATGTGTTAGTTGTCATATAGCTACCTCTTTGTAATCGGTTGCCCACATGAACATTAATCCATCTTCAACGTAGTTTCTATTACATTTCCTTGATACATTCGTTCTATCTAAATTCATATGCTTACTAGCCTCTCTAGTGCTTAAATACTCTTCAACAATGTTGTTATTAGAATCAACTAGATAAACTGCTTTAGAACAACCTTTATTTATTCTGTACAATCTATATTTCTTGAATGACGTTGCAAATAAATTATCTGCGGTGATGTCGTTGTAAATTCTATTTTTAGGATACGCGTGCATACCATTCTGAATACCTGCAATAAAAGTTTTAAATACTATGTCGCTAGCTCGATGATGTTTATTTTTGTGAATGATGTTCAATGAACCTTTGTTGTTATTAGCAAATTTAAATTGTCCGTCTAATGTCTTAAATCTACCTAGATTACTTACATACAATTGATAATGTTCATTGAACTTCCAAACTTCGTCACTTACTTTTATAAGCTCATTGATTTCTTGTTTCTTTTTTATACGTGGTAGTTTGTCTGTAAAGAAACAATTTAGTTTATAGTTAAACTGACCTTTGTGTTTCTGTTGGTATATTGTCATTTCTGGAATACCAGTAATATAACTTAAATGCTTAACAGTTGTTTTAGTGATAGTATGCGCAAATGGTTCGTACATATAGATCATGATTAATCACTCCATTTTTTCAAGTAATCTTCCTGCATAGTCATACGCTTTTTTGATATCTTCTTTTTCATTGTCTTTTCTGCCACTACGCACAGGGTATTTAATCATATTGCCCTTCATATAGCCTTTGAATTCTTCAAATGAAAGTTGTTGATATAAGAATTCAATCACGTCTATCCCGTCGCTACCTTGATAATGTTTCGGTGTTCTATTAGATACGCCCACTACTTCATCTAGCTTTTGTGTAAACGGTAAGTCCACCACAACAAAATCATCATTATCAGTTAGTCTGTAGGTTTGTCCATTATGCATAATCAAGTTGGTGAAATCCTCTCCAGTCACTAAATTTTTGCAACGTTGAGTATACTTACCATATTGCGACTGTCCATTATCTCCTATGAATTGCACCCAATCTCCAGCATTTAAATCTTTTATCCTCATCTCTCTATCCCCTTTGCACTCTGCCGTAACAGTCTTTTTTGATTCTTGCTATTAAATTATTTTTCTCTAACTCTTCAAAATATCTAGTGCGTACTCTGTGTTTTGCTAACATTTCTTCACGTCTTTTTTTATCTTCTCTTCTTTTAACTCTACGACGTTGCTCTACAATCAAATCTAATTCTTGTTGCATTTTGTATTTATCAGCTAACATCTTTTCGTTCTGATATTCTTCACGTCTCATTCCACTAGGTGCATCTATTGCGTCTCTGAAATTCCAACCGTTTAACAATCTTGTTCTTAAACCTTGCATAGTTATTTCATTAAGGCTCATAATTTCTAAATCTCTAGGTATCAATACATAAGATTTCCCTTTCGCATTTAATGTTTTGCTTTCCATATTCACTCCACCTCTACTAATTCAATTAATTCCATGTCTTCTTGCATGAGTTCTTTATTAGGATTCTTTGCGATTAAATCTAAAATGCGCTCACGTTCTTTCTCTGTAGTGATTCGGTTATTAATCCACACTGGATATCTCACACGTACTTTTAACTTCGCCTAAACTTCAATTGTTTCTTCTCTGTGTTCCATAAAATCAACCTTTCTCTTTCTTACGTTGACGTCTAACTTTCACTAACTCCTCATGTGTAATCCAATCAAGCCCTGTATATTTAGGCGCTTTACATATCCATGTGAGCTTTACATCTCTATATAGGTATCTGAACATCTTCGCTTTTAGCTTTGCTGTTTCAGTTGGCATACCTTTAACGTCTATGACTTCGATTAACTCGTCATTAAGGTAGAGTGCAAAATCAGCAATGTATTCTGTCTTACGTTGTTTGCCAGTTTTAGGAATCAACTCATATTTTGGTTGTATTTCGATACGATCATAGTTAACGCCGTTCATCTTACTTTCCAAATATTGGTAATATTCACACTCTACTTTGCTATCGAATACATGTCCTTTGTACTCAACTTTCTTTGCGTTATATTTACTCATGTGCCACCTCTATAAAAATTCAAATAAGTTAGCTTGTAGTCCTAATTCTTCTTCGTATTTAAGGTCATACACGCCCTTAAATCGTTTTAGCTCACTATCTGTCATAATTTTCTTTTCGTCGCTGAAATGAGCGCCTGTGAGTGAATAAACCTCATTCACACCATCTTCATACTTGATGACTTTGATATCTTCCGTGCCATCTTCTCTATATAGGTAATATTTTTCTTTTGCCATTTATAACACTCCTAGTATTCGACAATGGCAGGGCGTATAAGACGTTCTGCCAGTTTTTGGTAGTATAAGTTCTCTAACTTCTTCTCGTCGCCCTGTGCGCATTCTATGAGCTTCTGTGCGTATACATCAGAACACTGTAGATTTGTTTTAATTTCTTCTAACGTAATCAAAATTTAAGCCCCCTAGTTCTGTAATCTTGACCGTCCATTTTGATTAGCGTTGTATTGCTCATAATTCTGCTGAATATACGTTGCATATCTTTATTTCTAGTCATTTCTTTTTCGTCTAAATTGGTAGTGAATATGTTGTGCTTACCTACACGACTTTCTACTAGCTCGAACATCTTGCTTGTGGCAAACTCATTCATGTTAATGCCAAAGTCATCAAACACCATTAGATCCACATCACTAATAATTTGTGCTAATTCCTGTTCAGTCATACCGTTTCTATTGTTGTAAGTGTTTTTGATAGTTGATATAAGTTGAGGGACGTTCATATAAAGCACTGTGTAGCCTTTTGATTTAACTTCTTTAACTATGCTCATTGATAAATGTGACTTACCTGTACCAAATGAACCTTGTATAAGTAGTGATTGTTTATTATCTAATGTGAAGTTATCTGCATATCTCTTACATAATCCTTTAGCATAGTTAAGCTGTTCTGATGTAGGTTGGTAGTTATCGAAAGTGACTTTAGCTAAGTTGTCATTGATAATTGATTGTTTAAATATCTTTTCCGCTTTAGACTTACGTTGTTTCTTGCGATAGTTTTCAGTAGATTCTTTTGCTAATGCAATCATGTCGCAGTCACAACCGTCTTTGACTACTTGTCCATTATCGAATTCGTAGTAATCATACTTGCGACCACAGTCATTGCAATGCAATCCGAATTCTTGTTTAACTATCTTATTTCTAAAACCTGCTTGCTTAACTAGGTTCTGGAAAGCCTCCATCTCATCACTCCTTTAGAACGGTAGATTTTCCATATCCAATGGCTGTGCATTATCAAATGCGTTAGCATATGGATTGTTAGACTCTTCTTGTATTTCTTCGCTGTAGTCATTCATATAACTTTCATTAGTAAGAAATGTTTTAGGATATTTCTGATATTGTTTATCTTTAATCGTTTTAAGATATTCTCTAGTGCCTTGCATGATCTGTTCGAATGAATGTTTTTTAAGACAACTCTTGAATTTAGAAAAGGTCAGTTTTTTATCTTTCTTCTTATCATAAAGTTTCCACCATTCTTCAAAACGCTCACGCGTAACGTCAGTTGCGCTATTATTAATTGTGTTACTGTTATTTGTATTATTGTTATTTGTAATACTGTTAATTGTAGTGGGCTGGTTGTCGACCGATTGAATTTCAACCGGTTGACTGTCGACCGGTCGGATATCAACCTGTCGAGGGATATGAAAGAGTGTATATAAATTACTTCCGTAAATGTTTCCGTTTTGTTTTCTATCGACTTGTAAATATCCTGCATTCTCTAACTCACGTCTAGCACGTTGATAACGTTGTTTACCTATGTTAAGTTCGTGCTTAATTAATTCAACACTAGGAAATGAACTCTCATCTGAACCACCATAAGCTGATAGGTAACTGTATAAAGCCTTAGCTTCAATACTGATGTCTTTGTCTTTCATAACTCGCTTAAATACAAGACCGTAACCAGTAATATTACTTTTGATTTTATTTGTCATCACTATCACTCCCCGTACAATATCCATTCTGGCGTTGTATTGTATTCTTCTGATATTTTCCTAACAGTTTTCATCGGTGGTAATTGCCATCTATTCTCCCAGCGATTAACTGCTATGCGCCCAACTCCAACACGTTCTCCAAATTCGATTTGTGATAACTCTTCTTTCATTCTTAAATTATTAATTCTATGAGCAATACGCATTCTATCTTCAAGCGTAATCATTCTTGATTTCATTGTTTTACTCCTTTCAACATTGCATTAAGACGACTATCAACTTTGATCCAACTGTTTTGTAAGTGATATTTTTCATCAAATGACTTAACACCAATCGCATGTTGTTCGTTATGATGTTTTCTACATAACGCCAATATGTGTTTATCGTAGTGATTCATCTTATTCCTGTTCATTCCTCTACCTACTGACTCATAGTGAGCTAGGTCGCTACTTGGAGTGCCACAGATGACACAGTGTCGTGTAACGGTTGCCCAATAAAGATAATTTTTATCTTCTTTCATTAATTCACTCGTTTTATAATTCAATGGAATAGCATTGGTAAAAATCCATTCGAACATTACTTCTATAATTTGCTTAGCTATAGTTCGAGTGCAATTTGCTAAAGATATGCGTTCTTCGTAGCCATACAGAAACTTTACATAATCTTGGAACATTTGCCTCATATAATCTCGAGGTTGTCCTGTATGAGCTTCTATGTCGTTACATAACGCGAATATCAATTTACGTTGTTGTCCAGTGATAGAATTAGGATCTATCACCGAACAATCAACATCAATTGGTTGGTTTAAATCTAATAGTTCGATAACTTGTTCTGGTATTTCTACACCAGTAACAACTACATCGTATGAACCATTGTTATTTGGTTGGTATTTAATAATTTGTGACACTTAATCACAACCTAGAAAGGCAAATCTGAATCCTGTATATCAATTGGACCATTAGCGTTTGCAAAAGGATTATTATTATCGTTCACACTTGGTTTACTAGATTGTTCATTGCCTTCATTTTTCTCATTCTCTTTAATTCCAACTTTTTCATAAATTGGTGTGCCATCAAATTTCCAAAAACGTTTTAATACTGTGTTCCACTTGTCTGTGTAGTCATTGTATTTACGTTCAAGTTCAATATTGATTGGTTTTCCGATTACATCTCTTTCAGTAAAACTGAATTGTCCATTATTATCTTGAATTCCTAATGCTTTTAAGAATGTGTATAACCAATTTTTAGCGAAGTCATTTGAAGTATCACCATTAGCATAATGCGTGAATTCTCCCTCTTCTTTATGCGTGAACGTGATCGCTATTTGTGGGTGTCCATTCTTAGATTCTTTAGATTCAAAGTTTTTAACTTTCACACTGTATTGTCCTGGTTGCATATAGTTACCGATTTCTTGTGCGCCTTGTAAATTTAAATTGAAGTTCATAATTAATTACCGTCCTTTTAGTTTTTTATTAGTTTCCGTTTTGTGCCATATCTACAATTTTTGAAATTGAAGCATTTTTAATGTTTGGATTCTTGATTGTTATTTCTGGATTATGTCTAACTTTAGTTGTATATAAATTCGATGGCTCTACTGAAAACACATAATCATGTGTAGCGTTTCCGTTTTCATCAACATGATCATCAATAAATGTATGACCAATAATGTCGAACTGAGTTACTAAATTATTGTGTATAGCTGCTTGCACTTCGATTGATATTCTCGGATTTATAATGTTGCCGTTCTCATCTTTATCTTCTGAATTAAGTCCTTCATGTCCTGTTAATATAACGTGAACCCCGAGTTTGTCTTTAACCTTTAATAAGTATCTGATTGAATTAACAATTAATTTAGATGTTTCGCCATAATCCTGTAGCCTTGCTTTTTTGACTTGGTGTGTATTCATTACATGCGTAAGTGTTATATCCCTTAATTTTTGTGCTGTTTCAATAACAACTACATCAATTAACTTTCCTTTTTGTCTACCTGCATTTACTATCTTTTCGATACTCGCTATCGTATTTCGAAAGGCTATATAGTTATCTACTTTCTTTACAAAACCTTGTCGTGTTACTTGAGTACCATCTTCATGTATATCGATAATAAACGCGTTATTTTCTCTAGTGGCTAAAGTTGTCTTACCAGTTCCTGATTTGCCATATGCCATAATTGAATAATAGTTTTGAGTATCTTCATTAATTTCTTCAATGCCTAATTCTTTCAGTATGTCAGATTGTTCAGCATTTGATTCAGTCATCTACTTCACCACCAAACTTATCGTTTGTTTAAGTTGCGCTCCTGGTATTTCTTTTCCTGCTTTTAAATCATCAGTGAGCATTTTTGAATTTAGTTTAGGCGCTTGTGATACCCAATATTCTTTAGGTATTTTAGATTCGTCTACAACATCTTTACTCGCACCGTTTTTACGTTTGTAAATGTAATTCTTAGATGTTCTGTAGTTATCTAACTGTCGTTGTTCTAACATGTCTGAAAGATAACCTTTCAAACGGTCTGAAAACTTTACTTTTGATTTTTTCAACTCTTGTAGACGTTTAAGCTCTTTGTCTATAGCATCAACATCTGAATCAACACTACGTTTAAGTCCTACAATGTTATCTACTTTTTCATTTAGTTCCAATTCGATTGAGTCTAATGTGTCTTGTATGATTTGTGGGTCAACATCTTCATCAGCCATATTTAAAACTGATAAGAATTTATCGTTAATTTGGTAAATGTTACTCATCTACACATTCTCCTTTTAAGATTTGATATGCTCTTTTGTACATTTCTTTTTGTTCTTTATACATATTGATTTCAAATTGCATAATTCGTCGTTGATGCTCTAATTCTTCATCACGTTCAGCTAGTTGAGATTTAAGTCGCCATTCGTTCTGCCATGTAATTTTGAGTAATTCTAATAATTTTTCTTCTGTTTTATTCATAGTTGACTACCTCCGTTATATTTCGTATATTTAAGTTAGTTATATTTCGTGAGCGACTGTTTGCTATCCGACTAGCATTCAGTCTTTTTTTCATTGTCGAAGTACATATATTCAAAGAATACAAATACTGCAATACTGATTAACGCCGCTGTTCCTAACGAAGTGATGAAATGCACACCTGCAAACGTTAAGAACAATGAGAATGTGAACCATGTGATTAACGCGATTAAGAATGATTTGTTCATTTTCATCTCCCCTTTCCATGTATTTCTTCAAAGTGTTCCTCGATAAATTTATTCATCTTTCTTGCGTTGAATCTCCAACGATTTAAACTCTCATCTGGATAATGTGCGATGCCTTGCTTTTTGAGTAATTTCTCAAATTTTGGATTGAATAATAATCTGTCTTTAATAGTGTCATCAGATGACATTTTCAATTTGCGTTTCAATTCTTTTAAGTCCCAAACTGGGTCTAGTGAGTAACTTAATAATTCGTCGTATTCATCTTTAGCGACAAGTACGTGTGTGTCTGGTATTGGTACAGATACGGTTAAAGTTTGCGTCATCTTAGATACTCCTTTCGTGTATAATGTTGTTATCCCTTTACGAAGGGAGGTGTTGCCTATGGCTAAAAAGTCAAACGTTTCTATTGATTTTGATGAAAAACAATTTGATAAAGACTTTCTAAAAGCTTTGGATAAACAATTAGCTAATTTTGATAAGAAAATGAAATGTCCAGTATGTGATAAAAAAGCGACTTTCAAGTTCAGAAATTATAAAGCTAATTGCCCGAAGTGTTCTTCTGAGATTGCTCTAAATCAAATTTGAGTCTAAATTGATTTAATTTATCAAAATCATTCTTTAAAGCTGCAATGTCTTTTTGAATTGTCTCCAGCAATTCATCTAGTTCATTGCGGTTTTTTATATTTATTTTTAATTCAAATTTATTCTTTTTTCGTTTAAACATTTGATTTCCTCCCTTCTATAACAGGAGTATTTGGAACACTTCTAGCACTATTAAAATTATTAGTAAGTAATTAAAGAAGTTTAGTTTTCTGTTAATATCAACTATTTCCCAACCAGTAATCTTGATGTGGTTGTCACTACATCGAGATTTTTTATTTTCTTCTCGCATTCCATTCACTCCTTTAAGTTGTTTGTTCGATTGTGGGTATTAATCATTTTTGGGTTCTGGTAATAGTTCGAAGTGTTTTTCTAATTCTTGTGCTGCCCAACGCATTACTTCTTCTAAGTGTTGTTCTCTGCTTACTTCTATTGTTTCTATCTTGCCTGCTTCTTCTATAGTGTGTTCGTATGTTTCTGATTCATCGTTACTATCCATTTGTAAGTAATAATGAACAATCGTAAGTATGTTTCTTTGTTCTGGTGTCATCATGATTCCTCCTATATTTCAATCGCAGATGGTCTAACATCTTTGATGAATTGAATTATTAGGTCTACGTCTTTACGTTTGATGTGGTTGTTAGGTGCGTTACCTTTCATACCAAGATTTTTTTTAGACTTAACTAATAATTTAGATTTAACTTTTCCTAATTGATGACGATACTCTTCTTTAGCTTTCCTGTTTGCTAATGCTTGTTCATATACATCTCCGATTAGGAATTCATCTATCGTTACTTGAATACCAGCTTTACCTAGAATTTGTTCAGCTTTAGACTTGATAGCAAATTTGATAGCGTCAATGTCTTGTGGCGTTACATATTCGCCTTCGAATTTTTCGTTTAATTCTTCTAATTTCTGATTACTTACTTTTCCTGTTGAAATTAAGTAATCGAGTTTGTCACTAACTAATTGTTCAATAAGTTGGTTCATATCATCTAATGAAGTAATTCCGTATGCACTCGCTAACTCATTATGTTGTCTTTCTACTTTGATGAAGTAACCTCTGATTTTTCTTCCAATTTCACTACGTTGTATCATTGAAATTTCTTTCGCCATGTCTAGTGTCATGATGTGGTCGAGTTGTTCATAAGTACGTAGTCTTTTTTGACTTTGTACTTTTACACTTTGAATGATATAGTCGATATTTTCTTCAACCGTATGCAATCATCCGTTCCATCCATTTATCATATTGAGTTCCGATTTCTAATCCTTTGTGTAATTCACGACCACTTACTGCAACTGTTCCATCTTCATTACGTTTTAAATTGAATAGCTGTTGAATTTCATTCATTAACTTTTCACCTCTTCTTTGATTTCTAAGATTTTCGCAATTCGTTTCTTTTGTTCAAATGCATCTCTACGTCCACGTAAGATATCTGATAAGTAAGCACTTGAAATACCTAACATATCTGCTAGTTGCTTATTCGTGATGTTACGTTTAAGTAATTCCATTCTTACTTTCATGCCGAATTCTGTTGTTGCCATGATTACACCTCCATTAACTTTTTTACTAAGCATATAAATTATCCATTGAATTAAAATAACTTTTGTGCTAATATTTAAGCATAGCTTAATAAACCTATAACAACGCAATTAAGCACTGTTAAATCGGTTGCTGTCACTCGTTCCCTAACGAATATTTGTTATTTGTTTAATGGCTAAATTTAAAGCTTAAATACAGTATAATAACTTATATGCTATTTGTCAAACTAAAATAACAAATAAGTTAACTGTGATAGGAGAATTTTATGAATTTAGTACAAAGAATACGCAACTTATGTAACTCACAAAGCTTGACTTTTGCTGAATTAGAGAGGATTTTAGGTTTTTCTAACGGACAAATAAGAAGATGGAAAAAAACTAAACCAGGAATTGATAAAATTCAAAAAGTAGCCGACTACTTCGACGTATCTGTTGACTACTTATTAGGAAGAGAAAAAGATGAATACGCTGGCGAGCAAGAAGATGAAGAAATTCGTATTATGCATCGTGGCGTAAAAAACATGACTAAAGAAGATAGAGAAAAAGCATTAAAAATGTTTGAAACTTTCTTCGATAATTGGGACGAATACACTAAAGACAAATAAAGGGGATTTTATTTTGCATTTTGTATATCAAAATTCATTTTTAAAAGCAGCACGAGCTGTAAGTGCATTAATTGAAACTAATTATATAGATAGATTCCCTTTACCTATTAAAGAAATAATAGAGAATGATAGTAATGTGGAATTATTTACGTTTGAAGATTTTTGTAATATGACTGGATACACTTTAAATGAATTACAAACATACGGTGGTTCTGATGAGGCTTTTCATATTAAAAAGGGAAATAAATTCGCCATTATTTATAACGACAATATATATAATAGAAGATTACGTTTTACTCTAGCTCATGAATATGGTCACTATATCATGGAACATGATGGTATGAGCTACGAGAAAACACCTATATTCCAAGATTCTCAACGTACTCATTTAGAGGAATATGAAGCTAACTCGTTTGCCTCATGCCTCCTATTCCCTCTTAATGTTAGATACAAATATCGTAATGTATTGAGTGTAGGTGATGCGGCAGATCTATTCAAAATTAGTTATCAAGCTGCAAAAGTTGCATTAGATATCTTTGATGAACACATGGACAGTGGATTAGAATATCATATTTCAATGTTTGAACATAGGCACATGGAAACTTATATGTCATTTCTTGAAGAAATGTTAGGAGAGCAGTTGGCAGAATATAATCACATAATGAGAACTGAATACGGTTATTAAAACTCACTACGGTAATTACTCTATTACGTTTGAGCCGTTGAAAGTGTACAAATTGCATAGAGTTGATTAACTCCGTCCTACTGTCGCTATAATATAAATTTATAAAGGAGAAATATAATGAAAATAATTAATTATCAAGTTAAACTGAGGAAAATTTTTTATACCGTGAGAACTAACAGAGGTAATGTTTTTAGGAAGTCACGTCCTAAAAAGGAAAGTATTATAAAAACACGCAGAAAATTACAAAAATACGCCAGAGAAATTGATAAAAAAAGACAGTAAGTCCAAAGGAGGCGTAGATGATGACATTCGTTATTGAATGCCTATTAATTTTACTAATTGTAAATGTTATTTTGTTAATCATCAATATTTATAAACTTATAAAAGCGAACGAACAAATTTCTAAAAGAGCTTATACCATGTGGACGGTATTAACTATAGTTTTTATCTCTATTATCGTGATAATACTATATAATTTTATTTTTTTATAATTATATAATTCACATTTAGTTACTGCATATGATCAAGATGAAATAAACTTAATCTAAGGGGATGAATACATTGATCTATGTGATTATCGGTTTGTTTTTAATTAGTATTTTTTTATTTATTTTCAGTTTCTTTTTATCGCAGACGGAAGGGCTTACCTATAAAAGGACTTGCAGGACTATAGCCTTAGCTTTTTTGTTATTAGGTTTCTTTTCTTTCATAGGTCACTTGGTTAATTTATTATCTGAATAGATTTAAAGGATGAAATATCATGTTCGAAAATTTATTAACTCCGTCCTAGTGACGCTTTAATATAAATTACATAAATAAAGGAGATATGTAGAATGAAAAAGGTTTTATTTTTAATTTTCGCAAGCACATTAATTTTAGGCGCATGTGGCACTAAAGATGTAGAAGAGAGCGCAAAGAAAAAGAAAGATCCTAAAACTGAAGTAGATGATAAAGGTAGAGCTAAAGGTGAAGAGATTGAAAAAGAGCTAAAATAACATTTACGCAAATTAATTATTTTACCATATTAATGGTGGGATAAAGGAGAAATGAAAATTCAGAAGTAGAAACAGAAACAATGAATATTTCTAATCAACATAGTCAATACACTAGTAATATAAGTCTGAACTATAACGATTTAAATGACGATCAAAAGAAGAAGCTCAAAAATATGATTATTCCTCTCGATATGGTAAATATGTTATTCAATTTGAGCCATTACGAGTGTCTGAATATAAAGATATATGATAAAGGAGAAGTATAAGATGAACACTTTATATAATTTACGTAAAAAGAATAATTTAGAAATCGATGAATTAACAAAAAAACTCAATAAAATTTACGGTACTGATTACGAACCACACCATTTATGGGAATGGGAAAATCATCAAAGAGATCCTAAAATGAAGGACGCACTAATTCTTGCTGATTTCTTTAATTCTTCATACGAAGAATTCTTAGATAGTAAAATGAGACAACTATACAAAGAATTATATGATGTTGAAATAAGAGGGATTAATAAGTAAAGATAATGTAATGCTTCCAAAGGAGGTTGAGGGATGGAGAAAGAAAACTTGAAAGAGCGTTTATTACTTAAATGTCAAGAAGCATTTATCATGGGGATAGATAACATTAAAAAAGCAAATAAAAAAAAGATAACCCCAGGATCATAGGAATTCTCAGCTTACGCCTACCCCCATTCGGGGACCCAGAGCTAATCCTTCTCGAGTTATCTTAAATATATTATAAGTTACGTTGATTACTATTTCAAGAATAAATAACCGGGTAGTTCACCTACCCCTATTATTTATTCTGTATCTAGTGATGGTTTTATATATAAACAAAAGTAATTCAGTATAGCAGTATGGTTTCGAGGTGTAGAAATGACTCTAGTTATAAATTGGCTTTTTATTTTATGTGGTATATGTATACTATTATTTGTATACAATGCATATATGTTTATTAAAATAAAAATGAGAATTTTAAAAAGAACTTATGCTACATGGACTATATTATATGCATTATGTATCTTTATTATTGCAATTATGCTTTATGACCTTTTGTACTAAATTAAGATTCTATTGGTAAGGAGACTAATTTTGAGAATTTTAAATTGTAAAATAAAATTAAGTGAAGTAATTTATGAAGTACAAACAAATAAAAATAAATATTTTAAATAC
>NZ_RXWW01000035.1 GCF_003970495.1 Staphylococcus pasteuri
ATTTTGAAGAATAATCCATACATACTGTAAGTATCATTTTGAAAGCAAATGATTAAATGTATTAAATTGAATTTAAAATAAAGATAAAGTTATCATAAAGATGTTTCACTCAAAGACATCAAATTGAATTGTCACCATTTTTAAAAGGAGTGATTATGTGACTAATAATAAAGAATATCAAACGCCAGATGAGCAACAAAATTCAATACAAAATAAGAAGAAAGATAAACCAAAAAAACAAATTAATCTTAAATTATGGCAACTGATTACATTACTAATAGGTATTATCGTTATAACTGCGGCTATTACCGTTGCAGCAACAATACTAATCAGTCATCACATGAGTGGTTTAAATAAGGAACAACGTGCAAATTTACATAAGATTGAATATGTTTATAAAACTTTAAATAAAGATTACTATAAAAAACAAAAATCTGACAAACTATCACAAGCAGCTATAGACGGTATGGTTAAAGAATTAAAAGATCCTTATTCAGAATATATGACTAAAGAACAAACGAAATCATTCAATGAAGGTGTGTCCGGTGATTTTGTCGGTATAGGCGCTGAAATGCAAAAGAAAAACGATCAAATTAGTATTACTAGCCCTATGAAAGGCTCCCCAGCGGAAAAAGCAGGGATCAAACCGAAAGATGTTGTTACAAAAGTTAATCATAAATCAATAAAGAATAAGCCACTAGATGAAGTCGTCAAAATGGTTAGAGGTAAAAAAGGAACAAAAGTAGTCTTAACGATTAAACGAGGCTCAGTAGAAAAAGATATTTCAATTAAACGTGATACTATTCATGTTAAAAGTGTTGAATATGAGAAGAAAGATAATGTTGGCGTAATCACAATTAATAAATTCCAAAACAATACTTCTGGCGAACTTAAAAATGCTGTCAAGAAAGCACACAAACAAGGTGTACGAGATATTGTTTTAGATTTACGTAACAATCCAGGTGGATTATTAGATGAAGCTGTGAAAATGGCAAATATTTTCATAGATAAAGACAAAACTGTTGTCCAACTTCAAAAAGGTGATGACAAACAACAACTTAAAACAGAAAATGACCCATTAAAAGAAGCAAAAGACATGAAAGTTTCAATCCTAATTAATGAAGGTTCAGCAAGTGCATCAGAAGTATTCACTGGCGCACTCAAAGATTATCACAAAGCTAAAGTCTATGGTTCTAAATCATTTGGTAAAGGTATTGTTCAAACAACACGTGAATTTGATGATGGTTCACTATTGAAATATACAGAAATGAAATGGTTAACACCTGATGGCCATTATATTCATGGTAAAGGTATTCAACCAGATGTAAAAATAGAAACTCCAAAATATCAATCTCTAAATGTCATACCTAATAAGAAAACATATAAAATCGGTGATGAAAGCAAGCATGTTAAAACAATGAAAATTGGGTTAACTGCATTAGGATTCAAAGTTGATAACGAATCTAAAACATTTGATTCAAGCTTAGAATCGGCTATAAAGAAATTCCAAGAAGACAACAATTTAAAAGTAACAGGTGAATTTGATAAAGAAACAAATGATAAATTCACTCTAAAATTAGTCGAAAAATCTAATAAAAATGACACAGTTTTAGATAAATTAATCAAGAAGTTGAAATAAGTTTAAAAAGATGAAAATATGTGAATTAAATGATGAAAGCTTTTTAACCTATAACTATAAATACAAAGAGGTGTTTTAGATTATGATTAGATTAGCAACAAAAAATGATCTTTCAAGTATTGAGAATTTAGTAGAAGAAGCAAAAGAAATTATGGAGAAATTCAACAATAATCAGTGGGATGACAAATACCCTGTCACTGAACATTTTGAAGAAGATATCGAATCTGAAACACTTTATGTATTAGATGTTGATAATGAAATTTATGGTTTTATTGTCATCGACCAAAATCAATCAGAATGGTATGATGAACTAGAATGGCCTATTGATCGTAAAGGGGCATATGTGATACACCGTTTAGCTGGTTCTCAGTCTTATAAAGGTGCTGCTACTGAATTATTCCAATTTGCAGTAGATATGACAGAAGAGCACGGTGTTCATGTCATTTTGACTGATACATTTGCACTTAATAAACCAGCTCAAGGATTATTCGAAAAATTTGGCTTTACAAAAGTGGGCGAAGCCGAAATTGATTATCATCCTTTCGATCGCGGTGCACCATTTTACGCATATTATAAAAACATATAAGAATAGAGGTTATATCTATGACTAAAATCGCATTTACAGGTGGAGGAACAGTTGGACACGTTTCAGTTAACTTAAGTCTGATTCCAACTGCAACAGACAAAGGCGATGAAGCTTTTTATATTGGATCAAAATCTGGAATAGAAAGGGAAATGATTGAATCTCAATTACCAAATATTCCATATTATCCAATTTCTAGTGGTAAATTACGACGCTATTTATCATTTGATAATGCTAAAGACATCTTTAAAGTTTTAAAAGGTGTTTTAGATGCTCGCAAAATTCTAAAAAAACAAAAGCCAGATTTATTATTTTCTAAAGGTGGATTTGTTTCTGTACCAGTAGTGATTGCAGCCCGTTCTTTAAAAATTCCTACAATCATTCATGAGTCAGATTTAACACCAGGTTTAGCCAATAAAATTGCATTAAAATTTGCTAAAAAAATCTATACAACATTTGAAGATACATTAAATTACTTACCTAAAGACAAAGCAGACTTTGTTGGCGCAACAGTACGTGAAGATTTAAAACAAGGTGATAAACAACGTGGTTACCAATTAACTGATTTTAAACAAGATAAAAAAGTGTTACTTGTTATGGGTGGCAGTTTAGGAAGTAAAAAATTAAATGATGCTATAAGAGAAAATTTAGAAGCTTTATTACAACAATATCAAGTTATTCATCTTACAGGTAAAGGATTAGTAGATAATTCGATAAATAAAGAGGGATATATACAGTTTGAATTTGTTAAAGATGATTTAACAGATTTATTAGCTATTACAGATACTGTTGTCAGTCGTGCAGGTTCAAATGCAATATATGAATTTTTAACATTAAGAATACCAATGTTATTAATTCCTTTAGGTTTAGATCAATCCCGTGGTGACCAAATAGATAATGCGAAAAACTTCGAAACTAAAGGTTATGGTCGAGCTATTCCTGAAGATGAACTTACACAAGTAAGATTGATACAAGAACTTAACCATATCGAATCTAACCGTGATGACATCATTAAACAAATGCAAACTTACAAAGAAAGTTACACTAAAGAAGATATATACGATAAAATTATCAAAGATGCTTTGAATCAATAGGGGGAATATTGCAATGAGTCGATTAAAACGAATTTCATTACTTATCATTTTTACTTTGATATTCGGTATCATTGCATTCTTTCACGAATCTCGATTAGGTAAGTGGATTGATAATGAAGTATATGAGTTCATTTATGCCTCAGAAAGCTTCATCACTACATCTATTATGTTAGGTGCAACAAAACTCGGTGAAGTTTGGGCAATGGTATGTTTATCTTTAATACTAATCGCTTATTTAATGTTAAAACGTTTAAGAATAGAAACACTCTTTTTTGTAATTGTGATGAGTTTATCTAGTATTATAAACCCTGTATTAAAAAACATCTTTGATAGAGAAAGACCAACGTTATTACGTTTAATCGATATTACTGGTTTTAGTTTCCCAAGCGGTCATGCAATGGGATCTACTTCTTATTTTGGTAGTATCATTTATATTCTTAATAGAACTGATTCAGGTTTATCTAAAGGCGTACTTATTGGCTTGGCAGCCTCACTAATATTAATGGTATCAACATCTCGTGTATACCTAGGCGTACATTATCCAACAGATATTATCGCTGGTATTATAGGCGGAGCCTTTAGTATTGTTTTATCAACATTGATCTTAAACAATAAATTACAAAGCACTTAAATTTGAAGAGATACTATTTTACTCAGAGGGGCATATATCTAAATTAACATTAGATATATTCCTCTCATTTTTCTATATATGTATATAACTAAGAAAGGAGCGAAAAGATGACACATAAAACATATAACTGTCCAGTAGAAGCAGTAATTAGTTTAATTGGTGGAAAATATAAACCTATTATATTGTGGTACCTCCTAAATAATACTTTACGTTTTAATGAAATCCAACGATTACTACCTCAAGCTTCTCCAAAAATGTTAAGTCAACAGCTTAAAGAACTACAAAAAGAAGGGTTCATTGAGAAGGTTATTTACCCAGAAGTACCTCCTAAAACAGAATATTATATGACAGACTACGGAAAAACATTGGAACATATTTTAAATGAAATGTGTAATTGGGGAGAGGAGTTTATGGGAGATTATATTGTTAAGCCAACAGATAGCTAGTATCTATTAATCCATACTTACCTTTTGGATACTATCTTACATTAAAGTGCGTTCTTCTCAAGTTAAATATGTAATGCTACTATTAATTAAAATCAATTGGGAAGGAATGACTTAAATGTTAAATGAAATTAAATGGCCAGAAAAATGGTTACCAGGTACAACAGATAATTTTGCTTCAAATGAAATCATCGTTAAAGATTTATCATTTGATAATGTTATAGAGAGTTTATTAAACACTTCTAAATGGGAAAATTACTATTCAAATAGTATCGATATTTATATGTATAATCAAGATTCTCCAGTTTTAAAACAAAATACACGTTTTAAATTTAAAACATTCGGTTTTGATATAGAAGCTGAAGTTGAAGAATGTATGGTTGAAGATAATATCGCAAGAATCGCATGGCATGGCTGGAATAATGCAACAGGTGATGAATTCTTAGATGTTTATCATGCTTGGCTTATTGAAAAATTATCCCATAACAGACTAAGAATTTTAACTCAAGAATCACAAATTGGTAAACCAGCGAAAGACATGGCTAGTGACAACACTTATCCTATGATTAATGGTCATCAGGAATGGATAACTACATTAGCTAACTTTTCAATGTAATATATTAATATCATAAAGAATAGAGCATTAAGATGATTGAAATCAAGGTCATCTTAATGCTCTTTTTTTAAATATCATTCACTATAGATTTTAATCAAAAAGTTCATACTGTTTTAGAGTTTTTTCTATTTTATTTTTGAGACTGTCTTGTTGCTCTTTTTCTTCTTTTCTCATTTTTTTATGTTCTTCAACATGACTTGGTCTGGACACCCAATTTTGGAATGATTTTTTCTCATCCCACTTTGATACAATAGAATATTCTACTTTTGATTTTGTTTCATTTTTCCATACTTCAGCATCAATCAAACCTTCGAATCCTTCAAAGTCAGATTTCGCATTTTTGGCTTTTTTTAATAAGACTTCTTTTGCAGATTCATCTGATGTAGAAAAAGTAACTTGTGCAATAAACATTTAAATTCCCTCCAATAGATTTATCATTACAAATTATTGAGATACATTATCAATTATAATCAACTTTTACAGAATTCTCTAACGATTGAATTCTAATAACTCTTCGGTTCGCATGAGTTTACTCATGCATAACTCCCTCTAACGAATCAATTCGTAAGGTTTCTAGGTTCGCATGAGCCTTACTCATGCATAACTCCCTCTAACGAATAAATTCGTAGGGTCTTCGGTTCGCATGAGCTTTTCTCATGCATAACTCCCTCTAACGAATCAATTCGTAAGGTTTCTAGGTTCGCATGAGCCTTACTCATGCATAACTCCCTCTAACGAATAAATTCGTAAGGTTTCTAGGTTCGCATGAGCTTTCCTCATGCATAACTCCCTCTAACGAATCAATTCGTAAGAGGGAGTAAAAAAAGTAGTAAACCTCAAGTGTCTAAAGGTTTACTACTTTATTTGAACGTCGTTTCCAACGTTAGTCTTTTACGGGCATATAAAAGGGATTATGAAAATGACCAATACATAAGAACGAAATATATGTGGGGGGAAAGTTCTTTTTGGTATTGATAATCATTTTCAATTATTATTATACACGACTGAGAATCGTTGTCAATTAGAATCCTGAAAATTTTATGATTTATTATTAAAAGGATTAAGAAATCCCTCAACCAAAGCATTTTTGCTTAAATATCCCTACAAAAATAGTTCTCAATACTGATAATAACACCATTGAAAGTATGATAAAATTTAGTTAACAACATAACTCGTTATGACAATACATAATAATGCGTTGAACTCTTTCAATTTACCTAAGATTATTACGTTTTAAAGTAGGATGTATAAACAATACTTTTATATTTTACTTAATAACAAAAGACATTGAAATGAGGCCACTTTGACATAAACAAAAATAATCACATTAACTTTTACATATTTATTAATTTATGATACATATTTATAACATACAAAATATTTATTTCAAACATATATAGTCATATTAAGAGGTGCAAAAATGACAAATATTTTACTAGTAGAAGATGAACAAAATTTAGCTCGGTTTATCGAACTTGAATTAACACATGAAAATTATCAAGTTGATATTGAAAATGATGGTGCCACTGGTCTCGAAAAAGCACTAAATAAAACATATGATCTTATTATCTTAGATTTGATGTTACCAAACATTAATGGACTTGAGATATGTAGACAAATTCGTCAAGAACAAACCATACCTATAATTATTATTACAGCTAAAAGTGATACTTATGATAAAGTCGCTGGACTGGATTATGGCGCCGATGATTATATTGTTAAACCATTTGATATTGAAGAATTACTTGCTCGTATTAGAGCAATTCTGCGACGCCAACCTCAAAAGGATACTATTAATATTAATGGTATTGTTTTAGATAAAGAAGCATTCGAAGTAACAGTTGATGGTACACAACTCGACTTAACTAAAACTGAATATGATTTATTTTATATTCTGGCAGAAAATAGAAATCACGTATTACAACGTGAACAAATATTAGATCATGTTTGGGGTTATAATTCTGAAGTTGAAACCAATGTAGTAGATGTTTATATCAGGTATTTAAGAAATAAACTCAAACCTTTTGGTAAAGATAAAGTGATTGAAACCGTTCGCGGTGTTGGGTACGTGATACGATGATGAAACAACGAAAACTCAAATACAAATGGATGTTAATTACAACTTTAATTACGTTTGTCACAATTGTTCTATTTTGTTTAATCATCATCTTTTTTCTGAAAGAAGCACTACATAATAGTGAGTTAGATGAAGCAGAGAAAAGTTCCAATGACATTATCAATTTATTACACTCTAAGCCACCAGAAGATATATCTGCATTAGACTTAAATGCGTCATTAGAGAATTTTCAAGAAGTATCTATATTTGATGATAAAGGTAAAAAATTACTTCAAACAACTAGTGAAAATTTACCTACAACACCTTCAAATGTAGGACTATCACACCCAGAACGTGTAAAAGTCGTTAATTATAAAGGCGTTGACTACTTAGTGATCACTGAACGTATTCATTCCAAAAAGTTCGATGGTTATAGCATATTAGTTCATTCATTAGAAAGTTATGAACATCTTGTTCAATCTTTATATATTGTTGCAATAGCATTTGGTTTAATTGCGACATTTGTCACAGCTATGGTGAGTTACATTTTCTCATCTCAAATTACAAAACCAATTGTCACAATGTCTAATAAGATGAATCAAATTCGACGTGATGGCTTCCAAAACAAACTAGAATTAACTACCAATTACGAAGAAACAGATAATCTAATATGCACATTTAATGAAATGATGTTTCATATTGAAGAATCTTTTAATCAGCAACGTCAATTTGTGGAAGATGCGTCTCATGAACTTAGAACGCCACTACAAATTATCCAAGGTCATTTAAACTTGATTCAAAGATGGGGGAAAAAAGATCCTGCAGTATTAGAAGAATCTCTTAATATTTCACTTGAAGAAATGAATCGTATTACTAAACTTGTAGAAGAATTACTTTTATTAACAAAAGATAATGTAAATAGCGGACAATCTCAAGAAGAACTTGTAGATATTAATTCTGAAATATTATCTAGAGTTAAATCTTTAAAACAATTACATCCTGATTATACTTTCGATATCGATTTAGATGAAAAGCCGATTAAACTTCAAATGAATCGACATCAATTTGAACAACTCATTTTAATTTTTATTGATAATGCGATGAAATATGATAATGAAAATAAATATATCCAAATCCGCACTCAATTAAAAAATAAACAAACGAGTATTGAAATCACTGACCATGGTCTTGGTATTCCAAAACAAGATTTAGAATTTATATTCGACCGTTTCTACCGTGTTGATAAATCGCGTGCACGTAGTCAAGGTGGTAATGGCTTAGGCTTATCAATTGCTGATAAAATTGTTCAATTAAATGGTGGATTCATTCAAGTCGAAAGTGAAGTCAATCAATTTACAACCTTTAGAATTATCTTCTAAAAAACAAATCATTAAACGTTGACTTTATATCATTGATCCTTATATTTAACTATTTAAATTCAAAATGTATATTAAGCTACCGTTCACCCGATCAATTCATATATTTCAATTAATTCAGAACCAAAATTATCTTGGTTCTGTTTTTTTACAATAATAGGTAAATCCACTTTAACAAAATTTGAAATAATGCTATTATTGTGTTGTAAGCGTTTCAACATTTTTGTGGAGGGTGTAATATGACAAAGGACAAGAGAGAAGTTACAGAGGCACCTGTAAACTTCGGCGCAAATCTAGGGTTAATGCTAGATTTATATGATGATTATCTACAAGATCCTTCATCAGTACCCGAAGATTTACAAGTCCTATTTAGTACAATTCAAACAGGGGAAGCTCATATCGAGGCTAAACCAGCCGCAAATGGCGGTGGTTCACAATCTGGTGACAGCACAATTAAACGTGTCATGAGATTAATCGATAATATTAGACAATACGGACATTTAAAAGCAGATATTTATCCAGTCAATCCTCCAGAGCGTAAACATATTCCTAAATTAGAAATAGAAGATTTCGATTTAGACCAAGTCACTTTGGAAAACATTTCAGCTGGAATCGTATCAGAACATTTTACTGATATTTACGATAATGCTTATGAAGCCATTGTTCGTATGGAAAAAAGATACAAAGGACCAATTGCGTTTGAATACACGCACATTAATAATAATAAAGAGCGCGTATGGTTAAAACGCCGTATCGAAACACCTTACAAAGCTACATTAAATAATCAACAAAAAACAGAATTATTTAACAAATTAGCTCATGTAGAAGGATTCGAAAAATATTTACACAAAAACTTTGTAGGTGCTAAACGTTTTTCAATCGAAGGTGTTGATACGTTAGTTCCAATGTTACAACAAACAATCACTCGTGCTGGTGAAGAAGGTATTACTAATATTCAAATTGGTATGGCACACCGTGGTCGATTAAATGTATTGACTCACGTTTTAGAAAAACCTTATGAAATGATGATTTCAGAATTCATGCATACTGATCCAATGAAGTTCTTACCAGAAGACGGTAGTTTAGAACTAACAGCTGGTTGGACAGGCGATGTTAAATATCACTTAGGCGGTATTAAAACAACTGACTCATACGGTATTGAACAACGAATTGCTCTAGCAAATAATCCAAGTCATTTGGAAATTGTAGCACCCGTTGTTGAAGGTCGTACGCGTGCTGCCCAAGATAATACTCAACAAGCTGGTGCACCACAAACTGACTTCCATAGAGCGATGCCAATTATTATTCATGGTGATGCAGCATATCCAGGTCAAGGTATTAACTTTGAAACAATGAACTTAGGAGATCTTGAAGGTTATTCTACAGGTGGTTCATTGCACATCGTTACAAATAATAGAATTGGTTTCACTACTGAACCAACAGATGGTCGCTCAACAACATATTCTACTGACGTTGCAAAAGGCTATGACGTGCCAATTTTACATGTTAATGCTGATGACGTAGAGGCAACAATCGAAGCGATTGATATTGCAATGGAATTCCGTAAAGAATTCCACAAAGATGTCGTAATTGATTTAGTTGGTTACAGACGTTATGGACATAATGAAATGGATGAACCATCTATCACAAATCCATTACCATATCACAATATCCGCAAGCATGATTCTGTAGAACTTGTTTATGGTAAGAAATTAGTCGAAGAAGGCATTATCAGTGAAGACGAAATGAATCAAATCATTGATAACGTTCAAAAAGAAATGCGTGCAGCGCATGACAAAATCGACAAATCAGATAAAATGGATAATCCAGATATGGAAAAACCTGAGGCATTACAACAACCATTGCAAAGTGATGATAAAGAATTCTCATTCGATCACTTAAAAGAAATCAATGATGCAATGTTAACTTATCCTGAAGATTTCAACGTTCTGAAAAAACTAAATAAAGTTCTTGAAAAACGTAGAGAACCATTTGAAAAAGAAGATGGCTTAGTTGATTGGGCTCAAGCTGAACAACTTGCTTTTGCTACAATTTTACAAGATGGAACGTCAATTCGATTAACTGGTCAAGATAGTGAAAGAGGTACATTCAGTCACCGTCATGCGGTACTACACGATGAAGAAAATGGGGACACATATACTCCGTTACATCATGTACCTGACCAAAAAGCGACATTCGACATTCATAATTCACCATTATCAGAAGCAGCAGTTGTAGGTTTCGAATATGGTTATAATGTTGAAAATAAAGGTAGCTTTAATATTTGGGAAGCACAATACGGGGACTTCTCAAACATGGCTCAAATGATGTTTGATAACTTCTTATCAAGCGCACGTGCAAAATGGGGCGAACGTTCAGGTTTAACATTGTTCTTACCACATTCTTATGAAGGACAAGGTCCAGAACATTCATCAGCACGTCTTGAAAGATTTTTACAACTTGCAGCTGAAAATAACAGTACTGTAGTTAATTTATCTAGTGCAAGTAACTACTTCCATTTATTACGTGCACAAGCAGCAAGTTTAGATTCTGAAGAAATGAGACCATTGATTGTAATGTCACCTAAAAGTTTATTACGTAATAAAACAGTGGCTAAACCAATTAATGAGTTTACATCTGGTGGTTTCCAACCAGTTCTTGCTGAAGAATATGATGCAAATAAAGTGAAAAAAGTTATTTTAGCGTCAGGTAAAGTATTTATAGACTTAAAAGAATATTTAGCTAAAAATCCAGATGAGTCTGTATTACTTGTAGCTGTCGAAAGATTATATCCATTCCCAGAAGATGAAATTAAAGCTATTTTCGATGAATTACCAAACCTTGAGACAGTGTCTTGGGTACAAGAAGAACCTAAAAACCAAGGTGCATGGTTATTCGTTTATCCATACCTTAAATCACTTGTTGGCGATAAATATAATTTAAGTTATCATGGAAGAATCCAAAGGGCAGCACCAGCTGAAGGTGACGGTGAAATCCACAAACTTGTTCAAAATAATATTATTGAAAGTAGCATTACTAAATAAATAGGGGGAAAAATAAAATGCCAGAGGTTAAAGTTCCAGAATTAGCAGAATCAATTACAGAAGGTACCATTGCAGAATGGTTAAAAAATGTTGGAGATAGCGTAGATAAAGGTGAAGCTATTCTTGAATTAGAAACAGATAAAGTTAACGTAGAAGTTGTATCAGAAGAAGCAGGTGTATTATCAGAACAACTTGCTAACGAAGGCGACACAGTTGAAGTAGGTCAAGCTATCGCAGTTGTTGGTGAAGGAAGTGGTAATGCTTCAAGTGGTTCATCAGACAATCAAACTCCACAAAATAATGATGAAACTAATAAAGACGATCAACAAGCTAAAGAAACAACTCAACAATCAAATGATAATAATCAATCATCTGATCAATCACAAGATGATTCATCTAATAACCAATTTGTTAAAGCAACACCTTCAGCGCGTCGTCATGCACGTGCAAATGGCGTTGACTTAAACGAAGTGGCTGGAAAATCAAACGACGTTGTAAGAAAAGAAGATATTAATAACAATCAAAACCAACAACAATCATCACAAAGTGATAACAAACCTTCTGGTAATGAAGCTAAAAAATCAAGCGACAAACCATCTAAACCAGTTATTCGTGAAAAAATGTCACGTAGAAAGAAAACAGCTGCTAAAAAATTATTAGAAGTATCTAATAACACAGCAATGTTAACAACTTTCAATGAAGTTGATATGACTAACGTTATGGATTTACGTAAACGTAAGAAAGAACAATTCATTAAAGATCACGATGGTACTAAATTAGGTTTCATGTCATTCTTCACTAAAGCTGCAGTAGCTGCACTTAAAAAATATCCTGAAGTTAACGCTGAAATTGATGGCGAAGACATGATTACTAAACAATACTATGATATTGGTATTGCCGTTTCTACTGAAGATGGATTACTAGTACCATTCGTAAGAGATTGTGATAAGAAAAACTTCGCTGAAATCGAAGAAGAAATCGCAAACTTAGCTGTTAAAGCACGCGACAAAAAATTAGGCTTAGACGATATGGTTAACGGTTCATTTACTATTACTAATGGTGGTATCTTCGGTTCAATGATGAGTACACCAATTATTAATGGTAGCCAAGCTGCAATTTTAGGTATGCACTCAATCATTACACGTCCAATTGCAATCGATAAAGATACAATTGAAAATCGTCCAATGATGTACATTGCTTTAAGTTATGACCACAGAATCATCGATGGTAAAGAAGCAGTAGGATTCCTAAAAACAATTAAAGAATTAATTGAAAATCCTGAAGATTTATTATTAGAATCTTAATTTTATATTCGTAAATTGAATAAAATAAAAACAACGGGGATTCGTTTCTCCGTTGTTTTTTTATAATTAATACTATAGTTGTATATCACTTTTAAATGTTGAATGATAATATGATTTTAATAATGAAATTAAGTAATGAATGATAAGGTGAAAATGATGAATACAGATGCTATTGTTGCGGATAAAATATATAAAACGATAAATCATAAAGAAATAATAAAGGGGATATCTATGTCTATCCCTCAACATACGATTACGCTTATACAAGGACATAATGGAACAGGCAAAAGTATTACTTTGAAAATGATTGCCCAACTTTTAAAACCTTCAACTGGATCAATTAATGTTAATGGTACTGTGAGTTATGTTCCAGATGCATTTCCTCCTTATCTTAATTTAACGATAGCTGAATATATTAAATATCTGATTCATACATATAACTTAAACAAAAATGACTCATTTCTTAATACTGCATTAGATAAATTTCAATTAACTCCATTTTTAAATCAAAAAATTAAAGATTGTTCAAAGGGAACTCAACAAAAGGTTAATATATTACAATGTTTATTAGCGGAAGCAGATGTATACATTTTAGATGAGCCTTTTAATGGACTAGATGATAGTTCTCTAAACTATTTAATTCATATATTGTATAAATTAAAACATACTGCAACAATTATTTTAACTTCACACGAAGCGCATATTCATAACAATATTATCACTCATATTTACAATATTGAGACCAATCAATTAACAAAGCTTAGTGACAAACAATATCATTATAAAATTATAACTGTTCAAGCAAGTGATGAATTAAAATTCAAGCAATTCTATAGTGAAATCGCTCAACAATTTAAATTAACAAAACTAGAAAATGATAAAGATGATACTTTCAATATTAAAATTGAAGATAAACAAACGAATGCAATACTTTTGGAATTAATCAAAGCAGGCTTTCCAATTAAAAAGGTAAAAGAGGGGAGTGACATTTAATGACAATGTTCAATTATCAATTTAAGAAATTGATACGTTCTTATACATATATTCCTCCTTATGCATTATTTATCGTTTGGACTATTCTGTTATATGTATATAGTGGGCAACCTGTACTTTCAGCTTACGCCTCAGCCACTATCATATTGTTACCAGTTGCCGCTTGGTTAACTATTAATAATTTTAAATTAGAGTCAAATACTGAAAGACAATTACTATTTATTCAAAATCAATCTAAATTAAAGTATCTAACTAACAAATTGATATTCAGTTTTATTATTATGATTCCACTGATTTTGTTTTCTATAATATATCCAATAATATTGCACAGTTTTTCTGAACATCTAACAATATCTAAATTATTTTTAGGTCTTTATCTACATATACTTGTCATCATTATAGGAATGATTATTGGAGCCGTTATTAAAACTCAAAACATACTATCAAAAAGATATAGTTGGTTATTATTAATATTGATTGTCTTATTATCAATATTAAGACATACAGTTATTCAACATTATCCAATATCAAAATTCGTTTTATGGATTATCCCACCAATTGGTGATGTTATACAATATTATCAACTATCTTTAACTAAAATTTTATCAACTGATTTTTTATTATTAAATATATGGTTTGTGTTATATATTATTTTAAGCTCTACCTTACTTTATTATATTTTCTCTAAAACCGAGTATCTATAAAAGAACGTCCTAATACTGTTTGAATTTGACTGTTAAAAAGCATATCTTATGGTATCGCTATTAACATCATTCAAAGATTAGGACGTTTTATAATTATATTTTAATAAAGCATGAAGACTTCAATAATTGCTAAAATAAGAAACACAACAAAAGCAATTAGGAAATATTTAAAACTTGGTTTTTGTTTATTTTGTAAATTTGTAAAAACTTGTATACCTGAATAAACAGCAATTAATACAGTAATCGCAAATATAATCCACATACTGGACATATGATATGCCTCCTTCACTAATCTCTATATTTACATTTTAATATACTTTCTCAATAATACCAAAATGAATTTTTGATCAAATATGAAAAATTAATTACAAACAACTTTATACATGGTGAGTATTTTGAATTTTATATACGTTTCAAGTCATTTTCTCTTAGAGTTCATCATATAAATCACAGTTAAAATACGTTATAATAATAGAGTAAAGATAAATGATTAGGGGTGTCAGTAGATGAGTGGAATTAGAAGCGTCACGTTAGGTACAAGTGACTTATCTAAAACGAAAGAATTATTCGAAAATATATTAGGTTTAAATTCATCTGAGAAAGGCGACAACGCATTAAGATTTGGCGATGCTGATTTAAATCCAGGAACACGTATACATTTTGTTGAAGTTCCAAACAATGACTATCAAAATTCACATATAGATAGTGTAGGATTAAGAACACCGTCAGATTCTGGTTTGGATGAATATCAAGATATATTAAATCAACATCAAATATCTTTTAGCTCAATTACTGAACTCAATGGTAATATGCATTTTAACTTTGAGGATCATAACCAACAATTGTTTGATATCTATTCTAACGAACATAATACAGGTGTCCCTTTAGGTATGCCATCATTTGAAAGTACTGTAAATCCATTACATCAAATTCAAGGTTTAGGACCTGTTATTCTTAAAGTGAATGAATTATCTATTACAGCTTCAATTCTTAATAAAGTATTTGGTTTACATATATTTGCTGAATATCTTCCTTCTGAAGAAGCTACTCAAGCCATTCAAGTATTTAAAATAGGTGAAGGTGAACTTGGAGGCGAGCTTCATTTGTATGAAGCAGAGAACGAAATTACTAATCAAGAAAATGAAATGATAGAACAGGTTGAATTTTCAACAAATAGTAAAGCTGATTTTGAAAATGCTAAACAAACTTTAGAAGAAATTGGCATTCCATATCAAACATTACAACAAGATGATTCCGAATCATTAAGAATCACTGAAAATAGTGGTATTTCATTTATATACACACTAGATAAATAACTTAAATATTCATAAAGGTAGGGAACAATAGATGTTACATGAAACGTGGAAAGAACGCACACCAATTAAAAAAGTTGAGGTTACGAATACAGATGCTAAAAAATTTACTGTATCTGATATGTTAACTGTTGGTAAACAGTACGATGTAATAAATGAAACAGAAGAATATTATCAAATCATCGATAATTCTGGTTTAGTTGGTGGCTATTATAAAACTTACTTTAAAGAAGTTTAATTTCATAATATTTTAAAATTAACTTTACTAAAAGTAGATAAAACAATAGTCAACAAGACTAAGACAATTGGAAAGTACAACCCACATGTCTTAGTCTTTTTCATATTAAAAAGGAGCATGCAAATAATGGCACAATCACAATATAAAAACTCAGATGTTTCCGTATTTAACGATGCGAAAGCACTATTTGATTTAAATAAAAATATATTATTAAAAGGACCTACTGGTTCCGGTAAAACTAAACTAGCTGAAACATTGAGCGAAGTTGTAGATACACCGATGTATCAAGTCAACTGTTCAGTTGATTTAGATGCTGAAAGTTTATTAGGCTTTAAAACAATCAAAACTAACGAACAAGGTCATCAAGAAATCGTATTTATAGATGGACCAGTAATCAAAGCTATGAAAGAAGGCCACATTCTATATATTGATGAAATTAACATGGCTAAACCCGAAACATTACCAATTCTTAATGGTGTGTTAGACTATCGTCGTCGTATTACGAATCCATTCACAGGTGAAGTGATTCAAGCTAAACCAGGATTCAACGTTATTGCAGCAATTAATGAAGGCTATGTCGGTACATTACCAATGAACGAAGCACTTAAGAACCGTTTCGTAGTTATCCAAGTGGATTATATTGATGGAGATATTCTAAGCAACGTTATTAAAGAGCAAAGTCGTTTACAAGATGATGCCATCATCAAACAAATTATTAAATTCAATGAAGATTTACGCACAATGTCAAAACAAGGTCAAATTTCTGAAGAAGCAGCTAGTATTCGTGCACTCATTGACTTAAGTGATTTAATTACAGTAATGCCAATTGAACGTGCCATCAAACGTACAATCATCGATAAACTTGAAGATGAAAGAGAACAACAAGCAATTATTAACGCAATAGAACTTAACTTTTAGAGAGGGATAATTATGAGCGACCGTTTCATAAAATTTAACGATGAACAATTAGATGCTAAACAGGTTATGATGTTGCAAGACTTAGCACGTTTACTTTTAAAAAATGAACAAACGCAAGTCAAAATTCAAAAATTCCCTTTTTATAATCCATTTAACAATACATTAATTACTAGTTGGTTTTGGTCTCATCGCTCAAAACCCGTTGAAGAAGCAGGTCTAAAAACGGATGTTATGTTAGCTGCTTATGGATATTATATGATGGATGTAGATATTACTAATGAAGTACTTCATAACGATGAATTTAATCATCCTAAATTTTTCCAACAATTATTCAAATTATTGGAAGATATGCGTATTTTTAATGAAATCAAAACTATGCGACCAAGCACAGCAAAATATATTGATTTACGCTTGAAAACTAGACTCACATTTACTGAATCACAAATTAATGTATACAAAACAAAAACACTATATACAGACTTATTATTTTTATATTTAGAACATGCTTTTATAAATCAAAACTTCTTTGATATTCCATCAATTCACCCTAAATTCGATGATGTATTAGTAAATATGTATCAATATTTACCTAATTTTTTCCAGAACCAATCTTCAGAAGACAATATGTATTTGGCAGAACGAATCTTATATCAAGTTGACGATTTATTGAAAGAAGATATGTTAAACGAATATTATTATATTCCTAAAAATTTATACGAAGATATTCAAGCTGAAACATTCGAAGATTTGAAACGTACAGATGCAGCAAATACTGATGGTCATGATCAAACACAAGAAGATACTGATGCAGTTACGGCAGAAGCTGAAACTAAATCTGCAGACAGTCAATCTGAAGGTGGCGCTTATTTAGAAATGGAACTTCATGAAGGTGAAAATAGTGATGTTATGGCAGATAATGATACTGCTAGAGAAGGCGACTCGTCTGATGATATGACAGACATGATGACCAAAAAAGGGAAAGGATCACAAAATACATTAGACCGTGAAGAAGGCGGGTTTATTGGACAAAATAGTGCATTCGTATTAGAAGGTATCAATCAAAATGTCGAAATTGAGTGGAAATTCCCTGATATTTTACCTGAATATCTTCAATTATATGAAGACGTTAAACATGATGTTCAATTTGAAATTAAAGATTTAATTAAAATTATTAAAAAGACAATCGAAAGAGAACATCAAGATGAACGTCATAATTTAACTAAAGGTCGACTACAAAAAGACTTAATTAATTGGTTTATAGATGATCAATACAAATTATTTTATAAAAAACAGGACTTAAGTCAATCGTTTGATGCAACGTTCACTTTATTAATTGATGCTTCTGCAAGCATGCATGACAAAATGGATGAAACGATAAAAGGCGTTGTACTTTTCCATGAAACATTACGAGAATTAAATGTTAAACATGAGATACTTGCATTTAATGAGGATGCTTTCGACGCTGATGATTCTAAGCAACCCAATATTTTTGATGAAATCATTCATTATGATTATTCTACAATGAAAAAAGATGGTCCTCGTATTATGGCACTAGAACCACAAGATGATAATCGTGATGGTGTAGCCATACGCGTTGCTAGCGATAGACTGATTCGACGCAGTCATAACCAACGATTTTTAATTGTCTTTTCAGATGGGGAACCTTCTGCATATAATTACAGTCAAGATGGTATTATAGATACTTATGAAGCAGTGGAAAATGCAAGAAAATATGGTATTGAAGTCTTTAATGTATTTTTAAGTCAGGAGCCAATAACAGAAGATATAGAACAAACGATTCATAATATCTATGGTCAGTATTCTATATTTGTTGAAGGTGTAGAACATCTTCCTAGTTTATTATCTCCATTATTGAAAAAACTCTTACTTAAATCTTTTTAAAAATTTGTCTAATTATGAAATTTAAATGAAGTAAGTGTTTAAATTTTCTGAAATTATATAGACTTACAAATTATATTTATGCTAGAATATTTAATGTTGCATATTTAATTATAAAGGAGCAGCATTATGAATAAGAATACATGGATTGTAGGGTTCATGCTATTTGCTATGTTCTTTGGTGCAGGTAATTTAATCTTCCCAACGAATTTAGGATTAGATAGTGGACACTTTTTCTGGCCTGCGATTCTCGCTTTTGCATTAACTGGGATAGGATTGCCTTTACTTGGCGTCGTGGTTGGTGCACTTGATAAACAAGGTTATATTGGCGCATTTAATAAAATTTCACCTATATTTTCAATTATTTTTTTAATTGTTATTTATCTTACAATTGGACCTTTGTTCGCCATACCTCGTACGGCATCAACATCATTTGAGATGACAATAACTCCAATTGCACATTCACATGGTAATCTAACATTATTTATTTTTACGTTAATTTATTTCATTATCGTATTATATTTATGTATCAATCCTAATAAAATGGTTGATCGTATAGGTTCATTATTAACACCTTTATTATTAATAACTATATTAGCTATGATTATTAAAGGGTTTATTGATTTTAGTAGTCATTCTTCAAGTCACGGTAAAACAGAACTGTTTAACAATAATATCGGTAGTTTTTCACAAGGCTTTACTCAAGGTTACTTAACTATGGATGCTATTGCTGCAATTGCATTTTCTATGATTGTAGTTAATGCGATAAAGGCTACTGGTGTGAACCACGCTGATAAAATTTTTAAACAAACATTAATTGCCGGATTAATAGCAGCTGTAGCATTAGTTTTTATTTACATATCACTTGGTTTTATCGGAAACCATATCGATGTCTCAGACGCAAAATTAAAATCTTTAGCTGCAAAAGACCAAAATGTAGGTACATTTTTATTAACTACTATGGCATCAACTGGTTTCGGAACATTTGGTAAGTATTTATTAGGTATTATTGTGGCATTAGCTTGCTTAACAACGGCTTGTGGATTAATTGTAGCTGTTAGTGAATATTTCCATCGAATTATTCCTAAAATATCTTATAAGACATATGTTGTGTTCTTTACAATTGTTAGCTTTATTATTGCTAATCAAGGTTTAAATGCAGTGATTACGATGTCACAACCCGTTCTTAGTGTCATCTATCCTGTAGCGATTACAGTAGTTTTATTAATATTATTAGCTAGATTTATTCCAACAAAGCCAATTACACAACAAATTACTGTTATAGTAGTTGCAATCGTATCGATTTTAAGTGTAATTCACACACAAGGGTGGTTAAAACTTAACTTTATGGATTATCTTTGGTTAAAAGATTATTCATTAGAATGGTTCCCAATTGCTGTTATTACAACAATTATTGCATATATTATCGGTGCATTTATAAAACAACAACCTATCGTGTATCAAAAAGAATAAATCATAGAAAAATAGCCAGTAAAATGAGTCATTTTAAAACTCATTTTACTGGCTTCTTTATTTATCATGCTTTGTGCTATTCTTTTCTCATTGATAATAGATGTTGTTTTAAATCATTTTCTAAGCCTGATAGTTCTTTTTCGGCAGCTTGTCGTTTTTGTCGACCATCATGCTGAATTTGCAATGTTTGCTCGATTGTATCAATAATATCACTTTGAGTTTGTTTTAATGTTTCAATATCTACAACACCACGTTCATTTTCTGTGGCTGTTTCAATAGCATTTTGTTTTAACATCGCTGCATTTTGAGTTAGTAGATCGTTCGTAGTATCTGTGACTGCGCGTTGTGCAGATACTGCATTTCTTTGTCGCATGAGCGTTAGGGCAATAGCCATTTGATTTTTCCAAAGTGGAATACTTGTTAAAATCGAACTTTGAATTTTTTCAGCTAAGGCCTGATTAACATTTTGAATCATACGGATTTGTGGGGCAGTTTGTATTGCAATTTGTCTTGAAAGTTGTAAATCATAAATTCTTTTTTCTAATCTATCTACAAATTGTTCCATATCTGCAACTGCTTGTATATCCATTTGATTACCTGATTGTTCTGCTTTATGTTGTAAATTGGGAATCGTTGTTTGTCGTATCTCTTGTTTTTTACGTTGAGCAGCTGCAATATATACCGTTACTTCATCAAAATATTGTTTGTTTTGGTCATATAATCCATCTAATAAATCGATATCTTTTGTTAAATTACCTTTATGCTTTTCCAACTGAATTGTTATACGATCAATTTGAGAACTAACAGATTGCATTTTGGAAAATATTTCATTAATTGAGGCTTGAGTTCTTCTAAAGATACGTTTTAATTTAGATTGTTTGCTTGGGTCTAAATCATTTGGATTAACTGATTTTAACTTACTCATCAATTGATTTAATGAGTCACCGACAGGTCCCATGTCTTTAGATTGAACATCATCTAACATTTGATGAGAGAATTGAGACATATTTTGTTGTAAATTAGTACCAAATGATAATAAGCCATCATGATCTAGCGGTTTAATTTGCTCGCTAATTTGATTGATTTTTTGTTGGTCTTTCTCAGTAAATTGATGTTCAAAATCTTCGACAACTGTATTTGATTGCCCAGTTTGATTATTAATATACTGATCAAGAGGATGTGAGGCCTCACGTTCTAGTTCATTTGACATAGCCATTAATGCTCCTTTCTATATTATTTTTGTCTACGTTGTTGCTCTAATTTGTTTAATTCCATTTCGACATCTAATCGTTCATAATCTTCTTCATTTAATTGCTTTAAGTCTGCTACTAATGTGCGTTTAACCTCATCAAGAGTAATACGCGTTTGTTCTAACTTTTGCTTTTCTTCATGTGATTTCTTGGGCATTTTCGTTAATCTAGTATACGAATCCACTAAATTCAAAGCATTATCTATATGTGAATAGAAAAATCCTTCTACTTTAAAAAACATACCTGGACGTTGTTTCACACTCATATAAATAGAGCGAGATATTCTATAGATATCATTTACTTGTCTGAAGTCTTTAATAGATCGAATATTAATAAATGATTTTAAAATCATTCGAATTTTAGCCTGCGATTGATTCAATTGACCTCTAACATATCTATATTCTCTTCTAGTTAAACCTATTTCATTTAAATACTTCCGTGATGTTAGCCGTTGGGTAGGGAAGTATGACACTATAAACCCACCCAAACCAATAACAGCATCTATGATAAATGACAGATCTAATCCAAAGATACTAATCATCCAAGCAATAATCGCTACAGGAATACCTACCATCATTCCAAATATTCTTGAAATATTATATCTCAACTGCCATCTTCCTTTTTAAATTAGTTTAAATCGTTTTAAAATCTTTCAATGATTCATCAACATCAAGTGTTTCAATATCATAATTGGTTACATTTGAGGCAGGAGAAGCACCTGAAACAACACTATTAATAAATTGATCTAAACTTTCTGTATCTCCTTGTGCATATATATCTACATAATCATCAACATTTTGTACTGTTCCTTTAATATCATGTTGATTTGCTATTTTCTGTGTATAAAATCTAAAACCGACACCTTGAACTGTGCCGAATACTTGTATATGTTTGCGTTCCACCATAATCACCTCTTAATATCATTATAAGGATAAAACGTTAAAAAAACTAATAATAACTACACTACGTATCGGCCAAAAGTATGAGTCTTCAAACTTGATTTTGTTATACAACAAGTTAAAATTAGCATATAGAATTATACAAAGAAGGGGATACATATGTGGACAGTTGCAAAAATTAGAGCTGACTACGAGGGTTGGTGGTTATTTGAAGATTGGCCAGAAAAAATCGTAAAGCAATCTGAGTTTTCATCATATGATGAGATGTTAGAAGAATATCAAGATTTAATTAAAGCTTGCCAAGCCTATTATGATAACTGTGTAATGGGAAAATATAATATGTACGCATTTTACAATAATTGTGATTTAAATTTCTGCGAAGATTGTGATGAAGATTTACAAATATTTTATAGTTTTATTGTTTTAAAAAATAATGAAGTATATTATAATCTTCCAAAAATAGTTTAAATGATAATTTCCTATAATTGTATTGCAATTTTGCTATTTTTAAACTATAATATTAATTAAGCAATAGTTTTATTCCATATTGCAAAAAGTATTTGCTATTATCGTTATGACTAATTAGACCATGTATTTTTTGTAATATGCGAATAACGCATATTGAATGAATTTTAGTCTTGGAGGTTTCAGATTATGAAACAAGGTACAGTTAAATGGTTTAACGCTGAAAAAGGATTCGGCTTCATCGAAGTTGAAGGAGAAAACGACGTATTCGTACATTTCTCAGCAATTAACCAAGATGGTTACAAATCATTAGAAGAAGGTCAATCAGTTGAATTTGAAGTAGTTGAAGGCGACCGCGGACCACAAGCTGCGAACGTTGTAAAACTATAATAAATAGATTGTAAAAATTGACTTTATTAACTAACACCTTACCAAGATGTAAGGTGTTTTTTATTGGAGTTTTTATATAAAATTAGCGGTTAGTGATCATAGGGTCACTAACCGTTTTTTATTTGAGGAATAGAAGTATATTAAAGAATAATAATGTAGACAATTTTATATAAATATTATACAATAATTATAACAACTAAAGGGAGGGATTAAAATGGAAAGTTTATTCAAATTATTACATGTATCAATTGGACGCTTTCATATTGGCTATAGAGGCAGACGTGTTAAATGGTAATTAATACACCTACTTTAGAGAATAAGATAAAAATCATCTTATTCTCTATTTTATTAGTAATATTTTCCTCTGCTTCATTAAGTATTTCCATAGGCATTTTTTCTATATTAATAAAAAATGAATTTGTACTTCAACTATGTACACTACTATCATTTATAATAAGTTTTATAATAATACCAATTCTTTTTATTAAACTTTTTAAGTTAAATAGTGTTGAAGGTTTATCTATTAATGTGAACAAATGTCTGTTAATATTTTTATGTTTTATTTTTATGTCATTTATTACTAAAGACTATTTAATAACATTTTATTTCCTATGTGTAGCTATTGGAGAGGAATATTTATTTAGACATATAATAT
>NZ_RXWW01000036.1 GCF_003970495.1 Staphylococcus pasteuri
CTTTTATGACCATCTCCTAAAATATATCGAATATTTTTATTTGTTATAGAATATCTTGTAGAAAAACCATTGTGTGTTAAAAATGACCATAAAAGGTCCAAGTAATCACTAAATAACACTAACTTAATCGAATATGATCGATAAAATTTTTGATAAGTTAATGATTTAAAAGAAAGGACTGTTGATATGAATTTTGTAATATATCCTTTAATATTAGGTCTAATTTGCGCTTTGTCTAAAGTAATAGATATATGGTATGCAAAGAAAGTAACTAAAACATATACAAGGAGTTGGAGATTTAATCCTCATTTAATATGGATAATGTTTATAATAGGTGTGATTATGGGAGTTATATATGTTTTATTTGTTAAATAAATCATTATAAGAAAGAGGTAATCATTTTGTGGTTATCTCTTTTTTGTTTTTAAATTCTAATAAATTTTCAAAACACAAAAATAACCCCGTAAGCATTAAGCTTACGGGGTTTGACAATAAATTATATATTATTGTTCTTCTTTAACATATGGTAATAAAGCCATATGACGTGCACGTTTGATAGCAGCTGTCAACATACGTTGATATTTAGCTGAAGTACCAGTTACACGACGTGGTAAAATTTTACCGCGTTCTGAGATAAAACGTTTTAATAATTCAGTGTCTTTATAATCGATATGAGTAATACCATTTGCTGTGAAATAGCATACTTTTTTACGACGACGTCCGCCTCTTCTTGGTCCACCTGCCATGGTTAACTGCCTCCTTTTAATTTATTTTTTAATTAGTTATTTTTTAGAATGGTAAATCATCATCACTAATATCAATAGGTCCGTTTGCATTTGCAAATGGGTTATCTGATTGATTTGAATTAGATTTAGATGAATTGTTGTTATACGAAGTATTTTGTCCTGATTGTTGACCACCGAATCCTTGACCGTAGTCTTGGAATTCGTTGTTTTGTGAACGTTGGCCACCGCCGTTTTGTGAATTCTTAGGTTCAAGGAATTGAACACTGTCACAAACGACTTCAGTTACAAAGATACGACGACCTTCTTGATTTTCATAACTACGTGACTGTATGCGACCATCAACGCCAGCTAAACTACCTTTAGATAAGTAGTTATTTACATTTTCTGCTTGTCTTCTAAAAACAACACAGTTAATGAAATCTGCTTCGCGTTCCCCTTGAGCATTCGTGAAAGTACGATTAACTGCTAGAGTAAATGTCGCTACACTTACGCCTGAGGGAGTGGTTCTGTATTCTGGATCTTTCGTCAAACGACCTACTAATACAACTCTATTTATCATTTAAACGCCCCCGTCCAATTATTACTTATCTTGGTCTTCACGGATAACGATGTAACGAATGATATCGTCATTGATTTTAGCTAAACGTTGGAATTCGTCAGTAGCTCTATTGTTATCTGATTTGATACGTACGATGTTATAGAAACCTTCTTTGAAATCATTGATTTCATAAGCTAGGCGACGTTTACCCCAGTCTTTTACTTCTAAAACTTCTGATCCTTCTGAAGCTAAGATACCGTTAAAGCGTTCTACAACTGCTTTTTTCGCATCTTCTTCAATGTTTGGACGTACGATGTACATAATTTCATATGTTCTCATTGTATATTTGCACCTCCTTGTGGTCTATACGGCTTACCATCATTTTTGTGATAAGCAAGGAATAATTTTCATTACTCACAATCAAGAATTATAGCACAGAGTATTACTTTTTACAATCATATTTAATAATACATAGTCCTCAAAAATTATCATTAACTTAGTAACTGACAGTTATCCATTAATTTAGAATGTTCGCACACTTATTTTTGCATAAATTTTTTAATAACTTTTTATAAAAATAAACATTAATCTACATAGTAAAATCTATCGGTATATTGTGCAATTTTCATCATTGTAAATAGAATTTAATTGTATTAATATCATTGTTACGTTTTTAATTTAATTGCATTTAATTTTTATAAACAAAGGAGTACATATATGTTAAAGAAAGTATCATACTCGGTGTTAGCCGCATCGATGTTAACTACAATTTCAGGTATCAATTTATCATACGCTGACGAAAATTCAAAAAATACTGATGACAATAAAAATGAAAAAGGCACAATGGGTTATGGTTATCAACAATATATGAAAAAACATCCAGAAAAAGCTGAAAATAAAACACAAAATCGTTCTACTTTTTCAACTAAATCTCGTGCAGCAACAACAAATAATGGTGAGCGAGTATTAGATATTTCTGAATGGCAAGGTAATTTGACTGACGCTCAAGTCAAACAATTAAAGAAAAAGTATGACTTTATAATCATTCGAGGACAATACGGATCTGAATATGTCGATAAATGTTTACAACATAATTCTGAACTATTAGATAAGAACAATATGAAGTTTGGTGTTTATTCGTATAGTATGTATGAAAATGCTGACGATGCTCGCTACGAAGCGAAAATGTTATATAATCGTGCGCCAAAAGCTGAATTTTATGTTAATGACTACGAACAACAAACTGTTACTTCTGGCGATGCTAATACCGCCACAATAGCATGGGCTAACCAAATGAAAAAATTAGCTGGCGATAAAAAAGTTCTATTCTACTCTTATGAGAATTTTATGGTAAACAATGTGGCAAATGCCGTTAGTTCATACGATGGTTACTGGTTAGCGTCATATCAAGCTCAAGAACCAACTCGCGAAAAAGTACTTTGGCAATATACTGATAGCTTCTACTCACCTGAGTTAAACCAGAACGTAGATGCTAACTATGTAGATTCAAACGTAAACACAAAATGGTTTACATCGTAAATTTTTATAAAAAGCACTTCACAAATACGAACACTTGTTCTATAATAATATTGAGGTGTTAAACATGAAATTGAATTTAGATTGGGATAAAGACTTTCAAGAGTTTCAGGATATATTAAATTGTGGTTTACACCCAGAATGGTTGTATAATGCTAAAGCAAATATGATTTTAGAACCTGCCTATACTGGTGAAGGTAAACAATTTTTTAGAACAACAGATATTATTAAAGCAAGCGAAACTATTCCCTTCTTTTAAAATAAATTATTTTTAAATCAAGCAATGTAGTCTGTCACTAAGCAACTCCGACCTAGCACTACATTGCTTTTTTTAATATAAAAAACTACTCTAGATATTCTAGAGTAGTTATAATCCCTATTATTTAACGTTTATACATTAAATCTGAAGTGGACAATGTCGCCATCTTGCATGATATAATCTTTACCTTCTAAGCGTTGTCTACCCGCTTCTTTAGCACCATGTTCTCCACCATGTTCAACGTAATCACTATAACTTGTTACTTCTGCACGAATGAAACCACGTTCGAAGTCAGTATGAATAATTCCGGCACATTGAGGTGCTGTCATTCCTTGTACGAATGTCCATGCACGTACTTCTTGTACACCAGCAGTGAAGTATGTTGATAATCCTAATAAATCATAAGTTGTACGAATTAAACGATCTAATCCTGGTTCTTCGATACCTAAATCTTCTAAGAACATTTCTTTATCTTCGTCATCTAATGTTGCTATTTCTTCTTCGATTTTCGCACTAATTACAATTACTTCAGAATCTTCTTGTGCAGCATAATCACGAATTGCTTTAACTTTATCGTTTTCTTCATCGCCAATTTCATCTTCACCAACATTAGCAATATATAACATTTTTTTAGAGGTTAATAATTGTGCTTGGTTAACCCATTTTTGATCTTCATCATTGAATTCAATACTACGTACTGGTTTACCTTCTTCTAATGTTTCTTTGATTTTTGATAAAATGCGTAATTCCATTTCTGCTGTTTTATCTTTTTGTCGAGCCATTTTTTCAATTTTAGGTAAGCGTTTCTCTACTGACTCTAAATCTGCTAATACTAATTCCATGTTGATAACTTCAATGTCATCTAATGGATTTACTCGTCCAGAAACGTGAGTAACATTTTCATCATCAAACGCACGTACAACTTGGCAAATTGCATCTACTTCTCTAATGTGTGATAAGAATTTATTTCCTAGACCTTCACCTTTTGATGCACCTTTAACAATACCAGCAATATCCGTGAATTCGAATGTTGTCGGAATCGTTTTCTTAGGTTGAACCATTTCTTCTAATTTTAATAAACGTGAATCCGGAACTTCTACGATTCCTACGTTTGGATCAATTGTTGCGAATGGGTAGTTCGCAGCTAAAGCCCCCGCTTTAGTAATTGCATTAAAAAGTGTAGACTTCCCTACGTTTGGTAATCCTACAATACCTGCTGTTAAAGCCATTAATCATTCTCCTAACTTTCTGTATCTTGATTGGATACTAAAATTTTCTTTAATTTTTTATTAAACGTCTGACGTGGAATCATAATACTACGATGACAATTTTCACATTTAATTCTAATATCAGCGCCCATTCTTATGATTTTAAAACGATTTGTTCCACATGCATGTTGTTTTTTCATTTCTACTATATCATTTATTCCGTAATTTGACGTCATGAAATTACCTCCAATGATAACTAGCCACGTTTTTGCTCATCGTATGGGGCAAAAATAGGTTTAGGCATCTTAATATTTTCTCTAACAAATAATCGTTGTACTTCTTTTCTAATAATTCTTCCTCCAGATGCACCTTCGCCTGGTATTGTTTCAGCAGAAATTCTAATAGTAACTTTATTATTATCTATAGAATCAATACCTTCTACTACTGGGTCACTCACAAATAAGTAATATTTACTTCTAAGTGATTGGAATAATTTATTTAACTCTTTCTCAACGTGATCTAAATTTTCTTCTACTGAAACTGGTATAGCTACAATTGATGTACCATTAGTAATAGAAAAATTAGTAATTTCACCCATACTACCATTTGGCAAGATTGTTAATTCACCAGAAATTGTATTAATACGTGTTGATCTAAGCCCGATAGATTTTACAGTTCCCTCAGCGACTGTAGTACCACCGCTATTGATTTTAACATAGTCACCAACATCAAATTGATTTTCAAATATAATGAAAAATCCAGTTATGATATCTTTAACTATTGTTTGCGCACCAAAACCAACTGCTAGCCCTACTACACCAGCACTGGCTATAATTCCTTCAACACTGATACCAAATTTACTTAAAATTGTAGTAATAACAATAAACCAAACTATATATTTAACTACATTTTGCACGAGTGATATTAACGTATTGGAACGTTTTTTATTTCCTTTTTTACTTTTGTTTTGAATTTTGAATCCTTGTTCTATAACTTTGTTCAAAATACTTATTACAATAATAGCAGCTACAATATAAATCAAAATCGTAATAATTTTAATAGCTAAGTTTTCATATGTTTCTACTTTTGTAAGAGGTTCTAATAAAGAAGAAAGGATATGTTTGACTTGATTCATTGTGTAATTACCTCCTCATCTCAATCATTTCATAATTAAATCATTATATCTTAAAATCACGATTTTTTAATCGGTCTACGGTTTTATAAGCTACTAATATATTGCAGTTTAATTATTTTAATCATTACGATTCATCAAAATTTTGATTAAGTTGTTTAATTAACAACTTAAATTCTTCTTCTGATTTGAATTCAAATGTGATTTTTCCAACACTCTTTTTAGTTGATATATCAACTTTAGCACCATATTGTTCTTTGAGTTCTCTTTCTTGTTTTTGAATAAATTTAGGTTTATTTAATTTAGTTTCGTCTGTATTTGTCTTTGTGGAGTTTTGGTTTAAATAATCATTGATATAACTTTCTAAGTATCTTACACTCCATGATTCTTTAGCTGCTTTTTTAGCTACTGATTTCATTTTTTGAGGAGATTTTAAACCTAATAGTGTACGTCCATGGGCTCCAGATAATTCACCATTTCTCACCATCTTAGCAACATCAGTAGGAAGTTTTAATAATCGCAACATGTTGGCAATATATGGACGTGATTTAGCAAGTCGTTGAGCTACTTCTTGTTGTGTTATATTTAAATCTTTCATAAGTTTCTTATAACTTTCAGCTTCTTCAATCGCGTTTAAATCTTCTCGTTGTAAATTCTCAATGATGGCTAATTCCATCATATCTTCATCAGATAAATCTTTAACAATTGCAGGAATTTCAGTTAAACCTAATTGTTTGGATGCTCTAAAACGTCTCTCACCTACAACAATATAGTAACCTTGAACAGTTTTTCTTAAAACAATAGGTTGTAATACACCATGTTGTTTTATCGATTGTGCCAAATCATTTAATTTATACTCATCAAATGTTTTTCTCGGTTGATAAGGATTAGTTTTGATTAATGCTAATGAAACGGAATGTATATGTTCATCTTTGTTTAATTTTAATCTTTGATCTTCTTGATGAGCCATTTTTTCACATCTTTCTATATGAATTTAATGCTTTGATATTGATGTATATCGTATCTCTATTCATTTTAAAAATTTACATCTTTTTTCACAAGTAGTAATGATAACTTACAAGAAATTCTTTTCATGTTTTTAACTATGTCATCAGCGAAACGTTAATATCTGAATTTATTTTTTAATCTAAATTTTCAGAAAAATTGTTGACAAATGATTCTACTATATGTAAGCTATGTATTAACAATTACAAAACGAAACATTTTACACACTATAAAAAGGAAAGTAAAACTTACACTGCTTATACAGAGAATCTTCACACGCTGAGAGAAGATATTGAAAGAAAGTTTGAAAATGGCCTTGGAGTGTTGATGCCAATACGAGGTATCAACGGGTTCGCCCGTTATAGCGATACAGTATTAACATTTTGTTAAATGGCGTACTGGAATTTCTAGACGCACATTTTATCGTTAATACTCATTTCTTCAGTTTGAATTAATGAGTTTTTTTAATGATAATTTTGTGATTCTTATTATTTATCAGGGCCTCTTATTTTAACAAAATGGTGTACTGATAGAGGTTACTTTAGCAATAAAGTAGCAAACAAAGGTGGTACCACGAAACTAAAGCTTTCGTCCTTTACATCCGAATCTATCGGGTTTAAAGGACGGAAGCTTTTTTATTTTAATTAAGGAGGGTATAGTAATGAAGGATACAGAATTAGCACAAATAGCTTTAACTAAAGATCATACAGGAGCTATCGCAAATCCAATATATTTATCAACTGCTTACCAACATCCTCAACTAGGTCAGTCAACAGGTTATGACTATACAAGAACTAAAAATCCTACTCGCTCAGCATTTGAAGAATCATTCGCCAAATTAGAGAAAGGTGTTGCATCATTTGCGACATCTAGCGGAATGGCTGCAATTCAGTTAGTTTGTAATTTATTCAAACCAGGAGATGAAGTCTTAGTCGCTTTTGATTTATACGGCGGCACTTTTAGATTATTTGATTTCTATGAACAACAATATGGCGTGAAGTTTAAATACGTTGATTTTCTAAATTATGAAGAAGTTGAAAAGGCAATTACACCACAAACAAAAGCACTTTTCATTGAACCTATTTCAAATCCGCAAATGATAGATATTGATGTCACACCATACTACGTATTAAGTAAACAACGTCATTTACTGACAATCATTGATAATACGTTTTTAACGCCATATCTCTCAACACCATTAGAAGAAGGCGCTGATATTGTTTTACATTCAGCAACCAAATATATAGGCGGACACAATGATGTTTTAGCTGGTGTAGTAACAGTTAAAGATGAAAGTTTAGCTGAAGAATTGGGACAATTTCATAATATGATAGGCGCTACCCTTTCACCTTTAGATAGCTATTTATTACAAAGAGGGCTTAAAACACTACATCTTCGTATTGATCGTTCTCAAGAAAACGCTAAAAAGTTAGCTACTAAATGCCAGAAATTAGAAGCAATTGACGAAGTACTATATAGTGGTCGCACTGGAATGTTAAGTTTACGCCTCAATAAGGCGTTTAGCGTCCCTAAATTTTTGGAAAATTTAGATATTTGCATCTTTGCTGAAAGCTTAGGCGGTACTGAAACATTTATTACATTCCCCTATACCCAAACTCACGTTGACATGCCTGACGTAGAGAAAGATAAACGTGGTATCGATGAACAGTTAATTAGATTATCAGTCGGAATAGAAGATTATAACGATATTGAAGCAGATATTATTCAAGCTTTAGCGCATTCAAAATTAGGAGTGATTTCATGAATTTATCAATAGATACTGAAGTGATTTTTGATGAACGACGCGGAAAAGATTATATTTCAGCAAATCCACCTTACTATGATTCATCAACATTTCATCAAGATCAACTTGGTGGCAATCAGTTATATGACTATGCAAGAAGTGGTAACCCAAACAGAACAATTTTAGAAGAAAAATTGGCACACTTAGAAAATGGAAAATATGGATATGCTTTTGCTTCTGGCATAGCAGCAATATCTGCAGTTTTACTTACTTTAAAAACTGGTGACCATGTCATATTACCTAATGATGTATATGGTGGTACTTTTCGCTTAACAGAAGATATTTTAAAACGATTTAATATCGAGTTTACAACAGTAGACGCTACGCAATCAGAAAATATTAAAAAAGCTGTTCAACCTAATACAAAGTTAATTTATGTAGAAACACCATCTAACCCCTGTTTTAAAGTGACAGATATAAGAGCCGTTGCAAAAATAGCTAAAACACATCAATTATTACTAGCAGTTGACAATACATTTATGACACCACTAGGCCAATCCCCTCTAGAACTAGGTGCAGATATTGTCATTCATAGTGCAACTAAATTTTTAGGTGGACATAGCGACCTACTTGCTGGCGCGGTCATCACTAATCGTGAAGATGTAGCTGACGCATTATATTTAATACAAAATGGTACTGGAAATGCCTTATCTTCATATGATAGTTGGACATTAGCCAAACATCTTAAAACATTTCCTGTCAGATTCAGACAGTCTGTAGCAAATGCAGAACAACTAGTAACATTTTTAAGTCAAAGAAATGAAATATCCGAAGTATATTACCCAGGAAATAACAAAATACATCTCAAACAAGCTAAGACCGGTGGAGCAGTTATTGGCTTTAGGTTAAAAGATGAAACAAAAGCCCAAGCATTTGTAGATGCCCTTACTATCCCACTCGTGTCAGTAAGTTTAGGCGGTGTTGAGACGATATTATCTCATCCTGCCACCATGTCACATGCAGCAATACCAGAAAATATTAGAAACGAAAGAGGTATTACATTTGGATTATTCCGCTTAAGCGTAGGATTAGAAAATCCGGATGAACTCATTGCTGACATCAACTACGCTTTAAAGGAGGCATTTAATGAGTCAATTCCTGAAGAAATTACAGAACAACGTTTTAGTAGCTGACGGTGCAATGGGAACTATTCTTTATTCCGAAGGCTTGGACACCTGCCCTGAAGCTTATAACTTAACGCATCCTGAAAAGGTTGAACGTATCCATCGATCCTATATAGAAGCTGGCGCTGATGTTATTCAAACCAATACGTATGGAGCCAATTTTGAAAAGTTAAAAGTCTTTGGTTTAGAACATAAAGTTAAAGAAATTCACAAAGCCGCTGTCCAAATTGCTAAAAAAGCCGCAAATAATAACACTTTCATATTAGGAACAGTGGGTGGCTTTAGAGGCGTTAAACAAGATGAATTAAGTCTTTCAACAATTCAATATCACACGGAAAATCAAATAGATACTTTAGTAGATGAAGGTGTAGATGCCCTATTATTCGAAACTTATTATGATTTAGAAGAATTAACAGGCATTATCGTTTCTACTAAAAGAAAATATGACATTCCAATCGTAGCGCAATTGACCGCTTCAAATACAAATTATTTGGTAGATGGAACACCTATCAACGATGCGTTAAAACATCTTGTAGAATGTGGTGCAGATATTGTAGGACTCAATTGTCATCACGGTCCACATCATATGCAACGTTCATTTTCACATATTGAATTACCTAATAATGCTTTTCTTTCCTGCTATCCGAACGCAAGCTTATTAGATATTAAGAATAGTGAATTTAAATATAGTGATAACGCTCAATATTTTGGTGATATAGCTCAGGAATTAATACACGAAGGTGTGAGATTAATAGGTGGTTGTTGCGGCACCACTCCTGAACATATTAATTACATTAAAACATCAGTTTCTAATTTAAAACCGGTCAATCATAAAAACGTTATACCAATTCATAAGAAAGTTAACCGCGAGAAAGATATTAGTTTCAAACAGTCTCTGACTTCAAAGGTCAAACAAGGACCTACAGTTATAGTCGAACTTGATACACCTAAACATTTAGACACTGAACAATTCTTTAATAATATTGGCAAACTTGATGATGCCGATATTGATGCCGTCACTCTAGCAGATAATTCATTAGCTACTGTACGTGTTAGTAACATTGCTGCTGCAAGTATTATCAAACAACGATTCAACATTGAACCGTTAGTTCATATTACTTGTCGTGACCGAAATCTAATAGGCTTACAATCTCATCTGTTAGGCCTATCATTAATTGGCGTAAATGAAATTTTAGCCATTACAGGTGACCCTTCCAAAGTCGGTCATTTACCAGGAGCAACTAATGTCTATGATGTTAACTCAAAAGGTTTAACTGAAATCGCACTTCGCTTTAACCAAGGTATTAACACAGATGGTGATGCGCTGAAGAAACATACGAACTTTAACATCGCCGGAGCATTTGATCCGAATGTAAGAAAACTTGATGGAGCAGTTAAACGCCTTGAAAAGAAAGTAGCAAGTGGTATGAGCTATTTCATAACACAACCTGTATATAGTAAAGAAAAGATTAAACAGGTCTATGAAGCTACGAAACACTTAAATACACCTTTCTTTATAGGTATTATGCCAATCGCAAGTTATAACAATGCTCTATTTTTACACAACGAAGTACCTGGCATAAAAATGTCAGAAGATGTACTTAATCAATTCAAAGCAGTTAAAGATGATAAAGAAAAAACAAAAGAACTTAGCCTTAGACTTTCTAAGGAACTTATCGACACGGTACATGAATACTTTAATGGATTGTACATTATCACACCTTTTCAAAAGGTCGATTATTCATTAGAACTAGCAGCATATTCAAAATCTATTACCACTCATAAGGAGGCAATATTATGACAACAATTAAAACATCAAACTTAGGATTCCCAAGATTAGGTAGAAAAAGAGAATGGAAGAAAGCTATCGAGAGCTATTGGGCTCAAAAAATTGATAAACCAACTTTAGATCAAACACTAACTGACTTACACAAAGAGAACCTTTTACTACAAAAAAATTATAATTTAGACAGTATTCCTGTAGGTGATTTCTCTTTATACGACCATATCTTAGATACATCATTATTATTCAACATCATTCCGGAACGTTTCCAAGGCAGAGAAGTCAACGATGACTTGTTATTTGATATTGCACGTGGTAATAAAGAACATGTCGCAAGTGCCTTAATTAAATGGTTTAACACAAATTATCACTACATTGTACCTGAATGGGATAACGCGGAGCCAAAAGTAAATCATAATGTATTATTAGAACGATTTAAATATGCACAATCAATTAGTGTTAATGCACACCCTGTTATTGTAGGACCGATTACCTTCGTAAAATTATCAAAAGGTGGTCACCAATCATTTGAAGAAAAAGTAAAAACGTTACTTCCATTATATAAAGAAGTACTACAATCACTTGTTGACGCCGGCGCTGAATATATCCAAGTTGATGAGCCAGTCTTGGTTACAGATGAAAGTGAAAGTTATGAAAGTATTACTAAAGAAGCTTATGATTATTTTGCAGAAGCAGGTTTAGGAGAAAAATTAGTTATTCAAACATATTTTGAACGTGTAAATCTTAAATTCTTAAGTACGTTACCAGTTGGCGGTTTAGGATTAGACTTCGTTCATGATCATGGATTCAACTTAGAACAAATTAAAGCTAGTGAATTTGATAAGAATAAAACTTTATACGCAGGTATCATTGATGGCCGAAACGTTTGGGCTGCTGATATCGAATCTAAAAAATCACTTATTGAAACATTACAACAATATGCACAAAATATTGTTATTCAACCATCATCTTCATTATTACACGTCCCTGTTTCATTAGATGACGAAACGCTAGATGAATCTATCGCTGAAGGTTTAAGCTTTGCGACTGAAAAATTAGATGAATTAGATGCTTTACGTCGTGTATTTAACGACAATGACACTACTAAATTTGATGAACTTAAATCTCGATATGAACGATTCCAAAGTCAGTCATTTAAAAACTTAGAGTATGATTTTGATAGTGTTCCAACACAACGTCAATCACCATTCTCACAACGTAAGCAAGCACAATACGAAAGATTGAACTTACCAGATTTACCAACAACTACTATCGGTTCATTCCCACAAACACGAGAAGTTCGTAAATTCCGTGCTGATTGGAAAAATAATCGTATTTCAGACGAAGCCTATAATGAATTTTTAGAAAATGAAATTGCTCGTTGGATCAAAATTCAAGAAGAGATTGGACTTGATGTACTTGTACATGGTGAATTCGAACGAAACGACATGGTTGAATTCTTCGGAGAGAAATTACAAGGATTTTTAGTTACCAAATTTGGTTGGGTTCAATCATATGGTTCACGTGCTGTAAAACCACCTGTTATTTATGGTGATGTTAAATGGACTGAGCCATTAACAGTTAAAGAAACTGTTTATGCTCAAAGTTTAACTGATAAGCCGGTTAAAGGTATGCTTACTGGTCCAGTTACAATTTTAAACTGGTCATTTGAACGTGTAGATATCCCACGCAAAACAGTACAAGATCAAATCGCCTTAGCTATTGATGCTGAAGTATTAGCATTAGAAGAAAATGGTATTAAAGTAATCCAAGTAGACGAACCAGCCCTACGAGAAGGTTTACCGCTTCGTTCTGAATACCATGAACAATATCTTAAAGATGCCGTACATTCATTTAAATTAGCAACATCATCCGTCAAAGATGAAACACAAATTCATACGCATATGTGTTATTCTCAATTTGGTCAAATCATTCATGCCATCCATGATCTAGATGCAGACGTGATTTCTATTGAAACATCTCGTAGTCATGGTGATTTGATTAAAGACTTTGAAGATATTAATTATGACTTAGGTATTGGTTTAGGGGTATATGATATCCATAGTCCTCGTATTCCTACAGAAAATGAAATTACAACTGCTATTAATCGTTCTTTACAGCAAATTGATCGCTCATTATTCTGGGTAAATCCAGACTGCGGATTAAAAACACGTAAAGAAGATGAGGTTAAAGAAGCATTAACTGTACTAGTTAACGCAGTAAGAAAGAAACGTGAAGAAAATAATGCTACAACAGCATAAAATAAATTAAGGGTGATGCTTATGACAAACTATCCTTTATGGGATCAATTAAATCAATTGAAAGAATCAACATGGGTCGATTTAACACATACTTTCGACCCTGATATTCCAAGGTTCAGTGATTTTGAAAAAGGTGAAGTATCTACATTATTTACAGTTAAAGAACATGGTTTCTATGTGCAAAGATGGAATATTGTAACCCAATATGGTACACACATAGACGCACCTATTCATTTTGTTGAAAATCAAAGATATCTTGAGGAATTAGATTTAAAAGAATTAGTATTACCATTGATTGTCTTAGATTTTTCAAAAGAAGTTGCAGAAAACCCAGATTTTATTGTAACTCGCGAACATTTAGAACAGTGGGAAGCTGAAAATGGTCAAATTGAAGATGGTACATTTGTTGCACTGCGCACAGATTGGTCTAAACGTTGGCCAGATATCGAAGCATTTGAAAACAAAGATGAAGATGGTAACCAGCATTTACCTGGTTGGGGATTAGACGCACTCAAGTTCTTAATTGAAGAACGTCATATTAAATCAGTTGGCCATGAAACATTTGATACTGATGCTTCAGTTGATATTGCTAAAAACGGCGATATTGTAGGAGAACGATATGTTTTAGGGAAAGATACATTCCAAGTCGAATTATTAACTAACCTAGATCAATTACCTACACGTGGTGCCGTCATTTATGCAATCAGCCCTAAACCTAAAGACGCACCTGGTTTCCCAGTTCGCGCATTTGCGATAAAGCCCTAGTAAGTATAGAGCCCCCCCTATTCTGTACTTGAGCGTTGACACATATCCAAAATAACGATAAAACACTCCCTAATATAAATCATGCAACGGGTAACGTACTATTTAAAGTGCGCTCTACCCGTTGCATTTATAATTACATCATTTTATGTAGTCTTTTACTTTTCATTGCCATTAAAAACTTTGCTAATACTTATTAAAATAAGGATAGTTACTATTCCACCTATGATCATAGGTAACAAGGTAAAACCTCCTTTAAAAATAAATATGTATATTAATCATCTTTCAATGAAGTTGTGTCTACTTTAGATACATTACCGTTTTCATCTAATAAAGGTGTAATGCCACCGCCTGTACTAACCCATGTCGCAAGATATTGAATGCCCGTATCTTTATCAGTTAATACATAACAACGTACATTTGAGTTCTTAGAGACATTTTCTACATTAAATCGATTATCATTCTTTTTGTTATTAAACATCAATTAAAGCCTCCTTTATTATCAATCTCTAATTATCTATTTCACTAAACTATTATTTGAAACGTATAATTTGGTTGCCATTAAGAAAAGTAGCATATGCTATGAACAAGCCACTATGATAAGTGGCTGCATCGTTGCTTTGTTTACGCATTGGCAACGTAAACGCAACGATAAATAGGTGACTTTAGCCACACTAAAAATCCCCTAACTATAGGCGTAGTTAGGGGGGGTTGGTGCATGATATAAATAAAGTGTTTAATCATATCAAGACCACTGCAATAAGTGGCTGCATCGTTGCTATGTTTGCGTATTGGCTACGTAAGCGTAACGATAAATAGGTGACTTTAGTCGTGCTAATAATTATTTAGCTACATCATTAGCTAAGAAATATTAACACTACTGTTGCTTATATAGTAACATAATACACTTAAAAAAATAAATATACTTTATGTATCGAATAAGATATCAAACCTTTATTTTTTATCCTGTATTTATAATAGACAATTCTTCTATTTCCCTTAGATTCCATCTACATATTCACGTATTTTCTTAAGTGCATATTCAATATTTTCCTTGGATTCATAAGCAAATGATAGTAAAAGTCATTGCTTTCACCATTCTTACTCTATTCGTCATATTCATTCTATTCACATAAATTAATAAGCACTCAATGCGAGTGCTTGTTTTATTTTGAGAAATAATAGAACTCATATTAATCACTTTAACCATAAATCCCTCTCTCTCAATTATTACAATTTCCTGTAATGTTAATGCGCATTCAATAAAGCCAAAATATTAAATTAATATAGTAAACATCTACACTTCACGTTTTGTTACAGCAAGTAATATTGGAAAGTCTTTTGTTACGGAGATGTGCAACTGAGTTGAATTTCAATTACGAAAACGTAACATCGCCCATAACCTCAAATTCTTCTGTTAGAGTAAACCTTGTCGTTGGGAGCGACGAAAAAATATAAATAAAACTGACAGTGTATTCTACCAATCGCTACTTCAATCAATGGTAGAATCACAAATTTTTGGGAGGACTTATTTATTATGAAAAAAATCGTTACAATTTCAACTCTAACAGCAGGCATCGGTGTAGCAGCAATAGGAATAAATGCTAATCATGCAGACGCTGCAGAATATAATCACCATCAAGCACCTCAACAACAAGGTCAATTTAATCAACAAGGACCTAGAGGGTTTAATGGACAATTTAATCAACAAAATCATCAAAATTATAATCAAATGAATGGTCAATGGCATCCGCAATATAATCATCAATCTAGCGGTTATAAACAACCTCAGTTTAAACAACAATCATTCAATCATAATAACAACGCATCAACTTCAACATCAGTAAGTAATAGTTCGTCATCAAGTTCAAGCAGCTCTAGCTCATCATCAAGTAGTTCATCTACAACTACATCAACTTCAAAACAAACAACATCATCTACATCTGGTAACTTATACACTGCTGGACAATGTACTTGGTATGTTTATGATAGAACTGGTGGAAAAATCCCTAGTACATGGGGCAATGCGAACAACTGGGCAAGTGCAGCACAATCTTCTGGTTATACTGTAGACAATAGTCCTGAAAAAGGTTCTATCCTACAAACATCTGAAGGTACTTATGGTCACGTGGCTTATGTAGAAAGTGTCGGTAGTGATGGATCTGTAACTGTTTCAGAAATGAACTATTCAGGCGGACCTTATGTAACAGATACACGTACGATTTCAGCTAGCCAAGCTAAATCTTACAATTATATCCACTTATAAAAGTTTGAATTCGACATATGTTTTTGAAACTTGAAAATGTTTAACTGTTTATCTTATAAATAAAAAGCGATTAAAAATACGATAAATATCCAAAAACACCCCTGCTAGCCATATGGTTAACAGGGGTGTTTGATGTATTTAATATTATAATGACGAAAAGCTCTTTTCCAATAGTCTCACGTCTTAAATTTCTATGTCTTCTTCTATATTAGATTCAAATTCATCAAGCAGTTCACGTGCTTCGGCTATCGATTTTGTCTCCATCAATTGGTGTCTCAATTGACTAGCACCTTTAATTCCTCTCACGTATATTTTGAAGAATCTGCGTAAGCTTTTGAATTGTTTGGCTTCGTCTTTATCATATTTTTGGAATAATGATAAATGTAGTCTTAACAATCCTAATAATTCTTTACTCGTATGTTCACGTGGTTCTTTTTCAAAGGCAAATGGATTGTGGAAAATACCTCTACCAATCATGACACCATCAACGCCATATTTTTCAGCAAGTTCAAGACCTGTTTGTCTATCTGGAATGTCACCATTAATTGTTAATAGTGTATTTGGCGCAATTTCATCTCGCAATTGTTTAATGGCTTCGATGAGTTCCCAGTGTGCGTCGACTTTACTCATTTCTTTACGTGTACGAAGATGAATAGAAAGATTTGCGATATCTTGTTCGAAAACGTGTCTCAACCAATCTCTCCATTCGTCAATTTCATAGTAACCTAATCTCGTTTTAACACTTACAGGTAATCCGCCTTCTTTAGTCGCTTGAATAATTTCAGCCGCAACTTCAGGTCGTAAAATTAAGCCAGATCCTTTACCTTTTTTAGCAACGTTCGCTACAGGGCAACCCATATTTAAATCAATGCCTTTAAAGCCCATCTCTGCTAAACGGACGCTCGTTTCACGGAATTGCTCGGGTTTATCGCCCCAAATATGCGCAACCATCGGCTGTTCATCTTCACTAAATGTTAAACGTCCACGAACACTGTGTACACCTTCTGGATGACAAAAACTCTCTGTATTTGTAAACTCAGTGAAAAACACATCCGGTCTAGCTGCTTCACTCACGACATGACGAAAGACAATATCCGTCACATCTTCCATAGGAGCTAAAATGAAAAACGGACGTGGCAATTCACTCCAAAAATTTTCCTTCATAATATATTTAAACCTTCTTATCTATTAGTATCTCGTATTTTTATGCATGATGATATTACCACAAATCCTGAACTTATACAAAAGGAATTTAGCCTAACTATTAGTCTGAAAAAAGGATAGTATCAACTTCTTCTATTATTGATGTCATATAAATTATACTGTTTTAGAAAACATCTAAAAAATCCCCTCACTATCAGTAATAGTAAAGGGATTGGTGCATATAATACACGAAGTTCTTGTTAATAGTATTATATCACTAGTATCAATTCATTTTAAGTGTTTATATACACAAATTAATTATCTATTATATATCTTTTAGTTACACCCATAATATCACTCAAATTAAAGTTTACCTTGAGTAACAAAAACATCATTTTCTAAGTTATATAGTTTCTTATCATTAAGAATATCTTTAGTTTGTTGGATATAGTTTTTAAAATGTGTAGTTTCACAATGTGCTTCATATGCCTGTTCATTCTGATAAACTTCATAAAAATAGTATTTATTATGTTGATTAACATCTCTCAATGCATACATTGCTAATACATCTTCTTCTTTGTTCATTGATGCTTCCATATTCGTTAACACACTGTCTTCAAATGTATTCTGTTGATCTTCCTCAATGTCTATTTGAGCAAATTTTAAAAGATATTGATTTGGTTCAACACACTGTTGAGAAGACATTTTTTCTTTTAAAAATAGTGGTTCAACTTCATATTTAACTTGTTTAGTTAAATGCTTTCCCACATGGTCAATAAAATACTTATATTGATTTGAATTAACGTGAGTTTGATAAGCTTCTGTGTCCTCATAAACTTCTAGAATAATAAACTCTCCTGGATTACCTTTTAAATAACTACTATACATTGCTAATGTACCTACTTCATTTTTATAAGATGTAGTTAAATTGTGAACACCTGCATGATGAAAAATATGTTTATTTGATTCTTCAATACCCAACTTAAATAAATGTACGATTGGCTTTGTCATATTGTATTCCACCTACCCCTACTTTATAAAATCTTACAACGTTACATATCAAGAAGGCACAAAAAGTTATAATATTTGAATTTTTGTAAAAAACAGCAATATATCTATAAATTATACATTATAATTGATAAAATATTTTATAATTAGAATGGAGTTGGTAATAGTGAAAGGCCATATAGATTTCTTGCCTAATAATAATAGATATAAATTTTTTACAGTTGATCGGCAAATATATTTAATAGATTTACAACAAAGTTATATCTCTTATATTATTCCAATGATAAATTGGTTACCTTTAAATGCTTATAAAATAAGTATAGATGAATATAATAAACTTACTGAAGATAATAGTACAAAAACTATAAAAAATAAACAGTTACCTTTAGTTATAGGGTTTTCAGTACTTATTCCAGTTCTATTGAGACCACTAATTAGAATAGCAACGCTTCCTATTAATTTGATTACTGCAATTATATTATTTTTAATCATCTTATTATCTATTTTTTTATTACATTATAGATTAAACAGAAAAATCAAAATTCACTTTTCTGATTCGTCAACTTCTAAGTGTAAATTAAGAATAAAACCATCATTGAAACATATAGCTACGATACTGGTATTGTTCTTGGTTTTAACCTTCAATTTATTAGTAGGCATAGATATGTTGTTTATACAACATGAATTAAATTACATAATTTTTATTTTTTGGATAATCTTATTAGTCTTTCATAGTTTCTTAAATACTATGACATTAAATCTTGGTAGTGTTAAAAGTAAAATTTACAATTAGCGGAGTTGGTTGAGATTAACCCAGTAGTAATAGAGACCATAGAAAAAATAATAAATTTAAATTGGTTCATAATGAATAAAAATTGATTTATTGGCTTATATTTAGATGTGAAAATACAAAATAAGCGAAATCTAAAGGGAATACATATAATATAGATACAAAAGTTAAAGAATATAAGTATATGGGAGTTTAAAAGTGAAAAAATTAAAAATTAAAAAATTGTTTCTATGCAGTCAATATAAAAACCTCGCTTATAAATACAACAACTTACCTCCAACAAAAGTAATTAAGTTTTTTACTTGGGTCATTATTTCATTAGGTTATGGGACAATTATATTTTCAGCTAGTATACTTCATGATAATAATATACTAAGTAATGATAATAATCATACTAAAATTAATATAGAATATTCAGCATTAATATCTCTCATCACCGTGATTTTTGGCAATGGTATAAAAGATGCAGTGACCTTTGCTATCCATTCTTCACATAATTATCCAGAGAAATTAAATAGCGAAGCTAGAAAAACTGAAAAGTTTTTACATGGTTTATTAAATTTTTTTAATATAATTTTGGTTTTAATAATATTTATAGGAATGTTTGATCATTATATAATTAATATAATTTTATTTATGATACTCATGCCTTTATCTACATATCTA
>NZ_RXWW01000037.1 GCF_003970495.1 Staphylococcus pasteuri
CTACCATCGGCGCTAAGGAGCTTAACTTCTGTGTTCGGCATGGGAACAGGTGTGACCTCCTTGCCATTGTCACCAGACAAATGGAATGTATTATACATTCAAAACTAGATAGTAAGTAAAATGATTTTGCGTCGCAAAACATAAAATTGATTAAGTCTTCGATCGATTAGTATTCGTCAGCTCCACGTGTCACCACGCTTCCACCTCGAACCTATTAACCTCATCATCTTTGAGGGATCTTATAACCGAAGTTGGGAAATCTCATCTTGAGGGGGGCTTCATGCTTAGATGCTTTCAGCACTTATCCCGTCCATACATAGCTACCCAGCTATGCCGTTGGCACGACAACTGGTACACCAGAGGTATGTCCATCCCGGTCCTCTCGTACTAAGGACAGCTCCTCTCAAATTTCCTACGCCCACGACGGATAGGGACCGAACTGTCTCACGACGTTCTGAACCCAGCTCGCGTACCGCTTTAATGGGCGAACAGCCCAACCCTTGGGACCGACTACAGCCCCAGGATGCGATGAGCCGACATCGAGGTGCCAAACCTCCCCGTCGATGTGAACTCTTGGGGGAGATAAGCCTGTTATCCCCGGGGTAGCTTTTATCCGTTGAGCGATGGCCCTTCCATGCGGAACCACCGGATCACTAAG
>NZ_RXWW01000038.1:0-38373 GCF_003970495.1 Staphylococcus pasteuri
GTATAAATGATTAATCCAATCAATGAATAAGTACGGTATAGCATCATCGCTCTGTTGACTAACGAAAATGAGTCATTTAATATTTTTATTAAGTGATAAAATATAATATATGAATCGAGGGTGTAAAATGTCTTACAAAGAAGAACCATTTTTCAAAGAAATGTTAATTAATGAACATTTATATTTTGCTTCTAAAAATAAAAAAATAGTACGTTTAACGAAAAATGAACAATTATATGTAACTGTTTGGACTGATGATGAAACGGCGAAACAATATTTAAATGATAATGACATTAGTTATGATAAGATAGTGAAAATAGATTTAGACCGTTTTGTCGCATATGATTTAGATGAATTATTTGATGAAACAGATAAAGTACTCATAGATATAACTAATGAACAGAGTGGAAAACTAGTCAATATTTATGAAATTTCGAGAGAGTTAATGTCTGAACTTGATAAAATTAGAATTAAAGAATTTGTTAAAGATGTTGCTAAATATGACCATGTTTATGGTCTGACAAATAAAAGTGAAAAGAATTTTATCTTAATTGAAGATGATAGAGAAAATAAACCTCAAATTATGCCTGTATGGAGCTTGAAGAAAAGAGCGCAAAAAGTAAAAGAAGAAGATTTTGAAGAATGCGATTTAATTGAGATTGAGACAAGTGTATTTGACGACTGGCTTGATAAATTACGCGATGATGACAAAGCGGTAGGCATAGATTTAAAACCTGGTGTGATTGGTACAGTGGTATCCGCACAAAAACTATCAAATGAAATGACAACCTAATTGAATAGTATATTTGCTAAGATAAAAAGGAGTGAATTGAAATAAATAAGTTTCAATTCACTCCTTTTATGAGTTAATGATCTAATGTTAAATGTAAAGCACCTATAGCTCCAGAGAACGCACCATGCTCAATATAATAAGGTTTAAATCCTCTCAATACAGTATAATCTTCTATGACTTTACGTAATAATGGGTTGTTATTAAATGAAGATCCTATGTAAACTACATTTTCTGTTTGATGTTCTCGAGCAACAGTAATTGCCATTGTGGTAATCACTTCGCCAACAACACCAACTACAGAAGCGAGTTTATTTTCAATTGAAAAATCTTCATTCACATGATGTAAGACATTTCCAAAATTAGCTGCAGTTAAGTCGCCAGGAATAGGGGGTTCACAATCTTTATAGATATGTTTTACTTTCAAGTCTATTGAATCCCTGTCACCATTTTGAGCTAAATCTGTTAATTGTTTATAATCTGTTACTTGGCTTAATAAATAACCTAAACCTTGTATCATTCCGCCACCAGTACCGATACCGCCTACGCGTTGTTGTTGCTCACCGTCATAATAATGAAGAGACGTACCTGTTCCAACATTAGCAAAAATATATTGATTGATGTCATGTCCTTGTTCATTTAGTAGAATTCCAAGCCCTTTTGAAGCAGCATCAAACTCAACATATATTTGTGTTGGTTTGGAGATGTGTTCTGCAATAATACTTGCTTGACCTCCAGTTAAGCTTAAACTTTCAAAATCGATTTCATTTAACCATTTTATTACTTTATCAATATTGACAGTTAATTCAGTGTGATATTCACGTTGGTGTTCAGATTCTTGAACGATTTTGATTAACGTTCCACCAGCATCGATTCCTATTTTCATATTACTCCCACCTCAAATCAAAAATGCATCACCCATAATAGTATAATAAATTAAACGAAATACAAGAGTTTATTTCATATTCAACTTAAAATACAAATTTATCAAACGTATTGCATTATTTATTAAGTTGAAGTTAGGCCTATTAAATGAATTGTTTAATTAAGACAGTTATATTTAAAATGATAATTTAAGTGTAAGTAATTTCGATTAATATGAGAAATAGTATTACAATAGGGTAAAGTAATATATAATAAGTGAGTATTAAATGAATAGGGGATTGACTTATGACTACAAAAAAGCAATTTGAAGATATTACAATTCAAGTTTTTGAAGAGCGATACCGTGAAGATATATTAAATTTTGAATTGAGTGAAAGACAACAAATATATTCTTCCTTGCCTAAATCAGTATTAGAAGAGGCACTTAATGATGAAGACCGAGTTGCTAATATAGCTAAAAATAGCGAAGGGGAAGTTGTCGGTTTCTTTGTTTTACATCAATATTATCAACATGAAGGCTATGATACGCCAGAAAATGTCGTCTATGTACGATCATTATCAGTAAATGAGCGATATCAAGGGCATGGATACGGTACTAAAATGATGATGTATCTACCTCAGTATGTCCAAACACTATTCCCAGATTTTAACCACTTATATTTAGTTGTCGATGCTGAAAATCAATCTGCTTGGAATGTATATGAACGTGCAGGTTTTATGCATGCAGCTACTAAAGAGGAAGGGCCAATTGGAAAAGAACGATTATATTATTTGGACTTGGATTCTAAACATGTATCCTCTTTGAAACTAGAAGAAAATGAGTCTTCAGAAGAGGCGAATATTCATTTAATCAACTTACTTAAAGATGATGAAAAAGTTGGTTTCATAGGTATTGAACAAGTTGAAGACCGTATGCGTATTTCAGGCATTGAAGTAAATAAAACACATCGGAATGAAGGTATTGCTGAAAGCGCGTTAAGACAATTACCAACCTATATACGTAAACATTTTGATAATATTAAAGTATTATCCATTACACTATATGGAGAAAATAACGAATTAAGTCCATTATGTATTAATAGTAATTTTGTAGAAGTAGAACAAGCAGAAGATTATATTTTATTTGAAAAGTATATAAATTATTAACAGAGATTGCGTAAACACCGATTGTCATTTATAATTTATTTTTGTTACTATTAATTAATGAAATTTGACCAACTTATTTAAGATAAAAATCCTTTGAAAGGAAGTATTTTATAATGAAAATTAAAGATTATACAAAAGAAATGGTAGATGAGAAATCATTTATTGATATGGCTTATACGCTTTTAAATGAAAAAGGCGACACAATGAATTTATACGATATTATCGATAAATTTAGAGAATTAGGTAATTATGAATACGATGAAATCGAGAATCGTGTAGTACAATTCTATACTGATTTAAATACAGATGGTCGATTTTTAAATGTTGGTGAAAACCAATGGGGTATTCGTGATTGGTACTCAGTAGATGATATTGAAGAAAAAATCGCGCCAACGATTCAAAAATTTGATATTCTTGATGATGATGACGAAGAAGATAAAAACCTTAAATTATTAGGTGAAGATGAAGCGGATGACGATGATGATATTCCAGCAGTCACAGATGATCAAGAAACATTAAATGATCCTGAAGATGAACAAGTTGAAGATGATATTAATGAAAATGATATTGTCATTGACGAAGAAGATGAAGACGAAGATGACTTCGACGATGAGGAAGATGACGAAGAATATCAAAGTTAAATTTCTAATTGACTTTTATCCTAAAAATGATAGAATTTTATTTGGGCTCCTTTAAATAGGACACGTGTATAAATGTAATACGCTCCCCTTACTGATATGTGAGAGGGAGCTTTTTTTATTTTTAATTAAACAAGATTCCAATGAGGTAATTAATATTGTAGAATAAGTATTATTTAAAACGAATGATTAAATAGACTATGATATAAAACGAATCAAAGTAAATCGCACGTATACATCGTTCCTCATAAACTAAATACATACTTAATTTAAATGCTTTATTAAAAATTCAGGAGGTCAAATTATGACAAAGTTTATATTTGTAACAGGTGGCGTAGTTTCGTCTTTAGGTAAAGGAATTACTGCTGCATCATTAGGTAGATTATTAAAAGATAGAGGTCTTGAAGTTACGATTCAAAAATTTGATCCATACTTAAACGTTGATCCAGGTACTATGAGTCCATATCAACATGGTGAAGTATTCGTTACAGATGACGGTGCTGAAACAGATTTAGACTTAGGTCACTATGAACGTTTTATTGATATTAATTTAAATAAATATTCAAACGTAACTGCTGGTAAAGTATATTCTCACGTGCTGAAAAAAGAACGTCGCGGTGATTATTTAGGTGGAACAGTGCAAGTTATTCCACACATTACAAATGAAATTAAAGAACGTTTATTATTAGCTGGAGAAAGTACAAATGCAGATGTAGTTATCACTGAAATTGGTGGTACAACAGGTGATATTGAGTCTCTTCCATTTTTAGAAGCAATTCGTCAAATTAGAAGCGACTTAGGTAGAGAAAATGTAATGTATGTACATTGTACATTATTACCATATATTAAAGCTGCCGGTGAAATGAAAACAAAACCAACACAACATAGTGTTAAAGAATTGCGTGGTTTAGGTATTCAACCAGACTTAATTGTAGTTCGTTCAGAATATGAAATGACTCAAGATTTAAAAGATAAAATTGCATTATTCTGTGATATTAATAAAGAAAGCGTTATTGAGTGTCGTGATGCAGACTCACTTTATGAAATCCCGTTACAATTGAGTAAACAAGATATGGATGACATTGTCATCAAACGTTTACAATTAAATGCTAAATATGAAACTCAATTAGATGAATGGCAGCATTTACTTGATACTGTAAATAGCTTAGATGGTAAAATTACTATCGGTTTAGTAGGTAAATACGTAAGCTTGCAAGATGCTTATTTATCAGTCGTTGAATCACTTAAACATGCAGGCTATCCTTTCAAAAAAGATGTCGTTGTTAAATGGATTGATTCAAGTCTTGTAACAGATGATAATGTTGAGAGTTATTTATCAGATGTAGACGGTATCTTAGTACCAGGTGGATTTGGTTTCCGTGCAAGTGAAGGTAAAATTTCAGCTATTAAATATGCACGTGAAAACAATGTTCCTTATTTTGGTATTTGTTTAGGTATGCAGTTAGCTACAGTAGAATTTGCACGTAATGTATTAGGTTTAGAAGGTGCACATTCAGCAGAGTTAGATCCAAGTACACCACATCCAATCATCGATTTATTACCAGAACAAAAAGATATTGAAGATTTAGGTGGCACATTAAGATTAGGTTTATATCCATGTGCAATTAAAGATGGTACGTTAGCACATTCTATTTACAATGAAAATAATATTGAAGAAAGACATCGTCATAGATACGAATTTAACAATAATTATAGAGAACAATTAGAAGCTAATGGCATGGTATTCTCAGGTACTAGTCCAGATGGTAGATTAATAGAAATGGTAGAAATTCCTGAAAAAGATTTCTTTATTGCTTGTCAATTCCATCCAGAATTCTTATCAAGACCTAACAGACCTCAACCAATATTTAAAGCTTTTGTTGAAGCATCATTAAAACATCAACAAAAATAATACGAAAAACACGCCAGGACATAAATCTCAAAATAAAAGCACTAAGATGATTTATTTTAATCATCTTAGTGCTTTCTTTATACCCAATACTTCGTATTGTATGGCTTCGCATTCCGAGGGTACAGTTTCAGCCAGAAATACTACACAGATAAATCTGTGAGAATTTGTAAGGTCTTCAACTAGTACTGTTCCCTCAGGAGTCTTGCCATAAATACTACGTATTTATAAGTAACTTTACATTTAAAATACTAAAAAAGTAATTTCTATATTATTTCAATAGAAATTACCTTTTTTCACTTGTCGAAGAATTTTATGTTCAGCGTTTTTTTGATAAATATTTTATAATTCTAAATCACGTGTCATTTCGATCATTTGTGTATAAATGTCGTAATAAATGTAGTTAAACGCGATAGGGTGAGGTTGAACAATTTTATCGTAGTCTTCAGTGTAAACGATAGGTCTTGGGGTAGATAAATTGATGAAATGCATTAAATGCTCTGGAAAGTCATCGCTTTTTGGGCGATTACATATAAGAACGAAATCAACATCTAAATCAATTAATTGTTGAACATCTTTTTCAACGTCATCGTTGTATGTAGGAGAAAATAAAAATACTCTATCAGTCGTATCTAAATCATTCATATTTTTTAAATCTGCTAATGCACGACTGGATTTTAATTTTTCATTACTATTCAATATAAAGTCTTCGTAAAATTTTAAATCTTCATATCCTTTAATATATACATGACCTTCGCCACCAATAGCTTGGACTAAGCATTGAGCTCCCATTTGTATATCTAAAGACTGTTTTTCGATCCTATCGAAGATGCCAATTAATTGTGTATTGAGTATTTTTGACATAATTAACCTCCATTCTATTCATTAAAATATTTTAAATAAACGTCTCATTGAATGCAATGATTAAAAATAATTTTAATTGTATACGTTTGCAAAATGAGATGTAGTAAGGATTGTGAAAATTGTAAATTTTAAATCATCTATTCGAATGCAATTAAGGATTAAGTTTGTTATAATGAGTTTGAAAAATACGTGCATAAGCACTCAAGGAGGAACTATAATGCCTTTAGTTTCAATGAAAGAAATGTTAATCGATGCAAAAGAAAATGGTTATGCAGTTGGTCAATACAACTTAAATAACCTAGAATTCACTCAAGCAATTTTAGAAGCTTCACAAGAAGAAAATGCACCAGTTATTTTAGGTGTATCTGAAGGTGCTGCTCGTTACATGAGCGGATTCTACACTGTAGTTAAAATGGTAGAAGGATTAATGCATGACTTAAACATCACAGTACCAGTTGCAATCCATTTAGACCACGGTTCAAGCTTTGAAAAATGTAAAGAAGCTATCGACGCTGGATTCACTTCAGTTATGATTGACGCTTCACATAGTGCATTCGAAGAAAATATCGAAATCACTTCTAAAGTGGTTGAATATGCTCACGAAAGAGGCGTATCAGTAGAAGCTGAATTAGGTACTGTTGGAGGACAAGAAGACGATGTAGTAGCTGACGGTGTTATCTACGCAGACCCTAAAGAATGTCAAGAACTAGTTGAAAAAACTGGAATTGATACTTTAGCACCTGCTTTAGGTTCAGTTCACGGTCCATATAAAGGCGAACCTAAATTAGGATTCAAAGAAATGGAAGAAATTGGTGCATCAACTGGATTACCATTAGTATTACATGGTGGTACTGGTATCCCAACTAAAGACATTCAAAAAGCAATTCCTTACGGTACAGCTAAAATTAACGTAAACACTGAAAACCAAATTGCTTCAGCAAAAGCTGTTCGCGATGTATTAAACAATGATTCTGAAGTTTACGATCCACGTAAATATTTAGGACCTGCTCGTGAAGCTATTAAAGCAACAGTTAAAGGTAAAATTAAAGAATTCGGTACTTCAAACCGTGCTAAATAATTAATATCAATGAACAAGCCATTAAACTTAGGTTTAATGGCTTGTTTTTTATGCTATAATTATTACGTATTTTATAAGGCAAACGTCATTTTTAAATAAAAACAAATAAATCGCATGAGGTAAAAGTAAATAACATTTTAATCATATTTATTGGTGTATATTGAATAAAATGGCTATGATGTTTTAATATTTATGAACTATTTTACAAATAAAGTAAAACTATTTTATAATGCAAATAATGTGAAATTTTAATAAACGATAGAAACAAAGGAGATAAAAATATGGCTCAAGAAGTAATCAAAATTAGAGGTGGAAAGAAGCTTAATGGTGAAGTAGAGATAAGTGGTGCGAAAAATAGTGCAGTAGCAATTATTCCGGCTACTTTATTAGCTCAAGGGCAAGTAAATTTAGATGGATTACCACAAATCTCTGATGTAGAAACACTTGTAAGCTTGCTAGAAGATTTAAATATTAAAACTAAATTAAATGGTAAAAAATTAGATATTGATACCACTGAAATAGAAAACGCGCCACTTCCAAATAACAAAGTTGAATCTTTAAGAGCTTCATATTATATGATGGGTGCGATGCTCGGCCATTTTAAAAAATGCGTTATTGGTCTTCCGGGTGGATGTCCTTTAGGTCCCCGTCCAATTGATCAGCATATAAAAGGATTTAAAGCTTTAGGTGCTGAAATAGATGAATCAAGTAATACATCAATGAAAATTGAAGCTAAACAATTAAAAGGTGCAAATATCTTTTTAGATATGGTAAGTGTTGGTGCCACTATTAATATTATGCTAGCTGCAGTACATGCAGAGGGGCAAACGGTTATAGAAAATGCAGCAAAAGAACCAGAAGTAGTGGATGTAGCTAACTTCTTGATTAGTATGGGAGCACAAATTAAAGGAGCAGGTACAACAACAATTAAAATAACTGGTGTTGATACATTACATGGTACTGAATATCAAGTGATTCCTGACCGTATAGAAGCAGGCTCATATATGTGTATGGCAGCAGCTGCTGGTGAAGAAGTAGTCATCAATAATATAGTTCCAAGACACGTAGAAGCTTTAACTTCTAAATTAAAGGAAATGGGTGTCGATATTGAGTTGAACGACGAAAAGGTTATTATCAGAAAGAATGAACCTTACCAAAGCGTTGATATTAAAACATTAGTATATCCTGGTTTTGCAACGGATTTACAACAACCCATCACACCTTTATTATTTATGACTAAAGGGCCATCTTTTGTAACTGATACGATTTATCCTGAGAGATTTAAGCATGTTGAGGAGTTACAACATATGGGAGCGGACATTAATAAAGATAATGGTACTGCGACGATTAAACCTTCAAAACTTAAAGGAGCAGAAGTATATGCAAGTGACCTAAGAGCAGGGGCTTGCTTAATAGTAGCAGGTTTAATTGCCGAAGGTGTAACGACTATTTATAATGTGAAACATATTTATCGTGGCTATACACAAATCGTTGAGCATTTAAAACAATTAGGTGCAGATATTTGGACTGAAACTATTTAAAAAATGTGGTATAATTAATATACTTAAAATTATAAGCACTTATTTAAGTGCATTAGTATTAAGATATTAGAGTGAGAGGTGAGTATCATGGAAGTTTGTCCTTATTTAGAAGAAACTTTTAAAATTTTAGGACGCAGTTGGAATGGCTTGATTATTAATTATTTATCAAGATGTGAAGATCAATCTGCACATTTTTCCGATTTGAAAAGAGACTTAAAAACAATCACGCCTCGTGCACTAAGTATAAAATTGACTGAATTAGGAGATTGGGGTTTAGTAGAAAAAAGAATAATTTCTACTAGTCCGGTTACTATTATTTATGAACTAACTGATAAAGGACGTTCATTAGCCGCATCTTTAAAACCAATTGAAGAATGGGCTCAAAATAATATAAATCTTGAACCAGAACCTGAAACTGTTAAATAGTACTTATAAATTGTACTACGTATAGTTTCTAAACCATTAAAATACTTAATTGCATATAGTATTTGATGGTGTGATTGATTTTTGAAAGAGATTGGGACATAAACGTTTAGGATTAGAACAACATTATTAAGTGTTTGTTAAAAATCCTGCTTCGGAAAGCATTGATTGTTTGTCTGAAGTGTTGAACTTTTATGTCTCTATCTCTTTTTTTGTTACTTAATTTTAAAAAAAGTGAAAACAAAACAAATCAAGTTCAATTTAATATGATGAGCAGATATGTTTAACTTTTAATAAAAGTGGTTAGAATAGTTGTATAACAATTCTAAGGAGTGAAGTTTGATGAGACAATTCACTAAACAATATATAAATGGTGAATGGGTTGATAGTACTAGCGGTGAAACAATAGATGTAATTAACCCTGCAACTGAAGAAGTTATTGGCTCAGTAGCCAAAGGTAATGAAGAAGATGTTAACAAAGCTGTAGAAGCAGCTGATAATGTATATTTAGATTTCCGTCATAGTACGGTTGAATATAGAAGAGATTTATTAGATAAAATCGTTAAAGAATATGAAAATAGAAAAGAAGATATCATTCAAGCGATTACTGATGAATTAGGTGCACCATTATCAGTTTCTGAAAATGTACACTACCAAATGGGTCTTAACCATTTTACAGCAGCAAGAGACGCTTTAGATAATTTCGAATTTGAAGAACGTCGTGGTGATGATTTAGTTGTTAAAGAAGCGATTGGTGTGTCAGGATTAGTAACACCTTGGAACTTCCCTACAAACCAAACATCACTTAAACTAGCTGCAGCTTTTGCAGCAGGTAGTCCAGTAGTGTTGAAACCATCTGAAGAAACACCATTCGCAGCCGTAATTTTAGCTGAAATTTTCGATAAAGTAGGTATGCCAAAAGGCGTATTTAACTTAGTAAATGGTGATGGTGAAGGTGTAGGTAATCCACTTAGTGAACATCCAAAAGTAAGAATGATGTCATTTACTGGTTCTGGTCCTACAGGTTCAAAAATTATGGAAAAAGCAGCTAAAGACTTCAAAAAAGTATCACTAGAACTTGGTGGTAAATCACCATATATCGTATTAGACGATGTAGATATTGAAGCCGCAGCTAAAGCAACTACTGGTAAAGTTGTTAATAATACAGGACAAGTTTGTACTGCAGGTACACGTGTTTTAGTACCTAATAGTATTAAAGAAGACTTCTTAAAAGCGGTTAAAGAACAATTCAGTTCTGTTAAAGTAGGTAACCCTAGAGAAGAAGGTACTCAAGTTGGTCCTATTATTAGTAAAAAACAATTTGATCAAGTTCAATCATATATTGATAAAGGTATTGAAGAAGGTGCTGAATTATTCTATGGTGGTCCTGGTAAACCAGAAGGATTAGAAAAAGGATATTTCGCACGTCCAACTATTTTCATCAATGTAGATAATAATATGACTATAGCTCAAGAAGAAATCTTTGGACCAGTAATGTCAGTTATCACTTATAACGATTTAGACGAAGCTATTGAAATTGCAAATGATACTAAATATGGTTTAGCTGGATATGTTATTGGTAACGACAAAGACACATTACACAAAGTGGCTCGTTCAATTGAAGCTGGTACAGTGGAAATTAACGAAGCAGGTCGTAAACCAGATCTACCATTCGGTGGTTATAAACAATCTGGATTAGGTCGTGAATGGGGCGACTATGGTATCGAAGAATTCTTAGAAGTTAAATCAATCGCAGGTTATTATAAATAAATAAAGTTTAATCTGAAAAAAGTTTAATATCAATTACGCCAATGTACAATATTGAAGAATATTTGTGCATTGGCATTTTTATATTAACTTTTCAAAAAATCATTTTGTATTTAAATTAAAAATTTGCTATAGTTATTCTAGTATTTAGAAGGTAATGAATTACATTAACGAAAAACTTTGAAATCATTTTCGTTCACTGTTCTATCATCATCTTTTTACCACAAAAAATAAGGAAATGGGTGCAAGTCTATGCCTGAAAGAGAACGAACATCTCCTCAATATGAATCTTTCCACGAACTATACAAGAACAACACTACAAAAGAACTCACTCAAAAAGCGAAATCTTTAAAATTAACTAATTACAGCAAATTAAATAAGAAAGAACTTGTACTAGCTATCATGGAAGCTCAAATGGAGAAAGATGGCAATTATTATATGGAGGGTATTTTAGATGATATCCAACCCGATGGTTATGGTTTCTTAAGAACTGTAAACTATTCTAAGGGTGAAAAAGACATCTACATTTCAGCAAGTCAAATTCGTCGATTTGAAATAAAAAGAGGCGATAAAGTAACAGGAAAAGTCCGTAAGCCAAAAGATAATGAAAAATATTATGGTTTGTTACAGGTCGACTTTGTAAACGATCATAATGCTGAAGAAGTAAAAAAACGTCCTCACTTCCAAGCGTTGACGCCTTTGTATCCAGATGAAAGAATTTTACTAGAAACAGAACCTAAGAATTATTCCACACGAATTATGGATTTAGTTACGCCTATTGGTTTAGGTCAACGTGGTCTTATTGTAGCGCCACCAAAAGCTGGTAAAACATCCTTACTAAAAGAAATAGCTAACGCAATTATTACAAATAAACCAGATGCTAAATTATTTGTTTTATTAGTAGGTGAAAGACCCGAAGAGGTTACAGATATTGAACGTTCTGTAGAATCTGCAGAAGTTGTACATTCAACGTTTGATGAACCACCTCAACATCATGTTAAAGTTGCAGAGCTATTATTAGAAAGAGCAAAGCGTCTAGTAGAAATTGGTGAAGATGTTATTATTTTAATGGATTCTATCACACGTTTAGCTAGAGCTTATAACTTAGTTATTCCTCCAAGTGGTCGTACTTTATCTGGTGGTCTTGATCCAGCTTCACTACACAAACCTAAAGCCTTTTTTGGTGCAGCTAGAAATATCGAAGCGGGTGGTAGTTTAACTATTTTAGCTACAGCACTAGTAGATACAGGTTCACGAATGGACGATATGATTTATGAAGAGTTCAAAGGAACTGGAAATATGGAATTACATCTAGACCGTAAATTATCTGAACGTCGTATTTTCCCTGCCATTGATATTGGTAGAAGCTCAACTCGTAAAGAAGAATTATTAATTAGCAAAGCAGAACTAGATACATTATGGCAACTTCGAAATCTATTTACTGATTCTACTGATTTTACAGAAAGATTTATTCGTAAGTTAAAACGTTCAAAAAATAATAAAGATTTCTTTGAACAATTACAAAAATCAGCTGAAGAAAGTACGAAAACAGGTAAACCTATTATTTAATGTTACAAAGGGTTGCGTTTTACATTAAATACTATTATAATTACACAGTATTGGGTAAAAAACTCACAAATAACTCTGTTCCAGATGGTTCAGGGCAAAGGAGCTGAAAACAATGAAACAAGGAATTCATCCTGAGTATCATAAAGTTATCTTTTTAGATACTACTACAGATTTTAAATTTTTAAGTGGTTCTACTAAAACATCTTCAGAAACAATGGAGTGGGAAGATGGAAATGAATACCCAGTTATTCGTTTAGATATTTCTTCTGATTCACATCCATTCTATACTGGACGTCAAAAATTCGCTGCTGCGGATGGTCGTGTGGAACGCTTCAACAAAAAATTTGGTCTTAAATCAAATAATAACTAATTTAAGTTTAGACTGTCTACGCCATTGTAATGGATTTGTAGGCAGTTTTTTTATTTTATAGTGAGAAATCAATCATGTTAATAATGCATTTTTACCGTAATTAATATATAACTTAAAGTGAGTGAAAAAGTATGATTGTTAATATAACATTTAAATAAGCCAGTCCAGTAAATAAGTTATAAGCAAATTTTCAAAAATGATTTAACGAATCAATTGTTAAAATAGCATTTATGAAATTTCAAAATATGATATAATTAAGCGATTATGTTTTGAAAAAAGGTGGAACGTTTAATGTATGAAACTTATCATTCCGGATGGATCGAATGTATTACCGGAAGTATGTTTAGTGGTAAATCAGAAGAACTCATTCGTCGTTTAAGACGAGGTATTTATGCTAAACAGAAAGTCATTGTTTTTAAACCAGCTATAGATGATCGTTATCATAAAGAAAAGGTAGTTTCACATAATGGAAATGCTATTGAAGCAATCAATATTGCAACAGCTAGAGAAATACTCATTCATGATGTATCACACGTAGATGTTATAGGGATTGATGAAGTTCAATTTTTCGATGAAAATATTGTAAGTATCATACAACAACTTGCAGATAATGGTCACAGGGTTATTGTAGCCGGATTAGATATGGATTTTAGAGGAGAACCCTTTGAACCTATACCTAAATTATTATCTTTAAGTGAGCACGTGACTAAATTACAAGCTGTTTGTGCAGTATGTGGTAGCCCTTCAAGTAGAACGCAAAGACTTATAGATGGGCAACCGGCTAAAGCAGATGATCCAATAATTCTAGTCGGTGCAAATGAAAGTTACGAACCTAGATGTAGAGCACATCACATAGTGGCTCCAAGTGAAAATGAGAAGGAGGAAATGTAGTGTTTGATCAATTAGAAATTGTAGAGGAAAGATATGAACAATTAAATGAAATGTTAAGTGACCCTGATGTCGTTAATGATTCAGATAAATTACGTAAATATTCTAAAGAACAAGCAGATTTACAAAAAACTGTAGATGTTTACAGAAGCTACAAAAGCAAAAAAGAAGAATTAAGTGATATTGAAGAAATGTTGAATGAAACTTCGGATAAAGAAGAAGTTGAAATGTTAAAAGAAGAAAGTGCAACATTGAAAAATGAATTACCAGAAATGGAAGAACAACTTAAATTATTACTAATTCCTAAAGACCCTAATGATGAGAAAGATGTTATCGTTGAGATTAGAGCAGCAGCTGGTGGGGATGAAGCGGCAATTTTTGCTGGTGATTTAATGAGAATGTATTCTAAGTACGCAGAAATGCATAACTTCAAAACTGAAATTGTTGAAGCTTCTGAAAGTGATCATGGCGGTTATAAAGAAGTTAGTTTTTCAGTATCAGGTAATGGTGCGTATAGTAAATTAAAATTTGAAAATGGCGCACACCGTGTTCAACGTGTACCTGAAACAGAATCAGGTGGTAGAATTCATACTTCTACAGCAACAGTTGCAGTATTGCCAGAAGTAGAAGATGTTGAAATTGAAGTTAGAAATGAAGATTTGAAAATTGATACGTATCGTTCTAGTGGTGCAGGTGGACAACACGTCAATACTACCGATTCAGCAGTACGTATTACTCACTTACCAACAGGTATCATAGCTACTTCTTCAGAAAAATCACAAATACAAAACAGAGAAAAAGCTTTAAAAGTATTAAAAGCAAGATTATATGACATGAAGTTACAAGAAGAACAACAAAAATATGCTTCACAAAGAAAATCAGCAGTAGGTACAGGAGATCGTTCAGAACGTATCAGAACATATAACTATCCTCAAAGCCGTGTAACTGACCATAGAATTGGCTTAACTTTACAAAAATTAAGTCAAATCATGGAAGGAAATTTAGATGAAGTTATTGATGCTTTAACATTGTCTGAACAAACAGATAAATTGAAAGAATTAAACAATGGTGAGTTATAAAGATTATTTGGTAAACGCTATTTCTTTAGCAAAAGAGAAAGGTTTTGAACAGACACGAGCTGAGTGGTTATTATTAGATACATTTAATTGGACACGAACAGATTATCTCATACATATGAATGATGAGATGTCTGAGGCTGATAAAGCTAAATTCGGATTGAATTTACAAAGGATGTTATTAGGTGAACCAATACAATATATTGTTGGTTTTCAATCGTTTTATGGACAACGTTTTAAAGTTTCTGATCAATGTTTAATCCCAAGACCAGAAACAGAAGAAGTCATGCTCCACTTTTTAAACTTATGTCAAAATGACGATACTATAGCTGATATTGGTACTGGTAGTGGTGCTATAGCCATTAGTTTGAAAATGTTAAAGCCTTCTTTAAAAGTTATCGCTACAGATTTATATGAGGATGCATTAGATGTAGCTCGCAGTAACTCAGAACAATTTGATGTGTATATTAATTTAATGCATGGAAATGCTTTAAAACCGTTGATTGAACAAAACATTAAACTAAACGGCCTTATTTCTAATCCACCATACATCGATGTGAAAGATGTAAAAGATATGTCTAAAACAGTTGTCGATTATGAACCGCATCAAGCTTTATTTGCTAAAAGTGAAGGTTATGCGATTTATAAGTCTATATTAGAAGATTTACCTAAAGTGTTACTTCCAAAGGCACATGTTGTTTTTGAAATTGGCTATAATCAAGGGCAAACTTTAAAAGAAATCGTTCATAACATGTATTCCGATAAAGAAGTAGCAGTTTATCAAGATATCAATCAACTTGATAGAATTTTAGAAATAAAATGGTAAATAAAAGTGATAATAGATAAGTTTCGTTGTTATTTTTATTCGTTTTAATATAAATATGCAAGGTTAATCAAAACTTGATGTATATTAAACGTCGTTATTAATGGGGTGGGAATGAGCATTCTTTCATGTATAAAATGAAAGACATAAAGCTATCCCACTCCTTTTTATTTTTAATTTAACTATGGGAAAGAGGTGTGATTTGAAATTGAAAACTAAGATATGGGATTTAAGAGAATATAGTAAAAATATCGAACAATATCCATATATAAAAGAGATCAAAGATGTCGTGTTAAATGGTGGTCTTGTAGCACTACCAACAGAGACAGTATATGGTTTAGGTGCTGATGCTACTAATCAAGAAGCGGTTAGTAAAATATATCAAGCTAAAGGAAGACCATCAGATAATCCGTTAATTGTACACATACATGATATTTCTCAAATGGATCGTTTCATTGATAAGTTAGACCCAAAAGTACGACAATTAATGGATGCTTTTTGGCCGGGACCTATATCATTTATCTTACCTCTAAAATCAGGATATTTATGTGAAAAAGTAACAGGTGGACTAAATTCTATTGCTGTAAGAATGCCTAGCCACTTGATTGGTAGGGGTTTATTACAATTAATTAATAAGCCTATAGCTGCACCAAGTGCAAATATTAGTGGTAGACCATCTCCTACAACCTTTGACCATGTATTTAATGATTTAAATGGTAGAATTGATGGCATTATAAATGGTGATCAAAGTGAAGAAGGATTAGAAAGCACTGTATTAGATTGTACACAGTATCCTTTTAGAATTGCACGTCCAGGATCAGTTACACAATCTATGATTGAAACAATTATACCTCATAGTATTGCACAATCAGATTTTAATGAAAGTGCTAAACCTATCGCACCTGGTATGAAATATAAACATTATTCACCAGATACTCCGATAACTATTCTTGAAGGATTAAGCCAGAAAATTCCAGATAATGATAAATGGAATCAAACAGCTTTCGTTGTTCCTAAAAGTTTAAGTCATTATTTACCTAAAGAATCTATTTTTATTAAATTATGTGAAGATAAAGATGATATCAAACAAGCAAATCATTTAATATATAGTATTTTACATGATATAGATCAGCGAGATGATATTGTTCAAGCATATATTTTTGGTTTTGAAAAAAATGATAACACTGAAGCTATCATGAATAGAATGTTAAAAGCTGCTGGAAATCAGATTGTTAATGAGGTGTCTTTATGAAATTAATATTTGTATGTACTGGTAACACTTGTCGTAGTCCCATGGCTGAAAGTATTGCACAATCAGTATTTAATGAATTAGACATTACCATAGAATCAAGAGGCATATTTGCTATGGAACAACAACCTATTTCAAAGTTATCTGAAGAAATATTAAATGAAAATGGTTTGCCTAAACCTTCATTAACACAGAGTTTTTCTAGAGAAGATATAGATACTAATATTATTCTAACGATGTCTAAATCGCATAAGGACATAATATTGTCTCAGTATGGTACTGATGCTCTTCTAAATGTGTTTACTTTGAGTGAATTTGTAGGGGAAGTAGATGATATTTATGATCCTTATGGTGGAGACAAGTTTACTTATCAACAAACATTTAACCAAATTTATGACTTAATTATGAAAATCGACCCAAAAGTTCTGTTAGAGAATTATATATAATTAGTATATGTTAAGCTTTAAATACGTTATAATAAGGGAGTATAGCAATTTTGCTATGTTCCTTTTTATTTTTTTTAGGGGGTGGGTTTCAAATGCAAGATTTTTCAATGTTGTTAGACGAATTAAAAGCAATGTCCTTTTTTAATGAAAATGAGATATGCTTGATTGGTTGTTCAACTTCTGAAGTTATTGGTCAGCGAATTGGTTCTGTTGGATCAATGGAAGTGGCTGAATCAATATTTAAAGAGTTAGAAAAAGTGAAACAACAGACAGGTGTTTCATTCGCATTTCAAGGGTGTGAGCATATTAATAGAGCAATCACTATTGAAAGATCCGATTTTAATCCACTAACAATGGAAGAAGTTACAGTTGTACCAGATGTTCATGCAGGTGGTAGCTTAGCTACATACGCATATCAACATATGGAAGACCCAGTTGTTGTTGAACATATTTCAGTTCCGAAAGGTATAGATATTGGTCAAACATTAATAGGCATGCACATTAAACATGTTTGTGTGCCAGTTAGAACTAGTATTAAGCAAGTGGGGGAAGCAATCGTTACTATTGCTACATCAAGACCTAAAAAAATTGGTGGCGAACGTGCAAAATATAATTAATTAGTTGAAAGAAGGGGATTATATGTCTTACATCGAAAAGCAAGATAAAGTGATTTTTGAAGCTATTGAGAAAGAGTTTAATCGACAAAATAATAATATTGAGTTAATTGCATCTGAAAACTTTGTTTCAGAAGCTGTTATGGAAGCACAAGGATCTGTATTAACTAATAAATATGCGGAAGGTTATCCAGGCCGTCGTTATTATGGTGGCTGTGAATTTGTAGACGTTACAGAATCAGTAGCAATCGACCGTGCTAAAGCATTATTTGGAGCAGAACATGTTAATGTTCAGCCTCACTCTGGTTCTCAAGCTAATATGGCAGTTTATTTAGTAGCATTAGAATATGGAGATACTGTTTTAGGCATGAATTTAAGTCACGGTGGTCATTTAACTCATGGTTCACCAGTTAATTTTAGTGGTAAATCTTATAATTTTGTCGAATATGGTGTAGATAAAGATACAGAACTTATTAATTATGACGAAGTACGTAGATTAGCAATTGAACATAAACCTAAATTAATTGTCGCAGGTGCATCTGCTTATTCACGTCAAATTGATTTCAAAAAATTTAAAGAAATAGCTGATGAAGTTGGCGCTAAATTAATGGTGGATATGGCTCATATTGCTGGTTTAGTCGCTGCAGGTTTACACCAAAACCCAGTTGAATATGCTGACTTTGTTACTACAACAACACATAAAACATTACGTGGACCACGTGGTGGCATGATTTTATGTAAAGAAGAATACAAAAAGGCAATAGATAAAACGATTTTCCCTGGTATTCAAGGTGGTCCTTTAGAACATGTTATCGCAGCAAAAGCAGTAGCATTTGGTGAAGCTTTAGACAATAATTTTAAAGTTTATCAAAAGCAAGTGATTAAAAATGCACAAACATTAGCGGATACCCTTTCAAAAGAAGGATTTAGAATCGTTTCAGGTGGTACAGATAATCACTTAGTAGCTGTAGACGTTAAAGGCTCTGTAAATATTACTGGTAAAGTTGCAGAAGAAACACTTGATAGCGTTGGCATTACTTGCAATAAAAATACTATTCCATTTGATCAAGAAAAGCCATTTGTTACAAGTGGTATTAGATTAGGAACACCAGCAGCCACTACTCGTGGTTTTGATGAAAAAGCATTTGAAGAAGTAGCAAAAATTATTGGTTTAGCTTTAAACAATCATGAAGATGAAGCTAAATTAAAAGAAGCAAAAACGCGTGTTTTAGCGTTAACTGAAAAATATCCTTTATATCAATAAAATACAAGGATATACAGAATATTGGAGGAAATGAAAATGAGTAAAGTACATGTATTTGATCATCCATTAATTCAACACAAATTGAGTTACATTCGTGATGCTCGTACTGGAACTAAAGAGTTTAGAGAACTAGTAGATGAAGTTGGTATGCTTATGGCATACGAAGTTACAAGAGATCTAGAGTTACAAGATGTTGAAATTGAAACTCCAGTAACTAAAATGACAGCTAAACGCTTAGCAGGTAAAAAATTAGCAATTGTACCTATTTTAAGAGCTGGACTAGGCATGACTGAAGGTATTTTAAGTTTAGTTCCTGCAGCAAGAGTAGGGCACATCGGTTTATATCGTGATCCTGAAACACTTAAAGCAGTAGAATACTTCTCTAAAATGCCTCAAGATATTGATGAACGAGAAATCATCGTTGTGGATCCGATGTTGGCAACAGGAGCATCTGCAATTGAAGCTATTACTTCATTGAAAAACAAAGGTGCTAAAAATATTCGTTTCATGTGCTTAATTGCTGCCCCAGAAGGTGTTGAAAAAATGAAAGAAGCTCATGATGATGTTGATATTTATATTGCAGCATTAGATGAGAAACTTAATGACAAAGCTTATATTACACCTGGATTAGGTGACGCAGGAGATCGATTATTCGGTACGAAATAGATATTGAAAACGGAGATAGATACGTTTGAAGAAAAAAATTATGACTATATTTGGAACTAGGCCGGAAGCTATTAAAATGGCGCCACTAGTTAAAGCAATTGAAAACGATGAGCAGTTGGGAGTATGCGTGGTTGTTACGGCTCAACATAGAGAAATGCTAGACGCTGTATTAAAAACGTTTGATATTGTTCCTGATTATGATTTGAATATTATGAAAGAAGGACAGACACTTTCAGAAATAACTTCAAAATCAATGATTGAACTGGAATCTATCATCAAACATGTTAAACCTAATATGGTATTGGTACACGGAGATACAGCGACTACATTTTCAGGAAGTCTAGCAGCGTTTTATAATCAAGTACCAATAGGTCACGTTGAGGCTGGATTACGAAGTTATGATAAATATTCACCTTATCCAGAAGAAATGAATAGACAAATGGTAGGCGTACTAACTGACATTCATTTTGCACCGACTTTCAATGCTAGGAAACATTTGCTTGACGAAGGTAAGGATATAAACTCAGTTGTGGTAACTGGTAATACAGCGATTGACGCATTAAATTATACAGTTAATGACGATTATCATTCTGACATTTTAAATAGACATAAGAATAAAAGAATATTGTTATTAACTGCACATCGTCGCGAAAACATTGGTGAACCAATGGAACATATTTTTAAAGCTGTTAGAAAGCTTGTAGATGAAGATGAGTCACTCGTAGTTGTTTATCCAGTGCATATGAATCCTAAAGTTCGTGATATTGCACAACATATTTTAGGCAAACATGACAGAATAGAACTTATTGAACCTTTAGATGTTTTAGATTTTCACAATTTTGCTAAACAAGCGCATCTCATTTTGACAGACTCTGGAGGGATTCAAGAAGAAGCCCCTTCATTACACAAACCAGTATTAGTATTAAGAGATAATACTGAGAGACCTGAAGGTGTTGAAGCTGGTACATTAAAAGTAGTTGGTACTTCGATGAATAATGTCTATAAAGAAACCAAAAAATTGTTAGAAGATAAAAACCTTTACAAGAGTATGAGTGAGGCAAATAATCCATATGGAGATGGAAGCGCTTCTAATAGAATTGTAAATCATATCAAATATTATTTTGATTTAATAAGTGAAAAACCAAAAGATTTTAAACAATAAAAGATGTATACCGTTTAAATGTGGCTAATTTGTGACAATTTTAGCTTAAAATTCAACAACAATTTGAATAGAATTGACACCGTTGTAGGCGCTATATTATCATTTAGATTGTATGAGTGGAACGGTTTACATGATTGTATAAGACACTCGGAGGCAAACAAATGGGTCGTTTCTACATCATTTTCAAACAATATATACAATATTATCTCTATTTATTGATATTATTAGGTATATTGTATCTCTTTTCACCCCATCCTTTTTTATTAGGTTTGATTATTGGTACATGTGGATCTTTAGTTAATACATACATCTTTGAGATCTATTTATTTCATGCACAAAAAGCTGAGTCAAACCATATATCAACAGGAAATATGTGGAGATATTTAGTGGCTATTGTCGTGTGTATAATATGGTTTTTCTTTAAAGATCACATCAATATCATTGGGGTGTTAATAGGGCTAATGATTTCTTATATCGTAATCATCTGTCGCCCTCTACTTAATAGGGAGTAAAATTTAAAACGAAAGAGGTGAGAATATGGATCATAAAGACCCGAAAGTAAGTTTGGATATTTTCGGTTTTGACCTTGTATTTAACATGGCAAGTGTAATGATGGTGTTAATTACAGCAGTTCTCGTTTTTTTACTAGCAATTATTTGTACACGTAATTTAAAGAAACGACCAACTGGTAAACAGAACTTTATTGAATGGGTTTTTGACTTTGTTAGAGGCATCATCGAAGGTAATATGGCATGGAAAAAAGGTGGACATTTTCACTTCTTAGCAGTGACATTAATTTTATACATCTTCATTTCTAATATGTTAGGTTTACCATTTGCAATAGTAACTAAAGATCACTACTTATGGTGGAAATCACCTACCGCAGATGCAACAGTTACATTGACATTGTCAACTACTGTTATTCTATTAACACATTATTATGGTATTAAAATGCGTGGTACAAAGAATTATTTCAAAGGTTATGTTCAACCGTTTTGGCCACTTGCAATTATAAACGTGTTTGAAGAGTTTACTTCAACATTAACACTTGGACTACGTTTATATGGTAATATCTTTGCAGGTGAACTATTACTAAGCTTATTAGCTGGATTATTCTTCCAAGAACCAGCATGGGGTTGGATAATTAGTATACCTGGTTTAATTGTTTGGCAAGGATTCTCAATCTTTGTAGGTACAATACAAGCATATATCTTCATTATGCTTTCAATGGTTTACATGTCACACAAAGTGGCAGATGGACACTAAATTTAAAAATTATATACAATCTTAGGAGGAAAATTTATTATGAATTTAATCGCAGCGGCAATCGCAATTGGTTTATCAGCATTAGGTGCAGGTATCGGTAACGGTCTTATCGTATCTAGAACAGTAGAAGGTGTAGCACGTCAACCAGAAGCTCGTGGTCAATTAATGGGTATTATGTTCATTGGTGTTGGTTTAGTTGAGGCTTTACCTATCATCGGTGTTGTAATTGCATTCATGACATTTGCTGGATAAGACATTTATTTAAGGCGAAGTCTAATAGACTCTCGCCGTTCGTTTTATTTTTTATTGCTTAATGATTATTTTGACGAAAGGAGTGTCATGATCCCGTGACTGCAACAGCTAATATGTTCGTTATCGGTGCAGCTTCAGGCGTTGAATGGGGCACAGTAATAGTTCAAATTTTTACTTTTATTGTCCTATTAGCGTTATTGAAAAAATTTGCTTGGGGTCCATTAAAAGAAATAATGGATAAACGTGAACGTGATATCAACAAAGATATCGACGATGCGGAACAAGCTAAATTAAATGCACAAAAACTTGAAGAAGAAAATAAACAGACACTTAAAGAAACTCAAGATGAAGTTCAAAAAATTCTAGAAGATGCGAAAGTTCAAGCACGTAAACAACATGAAGAAATCATTCATGAAGCAAACGTTAGAGCTAATGGCATGATTGAAACTGCTCAAAGTGAAATTAATAGTCAAAAAGAACGTGCCATTGCAGATATTAATAACCAAGTATCTGAATTATCAGTTCTTATTGCTTCTAAAGTTCTTAGAAAAGAAATTTCAGAGCAAGATCAAAAAGAATTAGTTGAAAAGTATCTAAAAGAGGCAGGCGATAAATAATGACAAAAATCGCTGACAAATACGCAAAGGCATTGTTTGATGTTTCTGCAGATACAAATCAATTGGATAGCATTTATGAAGAATTAGAAACAATTAGTCATTCTTCATTCGATTACATTAATGATTTAAAAGCCATTGATAGCAATCCTAAACTTACATTACAAAAGCGTCAAAACTTTGTAGGAGAGGTTTATGGTAATGCTAATCAGTACATTGTTAATATGTTGAAAGTGCTAGCGGAAAATCGTCATCTTTCACACATTGAAGATGTCTTTAAAGCTTTTCAATCACAGTATAATCAACATAACAATCAAGATTTCGCATTAATAGAATCAACATATGATTTAAATGATGAAGAAATATCAAAAATCGTTGAACTAGTTAAACAACAAACAAACTTATCTAAAGTAATTGTTAGTACTAAAATTAATCAAGATTTAATTGGTGGTTTTAGAGTTAAGGTCGGCACGACTGTTATGGATGGCAGTGTTAAAAATGATCTTATTCAATTACAACGTAAATTTAAAAGAGCAAACTAATTAATAAAGAGGAGTGACATAGATGGCCATAAAAGCTGAAGAAATCAGTGCATTACTTCGCTCACAAATTGAGAATTATGAGTCAGAAATGTCCGTAACAGATGTTGGTACAGTATTACAAATTGGTGATGGTATCGCATTAATTCACGGATTAAATGACGTTATGGCTGGTGAGCTAGTAGAATTCCAAAACGGCGTGCTCGGTTTAGCACAAAACCTTGAAGAATCTAATGTTGGTGTGGTTATCTTAGGACCATACACAGATATTAGTGAAGGTGACGAAGTTAAACGTACAGGACGTATTATGGAAGTACCTGTAGGTGACGAACTAATTGGACGAGTAGTAAATCCATTAGGTCAACCTATCGATGGACAAGGTCCTATCAACGCAACAAAAACAAGACCAGTTGAGAAAAAAGCAACTGGAGTAATGGATCGTAAATCAGTTGATGAACCATTACAAACTGGTATTAAAGCTATCGATGCATTAGTACCAATTGGACGTGGTCAACGTGAGTTAATCATTGGTGACCGTCAAACAGGTAAAACAACTGTTGCAATTGATACAATCTTAAACCAAAAAAATGAAGATACAATTTGTATCTATGTAGCTATTGGTCAAAAAGATTCAACTGTAAGAGCCAATGTAGAAAAATTAAGACAAGCTGGCGCTTTAGATTATACAATCGTTGTATCTGCATCAGCAGCTGAACCAGCGCCATTATTATATATCGCGCCATATTCAGGTGTAACAATGGGCGAAGAGTTCATGTTTAACGGTAAACATGTTTTAATCGTTTATGATGATTTAACTAAACAAGCATCAGCTTATCGTGAACTTTCATTATTATTACGTAGACCTCCAGGCCGTGAAGCATACCCTGGTGATGTGTTCTATCTACATAGTAGATTACTTGAAAGAGCAGCTAAGTTAAATGATGATTTAGGTGGCGGATCTATTACTGCGTTACCAATCATTGAAACTCAAGCAGGAGACATTTCAGCTTATGTTCCAACAAACGTTATTTCAATTACTGATGGACAAATTTTCTTACAATCTGATTTATTCTTCTCAGGTGTAAGACCTGCGATTAACGCTGGACAATCAGTATCACGTGTTGGTGGTTCTGCTCAAATTAAAGCGATGAAAAAAGTAGCAGGTACTTTACGTTTAGACCTTGCTTCTTATAGAGAATTAGAATCATTTGCTCAATTTGGTTCTGATTTAGATGAATTCACAGCTAAAAAATTAGAACGTGGTAAACGTACTGTTGAAATCTTAAAACAAGATCAAAATAAACCACTTCCTGTAGAAAACCAAGTATTAATTATCTTTGCATTAACTAAAGGATATTTAGACGATATTCCTGTTGAAGATATTACTCGTTTTGAGGATGAATTAAACCACTGGGCAGCTTCAAATGCGACAGAATTACTTTCTGAAATCAGAGAAACTGGTGCTTTACCAGATGCTGATAAATTTGATTCTGCAATTACCGAATTCAAAAAAAGCTTTAGTAAATCAGAATAATAAAGAATAGTAATTAAAGGTGGTGAGATAGTGGCTTCTCTAAAAGAAATAGATACACGTATAAAATCAACCAAAAAGATGAAACAAATCACTAAGGCGATGAACATGGTTTCAAGTTCTAAATTACGTAGAGCTGAAAACAATACTAAACAATTCAAGCCTTATATGGATAAAATGCAAGATGCTATTACAGCAGTAGCTGGTTCTAACAAGAATTCAAACCATCCTATGCTTCGTCAAAGAGATGTAAAACGTAGTGGTTATCTTGTCATAACAAGTGATAAAGGATTAGCGGGTGCTTATAGTGCCAACGTTCTTAAAAAATTAATAAGTGACATCAAAGAAAAGCATAATGATAGTAGTGAATATAGCATTGTTGTTTTAGGTCAACAAGGTGTTGACTTCCTTAAAACACGAGGCTACGAAATAGAAAATTCATTAGTTGAACTACCAGACCAACCTTCATTTAAATCTGTTCAAGCGCTAGCAAAACACGCAATTGATTTATATAGTGAAGAAAATATTGATGAATTGAATATTTACTATAGTCATTATGTCAGTGTATTAGAAAATAAACCTACTACTAAAAAGGTTCTTCCATTATCTCAAGAAGATTCAAGTCAAGGTCATGGTCATATGTCTACATATGAATTTGAACCCGATAAAGAATCTATCTTAAGCGTCATCTTACCGCAATATGTTGAAAGTTTAATATATGGTACGATTTTAGATGCTAAAGCAAGTGAGCATGCGTCACGTATGACTGCAATGAAAAATGCTTCTGATAATGCTACAGAACTTATTGATGACTTATCATTAGAATATAACAGAGCTAGACAAGCAGCAATCACACAACAAATCACTGAAATTGTTGGTGGTTCGGCAGCACTTGAATAAAATTAAAAGGAGGAAAATAGCATGGGAATTGGCCGTGTAACTCAAGTTATGGGTCCTGTCATTGATGTTCGTTTTGAACATAACGAAGTCCCTGATATTAATAATGCCCTTATTATTGAAGTTCCAAAAGAAGAAGGAACAGTTAGCTTAACACTAGAAGTTGCACTACAATTAGGTGATGACGTTGTTCGTACAATCGCAATGGATTCAACTGATGGTGTTCAAAGAGGCATGGATGTTAAAGATACAGGTAAAGACATTAGTGTACCTGTTGGTGACGAAACACTAGGAAGAGTGTTTAACGTACTAGGCGACACGATTGACTTAGAAGAAAAACTTGATGATTCAGTTCGTCGTGATCCTATTCATAGACAATCACCTGGATTTGATGAATTATCTACTGAAGTAGAAATTCTTGAAACAGGTATTAAAGTTGTAGATTTATTAGCACCTTACATTAAAGGTGGTAAAGTTGGATTATTCGGTGGTGCCGGAGTAGGTAAAACAGTATTAATTCAAGAATTAATTAACAATATTGCTCAAGAACATGGTGGTATTTCAGTATTCGCGGGTGTTGGTGAACGTACTCGTGAAGGTAATGATTTATACTATGAAATGAGCGATAGTGGCGTAATTAAGAAAACAGCAATGGTATTTGGTCAAATGAACGAACCACCTGGCGCACGTATGCGTGTTGCTTTATCTGGTTTAACAATGGCAGAATACTTCCGTGATGAACAAGGACAAGACGTTTTATTATTCATTGATAACATTTTCAGATTTACGCAAGCAGGTTCAGAGGTATCAGCGTTATTAGGTCGTATGCCTTCAGCCGTTGGTTACCAACCTACACTTGCTACAGAAATGGGTCAATTACAAGAACGTATTACGTCTACAAATAAAGGTTCTGTAACATCTATTCAAGCAGTGTTCGTACCAGCCGATGACTATACTGACCCAGCACCAGCAACAGCATTTGCTCACTTAGATTCAACTACAAACTTAGAGCGTAAATTAACAGAAATGGGTATCTACCCAGCTGTTGACCCATTAGCTTCAACTTCTAGAGCATTAGAACCTTCAATAGTTGGACAAGAGCATTATGAAGTTGCACGTGATGTACAATCTACATTACAAAAATACAGAGAATTACAAGATATTATTGCGATTCTAGGTATGGATGAATTATCTGAAGAAGATAGACAAACAGTAGAACGTGCACGTAGAATTCAATTCTTCTTATCACAAAACTTCCACGTTGCTGAACAATTTACTGGTCAAAAAGGATCTTATGTTCCAGTTAAAACAACTGTAGCTGATTTCAAAGATATCTTAGAAGGTAAATATGATCATATTCCTGAAGATGCATTCCGTTTAGTAGGTAGCATGCAAGATGTAATTGCGAAGGCTAAAGACATGGGTGTTGAAGTCTAATAATTAGGAGGTATGGATAATGAATACATTAAGCCTAGAAATTGTCACTCCTAATGGTTCTATCTATGAACGAGATGATGTAGAACTAGCTGTTTTACAAACTACAGCTGGCGAAATGGGTGTGATGAATGGACACATTCCAACCGTTTCTGCATTAAAAACTGGCTACGTAAAAGTGAATTTTCATAATGGAAATGAATATGTAGCTGTTAGTGATGGGTTTGTAGAAGTTAGACAACATCAACTATCAATTATTGTCCAAACAGCTGAAACTGCTACTGAAATCGATGTTGAAAGAGCTAAATTAGCGAAAGCAAGAGCAGAATCACATTTAGATAATGATGATAATAGTGACATAAATAGAGCCAAAAGAGCGTTAGAACGTGCAAATAACCGTTTACGTGTGGCTGAACTTAAATAAATTATAAAAGGCTTGGAAATTCACCATTTAAGGTATTTCCAAGCCTTTTAATATACATACAAATCTTCTGTTTTTGCAGTTAATAGTAGTATCATTATTATGTTATTTCATGTACAATGTTATACAGTAATCAATTCTAAGGAGTAAAATATGGATTATCTAGGACAATTTGCGATAATACATTTAATTTTACATGTGATATGTATATGTATAGCTTACTGGGCATTAAATGCAATTCGCCTCGATCAATTTTTTAAAAAAGGTTATACGAAACAAATTCAAATATGCATGATATTTTTTGCTATATTATTAGGTACTAGTGTTAGTAATTTTATAATTGATTTGTTACAGTTTTCCACTCAATTAAAATATATAATGAAATAGTTCTTTTTTAGTTTTTTCATAATGAAAAACGGATATAATATATTATTGAATGATAAATTTTATATAGTAGGGAAATGTAAATAACTAGGAGATTTAAGTGGAGGATTTAAGATGGATAAAATAGTAATTAATGGTGGTAACCAACTTAAAGGTGAAGTTAAAGTAGAAGGTGCTAAAAATGCAGTTTTACCTGTATTAACAGCTTCATTATTAGCTTCAGAAGGTACTAGTAAATTAGTAAATGTACCAGCATTAAGCGATGTAGAAACTATAAACAACGTATTATCAACTTTAAATGCTGATGTTACGTATAAAAAAGAAGAAAATGCGGTAGTAGTTGATGCTACTAATACATTAAATGAAGAAGCACCATATGAATATGTGAGTAAAATGCGTGCAAGTATCTTAGTAATGGGACCTTTATTAGCTCGTTTAGGCCATGCAATAGTGGCTTTACCAGGTGGATGTGCAATTGGAAGTCGTCCAATTGAACAACATATTAAAGGATTCGAGGCATTAGGTGCAGAAATTCATTTAGAAAATGGAAATATTTATGCAAATGCTAAAGATGGTTTAAAAGGTGCTTCTATACATTTAGATTTTCCAAGTGTAGGCGGTACTCAAAACCTAATCATGGCTGCTTCATTAGCTTCAGGAAAAACAGTATTAGAAAATGCTGCAAAAGAACCAGAAATTGTTGACTTAGCTAATTATATCAATGAAATGGGCGGTAAAATCACTGGAGCAGGTACTGATACGATTACAATTCATGGTGTCGATCATTTAACTGGTGTAGAACATTCTATTATTCCAGATAGAATTGAAGCAGGTACATTATTAATCGCTGGCGCAATCACTCGTGGAGACATCATTGTACGTGACGCAATCAAAGAACACATGTCTAGTTTAGTTTATAAACTTGAAGAAATGGGAGTTAACTTAGAATATTTAGAAGATGGTATCCGAGTATCTGCTGATGGAGATTTAAACCCAGTAGATGTTAAAACATTACCACATCCAGGATTCCCTACAGATATGCAATCTCAAATGATGGCTTTACTATTGACTGCAAATGGTCACAAAGTAATCACAGAAACAGTGTTTGAAAATAGATTTATGCACGTTGCTGAGTTTCGTAGAATGAATGCAAACATCGATGTAGAAGGTAGAAGTGCTAAAATTGAAGGTAAAAGCAATCTTCAAGGTGCACAAGTTAAAGCGACTGATTTAAGAGCGGCTGCTGCATTAATTTTAGCTGGTTTAGTTGCAGAAGGAACAACACAAGTAACTGAATTAAAACACTTAGACAGAGGCTATGTAGACTTACATGGTAAATTAAAATCATTAGGTGCAGATATCGAACGCATTAATGATTAATTAATTTTTCATTCAAATATGGAGGTTTAAACATCATGGAAACAATTTTCGATTATAATCAAATAAAACAAATCATCCCTCATAGACAACCATTTTTATTAATAGATAGAGTAGTTGAATACGAAGAAGGTAAACGTTGCGTTGGATTAAAACAAGTTTCAGGTAATGAACCATTCTTCCAAGGGCATTTTCCAGATTACGCTGTTATGCCTGGTGTATTAATTACTGAAGCATTAGCTCAAACTGGTGCAGTAGCAATGTTAAACAGTGAAGAAAATAAAGGTAAAATAGCTTTATTCGCAGGTATTGATAAATGTCGATTTAAAAGACAGGTTACACCAGGAGATACACTAATGTTAGAAGTAGAAATAACTAAAATTAAAGGACCAATTGGTAAAGGAACTGCAAAAGCAACTGTAGATGGCCAATTGGCTTGTAGTTGTGAACTAACATTTGCAATACAAGATGCAAAATAAATCATAAACTAAAGCCTACAATCAGGATATTCTGACTGTAGGCTTTTAATATGCGTCATTATCTTTCAAATTTTTCATCTTTAAGTTTAGGTTTAGATTGCATCATACGGTTGAATGTTTTTTTCAATTCTTCACCAGTTAATCCATCATCGACAAGTTCTTCTAATAAACTTTCGGCATAAACTTGACGTAAAGTATAGATATGGCATTCAAATACGACTGACATTGTTTTATCAAATTGCTTAACACTTTTAACAGTGGCATCAAATAATGCAGGATCATTTGCAGGTCTAGTAATTACGACACGAATATCTAATAATTTATCATTATCTATATAGTCTTTAAACGTGTGATAATGTTCATTTGAAATTACAATTTCTAGTAACCAACCAGTGCCACTACCTTCTTTATTAATAATGACACCATCTTCTAACTCATATTCAGTCACACCACCGTTTTCACTTACGATTTGAAAACGTACAGCTTTAAATGTCTTCATAAAGTCACTTCCCATTTGTTTTATATTTACAAAAAATGATTTATTTTTAATTGGAGTATACAATTTTTGATTATTTTCTTTAAATATATCAAAAATTAAGGGTAAATAGCTATATATTTTGAAAAAATAGCATTTTGACGGTAATGAGAGAAATAATTATTATAATAGGTAAGAGGAGGTGACACATGTTAAACAAAATAGTTATAGTTGGCAGACTTACTAAAGATGCCCAAATTTATGAAAAGGAGGACGGTAATAAAGTAGCAACTTTTTGTGTAGCTACTGAAAGAAATTATAAAGATCAAAATAATGAGATTGCATGCGATTATCTATATTGTAAAGCTTTTGGCAAAACTGCAAGTAACATTGAAAAATATACACATCAAGGTTCACTAGTAGGAATAACTGGTCAAATGCGATCGCGAAAATATGAAAAAGATAACCAGACTCATTTTGTAACAGAACTATATGTAGAAACAATTAAATTTATGTCCTCTAAGGCAAAAGAATCCAATATCCTCTCTAACGAATATGATGAAGAGTCAAATGAACTCTTTAATATAGGTTAGACATCCATTAATTATTCAATAACTCCCAATTATTTATACTTTATCCTATCTTAATATAAATTATCATCTTTCAATTATACTCGAGCGACCTTTTTTAAAATAGTATTAAAAAAGGTCGTTTATTTATTAGTTTATACAGGAAAATTGATTCAATTCACGTCAGAATTATCTGATAGATTTCAATTTTATTACAAACACATCACAGACACATGTATTATATAAACTGTCATGGCAGTTTTCAAAAAGGATAAAATTTAAAATTACACTAAAATACAATGTAATTCGCACGTAAAAAACTAGCTTTCATTTTTATTTGGCTGTAACCTGCGAGGAATTTATGGATGTTACAGTAGTATTTGTAAATTAGTTAAAGAAAACAAATCACTTTTAGGAGGATTTTTTAATAATGAAAAAAACAATTATTGCATCATCATTAGCAGTAGGATTAGGCGTTGTAGCAGGTAATGCTGGACACGACGCACACGCAAGCGAAGCAAATATTAATGAAGCAGAATTAGCTCAAAAAGCTCAATCAAATGATCAAACATTAAACGAAAGCCCTATCCAAGAAGGTGCTTATAACTATACATTTGATTACAATGGTTTCACTTATCACTTTGAATCAGATGGTACAAACTTCTCATGGGATTATCACCAATCTGGTCAATCAACTGAAGCTTCAAATACTCAAGCTCAACCACAACAAGATGTAAGTGAACAAGCTTCAGCATCAACTAACGAAACTTCTGCACAAGAAGTAAGCAATCAACAACAATCAAAATCAGCTCAACCTGAACAAGTTTCAGCACCACAAACTGAACAAACTCAACAACCACAACAAGAAACTACTTCAAATAATCAATCAAGCTCAAGCGAAGCTTCAAGTGGTTCATCAGTAAACGTAAATGATCACTTAAAACAAATCGCTCAACGTGAATCAGGTGGCGACATTCATGCTACAAACCCATCAACTGGTGCTTCAGGTAAGTATCAATTCTTACAATCAACTTGGGATTCAGTAGCTCCATCTGAATATCAAGGTCAACCAGCTTCAAGTGCTCCTGAACACGTTCAAGACGCTGCAGCTCAAAAATTATATGATACAGCTGGCCCAAGCCAATGGGTAACTGCATAATATAAGATATTTCTTACACCCTATTTTGATAGGGTGAATTTTTTTATCATAAAAATGACTTAGTTTAAAAACGTGGAAATTTCAATTGTCTTTGAATTTTTATTAAATTAATAAATGAAACTTTTAGATAATTGATTTCATGTGTTTATTTTGCTAATGTTATATATGACAGTAATTAAAAAGAAAACTACTAGGGGAGCCTTATGGCTGAGATGAATTTTATTCAGACCCTTACAACCTGATTTGGTTAGCACCAACGTAGGAAAGTAGTATTTATTATTAAAGGCGTACATATACCTTGATATTAACTACTTTCCTATTTGGGAAGTAGTTTTTTTATTTCAAGGAGGCAATTTGTGATGAGTTTTTCTAAAGAATTAAGGGTAGCTGCAGAACCAATTATTGAAGATATTTACAACGATGGTTTTATTCAAGATTTATTGCATGGTGAATTATCGAAACAAGCCGTTCGACAGTATTTGCGTGCAGATGCTTCGTATTTAAAGGAATTTGCTAATTTATATGCATTATTGATACCTAAAATGTCAGAATTAGAAGATGTGAAATTTTTGGTTGATCAAATAGAATTTATGTTAGAAGGTGAAGTGGCCGCTCATGAATCTTTAGCTGCTTTCATAAATGAACCATATGATGAAATTGTTAAAGAAAAAGTATGGCCACCAAGTGGAGATCACTACATCAAACATATGTATTATAATGCTTATGCACATGAAAACGCTGCTTATACGATTGCTGCAATGGCGCCATGCCCTTATGTTTATGCCGTTATTGCTAAAAGAGCAATGCAAGATCAAAATTTAAATCGTGATGAAAAAACAGTTGATTGGTTTGAATTTTATAGTACAGAAATGGATGAATTAGTCCGTGTCTTTGATGACTTGATGGATCGTTTAACTCAACAATGTACTGAAAATGAAAAAAATGAAATTAAAGAGAACTTCTTGCAAAGTACACTACATGAGAGAAACTTTTTCAATATGGCTTATATAGATGAAAAATGGAATTATCGAGGTGATAAATATGAATAAGCCTAAAATAGCATTAACAATTGCTGGTACAGACCCAACAGGTGGAGCAGGTGTTATGGCAGATCTTAAGTCATTCCATTCTTGTGGTGTGTATGGCATGGCGTCAATAACTAGTATTGTCGCTCAAAATACATTAGGGGTTCAGCATATTCATAATCTTGAGACATCATGGGTAAAAGAACAATTAGAAAGTATATTTAATGATGAATTACCTCATGCAATTAAAACAGGAATGATTGCAACTGAAGATACAATGCATTTAGTACAAAGTTACTTACAACAATATCCCGAAATTCCATATGTTATTGATCCAGTTATGCTTGCTAAAAGTGGAGACTCTCTTATGAATGATGAAACCAAACAAAAACTTCAAGATACTTTATTGCCATTAGCAGATGTCGTTACTCCAAATATACCAGAAGCTGAAGAAATAACTGGTATCAAGATTGATACAGAAGAAAATATACGTAAAGCAGGTAATATATTCATTAATGAAATTGGAAGTAAGGGCGTAGTTATTAAAGGCGGGCATTCTGCAGATTTAAATAATGCTAAAGATTTTCTGTTTACGCAAGATGGTGTTTATACATTTGAAGATGAACGTTTTGAAACTAAACATACACATGGTACTGGTTGTACATTTTCAGCAGTAATAACAGCAGAATTAGCCAAAGGTCGTTCTATATATGAAGCGGTAGAAAAAGCTAAAAAATTCATTTCATTAAGTATCAAATATACACCAGAAATAGGTAAAGGTCGTGGCCCTGTTAATCACTTCGCATATCTTAAGAAAGAAGGGTTAGATGATGAATAATTTAGAAAAACTTAGAAATGAAAATCCACTAATCGTCTGTTATACCAATGATGTTGTAAAAAATTTTACTGCTAATGGTTTATTAAGCATAGGTGCAAGTCCAGCAATGAGTGAAGCGCCTGAAGAAGCGAGAGATTTCTATAAAGTTGCGGGCGGTTTGCTTATAAACATTGGGACACTTACACATAATAATGAAGATGATTTAATAAAAATTGGTAAAATTGCTAACGAATTAGAAACTCCTATTGTTTTTGATCCAGTCGCAGTTGGAGCATCACAGTATAGAAAAGATTTTTGTAAACGCTTTTTAGACGAAGTGGATGTATCTGTAATCAAAGGAAATGCTTCTGAAATTTTAACACTAGTCGATTCAAATACAACAATGAAAGGTACAGATGGAGACAGTGAATTAAATGTATTAGACATTGCAAATGATGCATATAAAAAATATCAAACTGCTATAGTAATTACAGGTGAACATGATATTGTGATGCAAGATAATAAAATGACAAAACTTTCAAATGGCTCATCTATGTCAGCTAAAATTACAGGTGCAGGTTGTTTATTAGGTGGTATCATTGCGAGTTTCTTATTCAGAAATACTAAACCTAAACATGAAACGCTTGTCGAAGCAGTAAGCTTTTATAATATAGCAGGTGAAATTGCTGCAAGTGAAGATAAAGTAAAAGGTCCGGGTTCATTTTTACCTGAATTATTAGATCAAATGTATTTACTCGATTATAAGACTTATGAAAAATATGTTAAAAAAGAAGAGGTTGATTAGGTGGAATTTAAAGCGTCACAATTAAAAATATATTTTATCTGTGGAACTCAAGATATACCTGAACAAAAATCAATAAAAACAGTTTTAACCCAAGCACTTGAGGCTGGAATAACTATGTTTCAGTTTCGAGAAAAGGGCGAGAATGCTTTGAAAGATAATGAAAAAGAGAAATTAGCAAAAGAATTACAATCATTATGTCAATCTTATCATGTACCTTTTATTGTTAATGATGATGTATCACTAGCAAAAAAAATTAATGCTGATGGTATACATGTAGGTCAGGATGATGAAGACGTGAAAGCTTTTGCCAATGACTTTCAAGACAAAATTATCGGACTTAGTGTTGGTAATATAAGTGAATATGAAACGTCTGATTTAACAAATGTTGATTACATAGGTGTAGGTCCTATGTTTAATACACCTTCAAAAAGTGATGCAAGTGAACCAGTTGGTCCAGAGATGATTAAACAGTTAAGACGAAGAATTGGTGCATTTCCAATGGTTGCAATTGGTGGCATTACTGAGGAAAATGTTAAGTCTATTGCAGATGCTAATGCAGACGGTATATCAATTATTTCAGCTATAAGTAGAAGCCAGAATATTGACAACACTGTTAATGAATTTAAGAAATATTTCAATTAATCATTAATTTTTTCCACTTTTTGTTTTATACCATGGTATGAGTATGATAGAATAAAACCTATGTGAATATTACAATAGAGGTGGAAAAATGAAGAAAAAAGCGTTGCTACCTTTGTTTTTAGGTTTAATGGTCTTTTTAGCAGGCTGTGACTATTCTAAACCTGGAGCTCGTAGTGGATTTTTCTATAATACGTTCGTTGAACCTATGAAACACTTATTACAGTGGTTAGGTAACGATGTTTTAAACAATGATTATGGTTTAGCTATTATCATTTTAGTAATAGTTATACGTTTAGTGTTACTACCATTCATGTTATCAAACTATAAAAATAGTCATATGATGCGTGAAAAAATGAAAGTTGCAAAACCTGAAGTAGATGGTATTCAGGAAAAAGTTAAGCGTGCTCGTACTCAAGAAGAGAAAATGGCTGCTAACCAAGAATTAATGGAAGTTTATAAAAAATATGATATGAATCCAATGAAGAGTATGCTTGGTTGTTTACCAATGCTCATTCAAATGCCGATTATCATGGGATTATACTTTGTTCTAAAAGATAAATTAGTTAGTGGTTTATCAGTACATCCACATTTCTTATGGTTTAATTTAACTAAACCGGATATTTGGATTACTATTATTGCAGGTGTTTTATACTTTATCCAAGCCTATGTATCAAGTAAAACAATGCCTCAAGAACAACGTCAAATGGGATACATGATGATGATTGTGTCACCAATTATGATTATTTGGATTTCATTAAGTTCTGCTTCAGCATTAGGTTTATATTGGTCAGTCAGTGCGGCATTCTTAGTTGTGCAAACACACTTTGCTAATATGTACTATTCTAAACTTGCTAAAAAAGAAGTTGAACCTTTACTACAAAAATTTGATCAAGACGGTAAGTCATCAAATAAAAAAGGTAAAAATACTCAAGTAGTATCCAAAAAAAATAAAAAATAATAATAAAAAGCGACAAATCAATGATTTGTCGCTTTTTTCTATAATTGATGCCACTCGGATAAGAATTGTGAAACAAAATGTTCCATAAAATCATGACGTTGAATAGCGATTTGTTTAGCAGTATTCGTGTGCATTAAATCTTTTAATTTAAATAATTTTTCGTAAAAATGTTTAATTGCTGAAGGTGATAAAGTGGATAAAGTATCATCATTAAAATTTTTGGGTAATTTAGATTCAGTCCACATTGGTTCTTTAAAGTGGCCTGCAAATTGAAAAGTTCTAGCTATACCTATGGCACCAATAGCATCTAAACGATCAGCATCTCTAACAACTTGTCCTTCTACTGTTAATTCAACATGATTGTTAGCACCATTTTTATAACTCATATTTTCAATGATATGAAGAATATGAGATTGATCTGAATGAGTTATTTCAAGTTTATCTAAAAATTGATTTAAATGTTGTTTAGCCGACGTTGTATCTACTAATTTTGCATCAATAGTATCATGTAAAAGACTGGCTAATTCGATTATTAAAGTGTTGCTGATAGCTTCATTGTAAGCAATATGTTTTGCCATTGAATGTACTCTATAAACATGTGCAATGTCATGACCGCTATAGTCAGTTTTATGAAATGATTCCATATACTGGCTAGCTAGACTGATTCGTTCTTCATCTTTCATACAGACATCCTTTCCTTTTCATAATGAAACCTGAGACTTTCACACTTTTACGTCTCAGGTTAACTTTGATTATGATCTATCTATAGGGCTAAATACCTCCTATAAAATTGGAGACAATAATTGAGAAATACCTTCTTTAAACTTAATCCATAAACTACGTTGTTCATAAATTTCTTTTGTTAATTGATCTGATACCTTTAAATCTTCAATAAAAGCTTGTTTTAGTGATCTAGCTATACCTTCATCATATATAAAGGCATTTACCTCGAAATTAAGTGTGAAACTTCTATGATCCATATTTGCAGTACCAACACTAGCAACTTCATCGTCAATAATTAATGTTTTTGAATGTAAAAATCCATTATTATACTGATAAACGTTAACACCAGCTTCGAGTAGTGATGCTACATTTTTTAAAGTTGCCCAATAAACAAAGGGATGATCTGGCATATTAGGTATCATAATATTTACTTCAACGCCACCTAAGGCAGCAATTTTTATAGAGTCTAAAAATGCTTGATCAGGTATAAAATACGGTGATTGAATATATATAGATTTTTTGGCTGAAGAAATCATTTTGAGATAGCCATATTTAATTTGTTCCCACTCCTCATCAGGTCCACTAGAGGCAATTTGTATACCTATAGTTCCACCTGAATTAACATCGGGGAAGTAGCGTTCTTCATACGTAATATTGTCACGTGTAGATTGTGAATTCCAATCAAGTATAAATCTTAATTGTAGTGCATTAACTGCGTCACCTTCGACACGGAGATGAGTATCTCTCCAATAATCAAATTTTTTGGATTTACCTAAATATTCATCACCAACATTAAATCCGCCTACATAACCTATTTTGCCATCTATAACAACTATTT
>NZ_RXWW01000038.1:38405-57253 GCF_003970495.1 Staphylococcus pasteuri
CTACATGGCCACCTTTTTCTCTGAAAGACTTTAAATCTTTCTTTCTTAAATCTCTTGACCCCATATCGTCATACAGCATTTTAACTTCAATGCCAGATTCAACTTTATCTTCTAATGCTTTTAAAATCGTTTTACCTAATTCATCACTGTGAAAAATATAGTATTGTATATGTATATAGTCTTTAGCATTTTTAATATCTTCTAGTAGATCATCAAATTTTTGATTACCATCTGTATAAATTTCAACTTCATTATCTGTCGTTAAGAATGCGGCATTATTGTATAACAACATTTGAACCATTTCTTTAAATTTAACGATTTGGTGATTTCCTTTTGAAAAATCTTTATCTTTAATCGCTTCAAGTTGTTCATCCACAATCATTTCAAGTCCGACTTTATCTTCTTTATCTAATGTGAAAATATGGTCTCTTTGAATTTGACGTCCAAACAATAGATATAATATGAAACCTAATAGAGGCAAAAATACTAGAACTAATAACCAAGCCCATATTGAATTAGCAGTGCGTCTTTCCATAAATATAATTGTAAAAGCGAAGGCCAAATTTAATACAAATGCACCAATCAAAACAATATTAATAATGAGGTTAGATTGAGCAAGTGTCATAGTGAATATTTCGAACATAAAATGCCTCCTTATTGTTTTATATTTTTAGTAAAAATAAAATCTTTTAAAAAAGTTTTTAACTATATAATTGTACCATGAAGTCATATATTTATCATTATACTGTTGAGAGATTTGAAAGGGCTACAATTGACTAATTTGTTATAGAGAAGTAGGATAAAATGGAAATCATTTAAGAGGTGACGAAAGTGACAGAACAAGATCATGCACATCACTCAGAACAAATTAAAACAAATTTGAAATCGAGATTAAATAGAATTGAAGGACAAGTTCGTGCTATCAACCGAATGATAGAAGAAGATGTTTATTGTGATGATGTTTTAACACAAATTAGAGCAACACGTTCAGCTTTAAATAGTGTAGCTACTAAATTATTAGAACAACATATGAAGAGTTGTATAACTGAAAAAGTCAATAATGGTCATCAAGAAGAAGCCATGGAAGAGTTACTTGTAACTTTTCAAAAATTAATGAAAGATTGAGGGAAATAAAGTGCAACAAAAAATCGTTTATACTTCAGGAATCAAAACGACTGAACAAGCTAACAAAATGGAAACAATATTAAAGGAAATGATAGGTGTATATGATGCAAATGTAGATTTAAGCAATGGTCACATTTCAGTTGAATTTGAGACACCTGCTAATTTAAATAGTATCGAAAAAGAAATTTATGATTCTGGATTTAAAGTGCTTTATTAATCATTAGTATTATATATTAATATGACTAAGTTTAAGTTATAAAAGTTAAAGATTATAATAAATTTTTAAAATCATGTAGTAAAGTGATGTTGTTTGGGGTATGATGTATATGAAGTCAACCAAACGAGGTGTTATTAGTGAAGAATTCAGAGAAAATTCAAAATGTGGTTAATTTATTATCATCATTAGGTGTAAATATTAAAAAAACTAAATCTCGTTTAGACATTATTAATACATTGCCTGCAACAAAACAAATCAGTCACGAATGTAAATAAGTGAATTGGATTTAGGTCAGTAAGCGCATTTTAATTGTGAGATGAAGTCGTCATTGAAAATGGCGCCTTTTTTTGTTTAAAAATAGAGTCAGTCCTAGTTTATAGGATTTGACTCTATTTTTCGTATATTCAGTTACTTTTCAATGGATTGGTATTTTTTAGGTTCATGGTAATAGATAGCTAAAATAACACCAATACCTGTCATTAAACTCCAAAGTGAGCTACCACCATAACTTATAAATGGTAATGGGATACCAGTTATTGGAAGTAATTGAACCGTCATACCAATATTTTGTAATATATGGAATACGATTAAAGATACATATCCAATAATAAATACTTTGTTATATTGGTCATTAATTCGGCTAGCTAATCTAATTAAATGAAAAATTAACACTAAGAATAATAATATAAGTACAACTGAACCAATAAAGCCCATTTCTTCTCCAATTACTGAAAAAATAAAATCGGTATGGTTTTCAGGAATATAGACTTCACCATGATTATAACCTTTACCAAATAATTGACCTGAACCAATAGCTTTTAACGATTCAGTTAAATGATAACCATCTCCACTACTATATGAATAAGGATCTAACCATGAATTAATACGTCCCATTTGATACATCTTTATACCTAATAAATTTTCTATTAAAGAAGGTTTAAATATAATAGCAAGAATTACAGAAGCACCAATAACTATTGCTGAAATAAAGATAGGCGCTAGCAATCTCCAAGTGATTCCACTGACTAGCATGATGCCTGCAATAATTGCACAAATAACTAAAGTTGTACCTAAGTCATTTTGTAATAAAATCAATGCCATAGGAATAATCGATACACCTATGATTTTGAAAAATAACATTAAATCAGATTGAAATGACTTGTTAAACGTAAATTGGTTATGACGTGCTACTACTTTTGATAATGCTAATATAAGAATAATTTTCATGAATTCTGATGGTTGGATACTTATAGGTCCTAAACTATACCAACTTTTAGCGCCATTAATCACAGGTGTTATAGCTGTTTCGGGTAATATTAATAGACCTACCAGTAAAATACAGAAAATTGTGTAAAGCAAATATGTATAATTTCTTATTTTTTTAGGTGAAATGAACATAATGATTATAGCCATTATAGTACCTAAAATATAGTACATGATTTGTCTGATACTAAAGTTAGCACTATACTGTCCGCCGCCCATGGCAGAACTAATTAATACGACACTAAATATTGCTAACAATGTAATAATTGCTACTAATATCCAGTCTACTTTAAGTAGCCAATGTTTGTTAGGCTCTTGACGGGATGAATATTTCATATTTTACTCCTTTTATAACACGTTATAAGATAATTATTTTTGTCTCATCTAAGATGTAGGCATCAATATTTTATCCATATTTATATAACGATTTTACATGACTTTTTTGAAATTTGCTAGAATATCAAGTTTGAAAACGATTCCTTATTTTTGAAAAGTTAATGTGAAGTTTAGTTCAAGGTTTAGAAAGGTTATTTAATTCGTCAGAGATACTCGTTACATTATTATATTATAAAATGCAAAAGTCATAGCAAATATGATAATATTAAGTTTCAGAGAAGTGCATGTATAGACTAAATACATATAATTAAATAGTAAAAATTTTAAAATGATATAACGCTAAAGATGAGCGTTTATTGGAGGAAAACGAAATGACAAAAGAGAATATTTGTATCGTTTACGGAGGAAAAAGTGCAGAACACGATGTTTCTATTTTAACTGCCCAAAATGTATTAAATGCAATAGATAAAAATGAATATCAAGTAGATATTATTTATATAACAAATGATGGCGAATGGAAAAAACAAGATAAAATTACTCATCATATTGAATCAACTGATGAATTACGTATTAATGACATTCCAACAGGAGAAATTTCACAATTGTTAAGCAATGGTAGTTTAGGCAAATCATACGATGCTGTATTCCCATTATTACATGGACCTAATGGTGAAGATGGTACAATCCAAGGTTTATTTGAAGTACTGGATATTCCATATGTAGGTAATGGGGTATTAGCAGCTTCAAGTTCAATGGATAAATTAGTAATGAAACAATTATTTGAACATAGAGGTTTACCTCAATTACCATATATAAGTTTCTTAAGAAGTGAATACGAAAAATATGAAAATAATATTCTTAAATTAGTTAATGACAAATTAACTTACCCAGTATTTGTTAAGCCTGCAAACTTAGGATCAAGTGTTGGTATAAGCAAATGTAATAATGAAGAAGAATTAAAATCAGGTATTGAAGAAGCTTTCCAATTCGACCGTAAGTTAGTTATTGAACAAGGAATAGACGCAAGAGAAATTGAAGTAGCTGTTTTAGGTAATGACTATCCAGAAACTACTTGGCCTGGTGAAGTAGTTAAAGATGTTGCATTCTATGATTACAAATCAAAATACAAAGACGGTAAAATTCAATTACAAATCCCTGCTGACTTAGATCAAGATGTTCAAATGACATTAAGAAATATGGCTTTAGAAGCTTTTAAAGCAACTGATTGTTCAGGGTTAGTACGTGCGGATTTCTTTGTTACAAAAGACAATCAAATTTATATTAACGAAACAAACGCTATGCCAGGCTTTACTTCATTTAGTATGTATCCAAGTTTATGGGAGAATATGGGCTTATCTTATGCTGATTTAATTTCTAAATTAATAAGCTTAGCTAAAGAACGACACGAAGATAAAAAGAAAAATAAATATAAAATCGATTAAACGGAGTTGCTTTAGATGATAAACGTAACGTTAAAACAAATTAAAGAATGGATTGATTGTGATATAGATGAACAATATCTTGATCATTCTATTCATGGTGTCACTATAGATTCCAGAGCGATAAAAGAAGGTATGCTCTTTATACCTTTTAAAGGCGAAAATGTAGACGGTCATCGTTTCGTTGAACAAGCACTTAATGATGGTGCAGGTGCATCATTTTATCAAAAAGATGTTACACCGACTGAACAAGTAAATGGCCCAATTATTTGGGTTGAAGATACATTAAATGCATTACAAGATTTGGCTAAAGCTTATTTAAAACATGTAAATCCAAAAGTAATTGCAGTTACTGGTTCAAATGGTAAAACGACAACTAAAGACATGATAGAGAGTGTTTTAAATACAGAATATAAAGTGAAAAAGACACAAGGAAACTATAATAATGAAATTGGAATGCCTTTAACCATTTTAGATTTAGATATAGATACTGAAATTTCAATCTTAGAAATGGGCATGTCAGGTTTCCATGAAATAGAATTATTGTCTTCAATTGCAGAACCGGATATCGCAGTAATTACTAATATTGGGGAATCACATATGCAAGATTTAGGTTCTCGTGAAGGTATTGCTCAAGCTAAATCAGAAATTACTATTGGTCTTAAAGCACAAGGCACATTTATATATGATGGCGATGAACCGCTTTTAAAACCTCATGTTGATAAAATTAAACAAGCTAAATGTATAAGTATTGGTTTAGAACAAGATAATACATTAGTGTGTCAAGTTGATGATAACGTTTCAACTGAAGGTATTGCTTTTACAATAAATCAAGAACAACATTATGAATTACCCATTTTAGGTATTCATAATATGAAAAATGCAGCTATAGCAATTGCTGTAGGACATGAGTTAGGTTTATCCTATAACGTCATTCAAAACAATATAAAAAACGTTAAGTTAACTGGTATGAGAATGGAACGACATGAAACTGAGAACCATATAACTGTTATCAATGATGCTTATAATGCTAGCCCGACTAGTATGAAAGCAGCAATAGATACATTAAGTAATATGGAAGGCCGCAAATTGTTAGTATTAGGTGATGTTCTAGAATTAGGAGACAATAGTAAACAAATGCACGAAGAAGTTGGAAATTATTTACACGATAAAGATGTCAACCAATTATTTACGTTTGGTAAAGAAGCGGCATTTATTCATAGTGCAGGCAAACAATTTGTGGGCGAGGCTTATCATTATGAAGATAAAAATAAACTTATTTCTCATATTACTGATATCGTTCAACCAAATGATAAAGTTTTAATTAAAGGCTCAAGAGGCATGAAATTAGAAGATGTAGTCGATGCACTAATTAAATAAAAAGTATTACATTCCAATAGTAAGACATATGTTAATTTCTAAGTTAAATGGGAATAACATAGTAGTCTTACTATTTTTATTTAAAAAATAAAATATATTTATGGAACGCTTTCAATATATGCACGTCACCATTTTAAAAGGAAATGTTTCATAATTAAGAGTCATTATTCACCACTATATACCAACTGCTTTATTGCTATAATAAATGTTAGGTGGTACTATTAAGAAGTTGATAAAACATAAATGAACATATATGCAAATAAGTATATTGAGAAATAAACAGGTAAAAGGAGAATTATTTTGCAAAATTTTAAAGAACTAGGGATTTCGGATAAAACGGTTCAAACACTTGAATCAATGGGGTTTAAAGAGCCAACTCCTATCCAAAAAGATAGTATCCCTTATGCGTTAGAAGGATACGACATCCTTGGACAAGCCCAAACAGGTACTGGTAAAACGGGTGCGTTTGGAATACCTTTAATTGAAAAGGTAGTTGGAGAACAAGGTGTTCAATCATTAATTCTAGCGCCTACTAGAGAATTAGCGATGCAAGTTGCAGAGCAATTAAAAGTATTTAGTAAAGGTCAAAATGTACAAGTCGTTACAGTATTTGGTGGTATGCCAATCGAACGTCAAATTAAAGCACTAAAAAAAGGTCCACAAATTGTTGTTGGTACTCCAGGACGTGTTATTGACCATTTAAATAGACGTACATTAAAAACTAATGATATTCATACACTTATTTTGGATGAAGCTGATGAAATGATGAACATGGGATTCATCGACGATATGAGATTTATTATGGATAAAATTCCAGCTGAGCAACGTCAAACGATGCTATTCTCAGCAACAATGCCTAAAGCTATCCAAACTTTAGTACAACAATTTATGAAAACACCTAAAATTATTAAAACAATGAATAATGAAATGTCAGATCCTCAAATCGACGAATATTATACAATTGTTAAAGAATTAGAAAAATTCGATACTTTCACAAACTTCCTAGATGTACATCAACCAGAATTGGCAATTGTATTTGGACGTACAAAACGCCGTGTTGATGAATTAACAAGTGCATTATTATCTAAAGGATATAAAGCTGAAGGTTTACATGGTGATATTACTCAAGCTAAACGTTTAGAAGTATTGAAAAAATTCAAAAATGATCAAATCGACATCTTAGTTGCAACAGACGTAGCAGCGAGAGGATTAGATATTTCAGGCGTAAGTCACGTTTATAACTTCGATATTCCACAAGATACTGAAAGCTATACTCATAGAATCGGTCGTACAGGTCGTGCCGGAAAAGAAGGTATCGCTGTTACTTTTGTAAATCCAATTGAAATGGATTATATTCGTCAAATCGAAGATGCTAACAATAGAAGAATGAATGCTTTAAGACCACCTCACCGTAAAGAAGTCTTAAAAGCACGTGAAGATGACATCAAAGAAAAAGTTCAAAACTGGATGTCTAAAGAAAACGAACCACGTTTACAACGAATTTCAAGTGAATTACTTGAAGAGTATAACGATGTTGAACTAGTTGCATCATTATTACAAGAATTAGTTGAAGCAAACGATGAAGTAGAAGTTCAATTAACATTCGAAAAACCATTATCACGTAAAGGACGTAACTCTAAAGGAAATAATAATTCTAGAAGAGGCAATAATAAACGTGGTGGCGGTAAATTCGATAATAAAAATAGACGTTCATCAAAAGGTTTCTCTTCAAAGAAGAATAATAATAAAAAGTTTGATCGTAAAGATAAATCATCTCAAAACTCAAACAAAACAATGAAAGGTCGCACATTCGCTGACCATCAAAAATAAAAATTTATCAATACTCAATATATAATTTGTTTTCTAAAGAAGCACACAATTAATTTAAATTAATTGTGTGCTTCTTACTTTTGTCTTGGCGAAGAGAAAATAAAAGTAATTTTTAAGTGATGAACGTTAATAAAAATGAAGCGACATTTAGAAGAAAAATTGACTATGCTATAATGTGGTTAAAAATTATAAAGGAGCTAAATTAATGAATAGTACATTTCATAAAAGTCCAAAAAATGCTTTAACATACTACTTCTTAACAGCGGGACTCAGTTTTATTATTGAAATAATTATCTATGCTATTCTTTTTTATCTTTGGTATCAATTTAATTGGTGGCACTTTATTATATACATATACATAGTGTTATGGATCGTAAGTTTAATTAGATTGATTTCAAGTCCTTTACTTAAATACAATTATTTATTTTATAGAATTCAAAATAATGTCATAGAAGTTAAGTCAACTTTTTTCTTTAAACATCAAGATATTTCTAAAATTGAAAGACTACAATTTTTACAAATAAATACTAATCCTTTAGCGAGAAAGTTTAAAATTAATGAAATAACATTTGTTTCTGCTGGTCATAGTTTTGAACTTCCATTTGTATCCGAAGAAGAAGCAGAATTTATACAAGAACAGATATTTAGTCAATTGAGAGGAGCAGAATATGATGTATAGTCCGCAAAAATTGCATCCGATATCATATGTTTCCGGATTGATAGAAGCTTTCAAACAAAATTTTATAGTTATCATTATCTTTTTAGTTTTTAATTTTAAAGATTTTGATTTTACTAATTTACGTGAATATATTGTTCCCGCATTATTAACTATCTTTTTCTTAATATCGTTTATTGGTCAAATTTTAAAAGTATATAATACTCGGTATTGGATAGAGAACAATCATTTCATATTGACTACAGGAATATTTAATAAAGAACGTAAAGAATTAGATATAAGTCGTATTCAATCTGTAGACACTTCTCAAGATATAATTAATCAGATTGTTGGTGGTGTGCAGTTACAGATAAAAACGCCTAGTGATGGTTTAGAACTTTCAACCATCTCAAAAACACAAAGTATTGAAATAGAAAACACAATTAAAGACATACAAAATCAATTAAGTAATAATGATGAAAAGGATGTTAATCTTGATTCTTATTTAAATGTGGATTCAAGCGTCGATAACATTCAAGGGAATTTTGAAAATGATATGCCAGGTCAACGAAAACGCGTGTTTAAATTATCATTTAAAAATTTAATATTAATGTCTTTATCAAGCGGAGCTATAGGAGTTGCATTAGCGACTATTTCACCAATTGTAGGTAGTTTTTCTAATCTTATTCCATGGAATAGAATTACAAATGAATTATTCAGTTTTGCTAATGCTATAGCGATTGTAATAAGCATAGTAGTAGGATTGATTTTGATATTAAGTTACATAGTGGGGGCATTAATCAATTTAATTAGATATTATGGTTACACCATGACACAAGAAGGACATCAATTAAAAATTCAATATGGATTATTAACAAAAAAGAATATAACTGTACCTACAAATCGCATACAAGCTGTTATTGAACGTCAATCTTATATTAGAAAATTATTCGGTTTTACAGCTATACACGTATTAATAACTAGTGATATTGATGAAAAACTTGAAGACGACACTAGTAGTGATGGTGAAATAATGATCATTCCTTTTATAAAGCGCAAAATGGCTTATGAGATTATTCATGATTTAATACCTGAAATGGCGTTTAAAACTGCAAAATTAGGTATGCCATGGAAAGGATTTCATAGACATTTCTTAATTCCATCTATCATATTAGTTATCATTGGGATAATAGGCAGTTACTTTTGGTCTGCATGGTCATTTTTCTTTATAGGTATTATCATTATAGCTTTAATTATACAAGCTTTAATTTATATTAAATTATCAGGCTTAAAGCTTAAAAATGATGAATTAACAATTCAAAAATCAAATTTATTCAGTATCAAAAGATATTATGTAAAATATGACAAAATCATTGGTATGGAAATTGATGCACATCCACTTTTAATTAGAAATCAACTTGGCAATTTTGCATTTTTAATTGCAAAAGGAGCCAGTCATCAATCAATAGGGTTAAAATTTAAGGATGAAAAAACAATTAAATATCTAAAATCTTGGTATGTAGGAGGTGACCAACATGTCGAATTATAATTATATGGATGATAAAGCTAAAAAAGTGATGATAATGGCTAATCTAATATGGTTAAGTATACTCTTTGTTATTCTCATTATTACTTTAGTTTTAAACTGGAAATTCTTTCATATATCAGACTCTTGGTCACTAATAATTGGAGAAATTGTATTGTTTATTATATGTTGTATTTTAGCATTGATAATCATTCCTATATTTAGATATAAAAACTTTAGATATAAAATTGATGAAAATGAAATCCATGTTAGAACAGGTATATTTTTCATAAATACGAATATCATTCCTTTCTTTAGAATTCAGAATATTGATGTTAATGAAGGTTTAATAATGAGGAAATATAACCTTGCAACAATTACTTTATCAACAGCTGGTGGCAATTCTGAAATGTCTTTAATAAATATTAAGAATGCTCAGCAAATAAAACGATTAATTAAAGAAAGACGAAATAATCAAAATAATAATCAATATGATGTAAAATAAAAAAGTAATGTAGCATCTAAAATAATGAGGCGGAAAAATGATATATGGAATAGGTGTAGATTTAATAGAGATAGAAAGAATTAGAAAAGTATATAATAAACAAAAGATGAAATTTGTGGAAAGAATTCTTTCAGAAGATGAATTAATGACGTTTAATCAATTCACACAGGAAAAACGTAAAATAGAATATTTAGCTGGAAGATTTTCAACTAAAGAAGCGTTTAGTAAAGCGCTAGGAACTGGTTTAGGGAAAACAATAGCTTTTAATGATATCAATTGTTATAACAATAACTTAGGTAAACCGTGTATTGATTACAAGGGTTTTCGAGTTCATGTCAGTATTACTCACACTGATAATTATGCAATGAGCCAAGTGTTATTAGAACAATTAGATGATAATAAACAATTCAAATAGGTGAAGTTTTGAAATGAGTTGTTAGGCTTTAAAGGAGGAAATAAGATTATGTCAGAAAAATTTTATAGATCGACATATTTAAATATAGACTTGAATGCAATCTTATCCAATTATCAGACTTTTGATAAATTGCATGCTAATAAAACTGTTATCTCAGTAATTAAAGCTAATGGATATGGTTTAGGAAGTGTTAAAATCGCTCAACATTTAATGGAGCATGGTGCTTCTTTCTTTGCAGTAGCAACCTTAGATGAAGCAATCGAACTACGTATGCATGGTATTAAAGCTAAAATCTTAATATTAGGGGTTATTCCACCTACAGATATTAATAAAGCTATACAACATCGTGTTGCATTGACTGTTCCATCGAAAGCATGGTTAAAAGAATCAATTAAGAATATTTCTGATGAAAATGACAAAGCGTTATGGCTGCATTTAAAACTTGATACTGGTATGGGCAGATTAGGAATGAAAGATGTAGAAGAGTATCAAGAAGTCGTAGATATTATTAGTAAATATGAAGATTTAGTGTTCGAAGGCGTTTATACACATTTTGCTAGTGCTGATGAACCTGGTGATTCTATGGCTAACCAATACCAACTGTTTCAAAATATAGTTAATCAGGTCGACAAACCACCATATATTCATGCTCAAAATTCTGCTGGTTCATTATTAATGGATGGACAATTTTGTAATGCCATTCGTCTAGGTATATCACTTTATGGATACTATCCATCCGAATATGTAAGTCAAAATGTTAAAGTTCATCTAAAGCCAAGTACACAATTAGTCAGTGAAATTGTTCAAACAAAAACATTAAATGAAGGTGAATCTGTTAGTTACGGCAGCACATTTACTGCAACCGAGCCAACAAGAATTGCTATTTTACCTATAGGATATGCAGATGGTTATTTACGTTCAATGCAAGGAGCTTTCGTCAACGTTAATGGGAATCAATGTGAAGTGATTGGTAGAGTCTGTATGGATCAAACAATTGTAAAAGTCCCAGACACAGTTAAAGTTGGTGATAAAGTTATATTATTAGATAATCATTCAGATACGAATCAATCTGTTGAAGCATTAGCTAAGAAACAAGATACGATTAATTATGAAGTCTTATGTAATTTATCAAGAAGATTGCCACGTATTTATTATGAAAATGATAATACTGAGATAACTAATGAATTATTAAAATAAGTATAGTCACTGTTTTCAAAATTTGTTATTATTAAGATAAATCAATAAACCTTAAAAAACGCTACTTTTGAAACCAATGGAGGTTCTTTGTATGTTATCTTTTAATCAAAATAGAAGTTACAGTTTAGAGCAATCTTTAAAAGAAGGTTATGCACAAATGGCTGATTTAAATCTCTCCCTAGCAACCGAAGCTTTTCCAATTGAATGTGAAGCGTGCGATTGCAATGAAACATATTTAACTTCTAACGCTAAGAATGAATGATTAGAAGAGGAGATGTTTATCTAGCAGATTTATCACCTGTTCAAGGGTCCGAACAAGGGGGAGTAAGACCCGTCGTTATTATTCAAAATGACACAGGTAATAAATATAGTCCAACAGTAATTGTTGCAGCAATTACTGGAAGGATTAACAAAGCTAAGATACCCACACATGTAGAAATAGAAAAGAAGAAGTATAAACTTGATAAAGATTCTGTAATCTTACTTGAACAAATTCGAACGTTAGATAAAAATCGTTTGAAAGAAAAGCTCACATATTTGTCAGAAAACAAAATGAAAGAAGTAGATTACGCCCTAGACATCAGTCTAGGTTTACATAATTTTAATCATCCAAAGACTTAAATTATTGTATGTATTTAACAAATACAAATAAAATAATGAAATAAAAGACAATAACTTTATAATAATTATAACTGCATGAATGTTTAACTAATTAATTTATTTTAATTGTTAAACCATGCATTTTTAACATATTAAGAGCAATGATAGTTATTTCGAAGGACTATTTATTATAAAAGGATGTCTTAAGTTTAGTTATATGGCTTTAGGTATTCCACTCCTAAAGTCTTTTTTAGATAGTTAACAAAACTGTGTAATGCTATTAAAAAACATAAATGTAGCGATTGGGAAACAAGTATTAATGTTGTAGTTAGGAGGCAAAAATCGTGGAAGAATTTAAAAAAGATTATAAAAAATTGATAGATGAAAGCTTAAGCACGAATAACAAAACACAATTAATAAAGAAGTGTGAAGAATTCACTAATGAAGTTATAAAAAAAGATATTTTGCCAGAAGATATTGTTGAAATACATAAAAATTATATTTCTTCATTAGACATAGCTGAACATGAGGCACTTAACACATTAGATGTTTTACAGGAAGTTGTTAAAGGATTTGGATATAGTTATAGAGACTATCAAAAATTAGTCAATAAACTACAATACCACGATAAAGAAATTGATTTAGCTTCTAGACTACAACAAACTATGTTAAAAACAGATATTCCTCAGTTTGATAGTATACAAATTGGCGTTATTTCAGTTGCTGCTCAAAAAGTAAGTGGAGATTATTTTAACTTAATTGATCATAATGATGGAACTATGAGTTTTGCCGTTGCAGATGTCATTGGGAAGGGAATTCCAGCTGCATTAGCTATGAGTATGATTAAATTTGGTATGGATTCTTATGGACATTCACAATTACCAAGTGAAGGTTTAAAGCGACTTAACCGTGTTGTTGAAAAAAACGTAAATCAAAATATGTTCGTTACAATGTTCTATGGTTTATATGAAGAAATGAACCATTTATAATATTGTAGTTCAGCTGGACATGAACCTGGATACGTTTATCGTGCTGAAACTGAAGAATTTCAAGAAATAGAAGTAAGAGGACGCGTGTTAGGTATTAGTCAACAAACACGGTATAGCCAACAAGAAATTCCTATTTATATTGATGATTTAGTAATAATTCTTACGGATGGCGTAACTGAAGCTAGAAATAAAGAAGGCGAATTTATAAAAAAAGAGACATTATTGAATCTTATTAAAAAATATAAGCATATGCACCCACAGGACATAGTTCAAATTATTTATGAAGCTATTTTAAAAGTACAAAATCCTCATAAAAAAGATGATATGACCATATTGATTATAAAACGAGTGAATTAAACTTTAATTTATGATTAAGGAATTATGACAATGGGTATAATTATTCTTGAATAGTAAACTAGAAGAATCGAAATACAATTAGGAGTGTAATTAAATGAATCTTAATATTGAAACTGTCACACATGATACATATTATGAAGTTAAAGTTGGCGGAGAACTTGATGTTTATACAGTACCTGAACTAGAAGAGGTACTTGTGCCAATGAGACAAGAAGGTACACATGACATCCATGTAAATTTAGCAAATGTAAGCTATATGGACTCAACAGGTTTAGGTCTATTTGTAGGAACACTAAAAGCATTAAATCAAAACGATAAAGAGCTTTATATCTTAGGAGTATCTGACCGTATTGGAAGACTCTTTGATATTACTGGATTAAAAGATTTAATGCATGTTAATGAAGGAACGGAGGTAGAGTAACATGCAATCTAAACAAGATTATATTGAAATGCGGTTACCAGCTTCTGCCGAATATGTAAGTTTAATTAGATTAACACTGTCTGGTGTGTTTACCAGAGCAGGTGCATCATATGATGATATAGAAGATTCAAAAATTGCGGTTAGTGAAGCTGTAACTAATGCAGTAAAACATGCTTATAAACATAATCCTGAAACAGGCATGATTAATTTGTGCTTTGAAGTATTTGACGATAAAATTAAAATTGTTATTTCAGATCAAGGTGAAAGTTTTGATTATGAAACTACTAAGTCTAACTTAGGACCATACGATAATAACGAAAATGTAGATTTCTTACGTGAAGGCGGATTAGGTTTATTCTTAATTGAATCCCTTATGGATGAGGTTACTGTTTACAAAGAATCTGGTGTTACGATAAGTATGACTAAGTATATTAAAAAAGAGCAGGTGCGAAATAATGACGAAAGAGTCGAAATCAGTTAATGATGTATCACCTGAACAGATTAACCAATGGATTAAAGAACACCAAGAAGACCAAAGTAGTGGCGCTCAAGATAAATTAGTTCGTCATTACCGAAAACTAATTGAATCATTAGCTTATAAATACTCTAAAGGTCAATCACATCATGAAGATTTAGTTCAAGTGGGAATGGTTGGTTTAATAGGTGCTATAAATAGATTTGATTTGTCATTTGATCGAAAATTTGAAGCATTCCTAGTGCCAACAGTTATTGGTGAAATTAAAAGATATTTGAGAGACAAAACATGGAGTGTTCATGTTCCAAGACGTATAAAAGAAATTGGTCCTCGTATAAAGAAGGTTAGTGATGAACTTACAAATGAATTAGAACGCTCACCATCAATTAGTGAGATTGCTGAACGTTTAGAAGTTACTGATGAAGAAGTTCTTGAAGCTATGGAAATGGGCCAAAGTTATAATGCGCTAAGTGTAGATCATTCAATCGAAGCAGATAAAGATGGTTCAACAGTTACATTGTTGGATATTATGGGTCAACAAGATGATAATTATGACCTTACTGAAAAACGAATGATTCTAGAAAGAATTCTACCAATATTATCAGATAGAGAAAAAGAAATCATACAATGTACGTTTATCGAAGGTCTTAGTCAAAAAGAAACTGGTGAACGTATAGGTCTGAGCCAAATGCATGTATCACGATTACAACGTACTGCAATCAAAAAGTTGCAAGAAGCAGCTAATCAGTAAATAATTAAATTTAAAATATTATAACAAAAATGAGGTTATTATTTTTTCAGTAAAATGTAGATACTAAATGAGTACTATATTTATGAAGAAGTAGTAATCTTATTTTAATTTAAACAAGGTTTTAAAAAGAATTTTATTAATGAAACCTATCTAAGCAATATGAAATTAACGGATTATGTTAAAATAAAAAAATAAATTAAAGAAAAAGTGTGGTAGAACAATGGACAATCATTTAATTAAATCAATCATCGAAAAGTACAATTTTTCTGAAAAACAAATTACATCAGTACTAAAATTATTAGAGGATAAAAATACTGTTCCTTTCATAGCAAGATACCGTAAAGAACAAACAGGTGGCTTGGATGAAGTTGAAATCAAACAAATTTCAGATGAATATCAATACATGGTTAACTTACAAAAGAGAAAAGAAGAAGTCATTCATAGTATCGAACAACAAGGCATGCTATCTGATGAACTGAAAAATGATATTCTAAAACAAACAAAATTGCAACGTGTAGAAGATTTATATAGACCATATAAGCAAAAGAAAAAAACACGTGCTACTGAAGCTAAAAGAAAAGGATTGGAACCTTTTGCTACTTGGCTTTTACAACCTCAACTTGACGAAGCGGTTGAAGCTAAAGCTAAAATTTACATTAATGAAGAAGTTGAAAGTATTGACGAGGCAATTCAAGGGGCACAAGATATTATTGCTGAACAAATTTCTGACAACCCCAAATATCGTTCAAGAATCTTGAAAAATGTTTATCACCAAGGTCAAATAGTTACTACTAAGAAGAAAAAAGCTGAAGATGAAAAAGAAATTTTCGCTATGTACTATGATTATGCTGAACCTATTAAAAAAATGGCTAATCATAGGGTATTAGCAGTTAATAGAGGCGAGAAAGAAAAAGTATTAACTGTAAAAATTGAATTTGATACTACGCAAGTAGAAAAAGATATCGAAAAACAAGAAATTAAAAAAGAAACTGAAGCTACATATATTGTTAAAGATGCAATCAAAGATAGCTTAAAAAGGTTAATTATGCCTTCGATAGAAAGAGAAATAAGAGGCGATTTAACTGAAAAGGCTGAAAATCATGCCATTGATGTGTTTAGTGAAAATTTAAGAAATTTACTTTTACAACCACCTATGAAAGGTAAACAAATATTAGGTGTGGATCCAGCGTTTAGAACTGGTTGTAAATTAGCGGTGATTAACCCTTATGGTACTTTTGTAGCTAAAAATGTGATATACCCTCACCCACCTGTAAATAAATTAGATAATGCTGAAAAAGTAATCGTTAAGATGATTAATGATTATAGTGTTCAACTTATTGCAATTGGAAATGGTACAGCTAGTAGAGAAACAGAACAATTTATAGCTAATGTTATACAAAAATATAAATTGAATGTTCAATTCATAATAGTAAATGAAGCGGGTGCATCAGTTTATTCTGCTTCTGAAATTGCAAGAGCTGAATTTCCTGATTTCCAAGTTGAAGAAAGAAGTGCAGTATCAATCGGAAGAAGGGTTCAAGATCCGTTAAGTGAACTTGTTAAAATTGACCCTAAATCAATTGGTGTAGGTCAGTATCAACACGATGTTAACCAAAAAGAACTAGAAAAAGCATTAACATTTGTAGTAGAAACAGCGGTTAACCAAGTAGGAGTGGATGTAAATACAGCATCTCGTTCATTATTACAATATGTATCTGGTCTGACTTCACAAATAGCACAAAATATTATTGAATATAGAGAAGAAAATGGAGCTATCAAGCACCATAAAGAGATTGCAAAAGTAAAAAGACTAGGCGCAAAAACTTTAGAACAAAGTATTGGATTTTTGAGAATAGTTGATGGTACAGAACCGTTAGATAATACATCTATTCACCCTGAAAGCTACAATGCAACATATGAGTTACTTAAACAATTAAATCTAAAAGTTGAGGATTTAGGTAACGATACATTAAAAAATAAACTAGATTCGGTTAATATAAAAGAATTGGCTGAAGAACTTAATATAGGTGAGCCAACACTCGAAGATATTATAAATTCTCTAAAAGCACCTAATAGAGATCCACGTGATGAATTTGAAACACCAATATTAAAATCCGATGTACTATCTATTGAAGACTTAAAAGAAGGTATGAAACTTAGTGGTACCGTTAGGAATGTTGTGGATTTTGGAGCATTTGTAGATATTGGAGTAAAACAGGATGGACTCGTTCACGTTTCAAAACTATCTAAAAGGTTTGTAAAAAATCCTATGGATATAGTTAGTGTTGGGGATATAGTTGAAGTTTGGATATTGAGCATTGATAAACAAAAGGATAAAGTTGCATTGACAATGATTAACCCAAATGAATAATCAAGAACTAAAAAACTTAGTGTGTGAAATATCCATTGAATATTTTAAAATTCCTTTTCAACATGATGCATACTTTAATAGTCGACTAAGAACTACTGGCGGCAGATATATGTTAAAATCTCATAACATTGAAGTTAATCCTAAGCAATATGAAAAATATGGAAAGAAAGCAATTATTGATATAATAAAACATGAATTATGCCATTATCATTTACATTTAACTGGAAAAGGTTATAAACATAGAGATAGTGACTTTAAAGTTTTGAGTAGTAAAGTAGGGGCACCAAGATTTTGTACACCTACAAAATCTTATAAAGAAAGAGCTAATTATATATATTCATGTAAAAATTGTTTTACAAAATATTTAAGAATTAGGAAAGTAGATGTAAATAAAATGAGATGTGGAAAATGTGGAGGAAAATTAAAACTATCTGATCACATTTCTAAATGAGTTACAAATATCTAAATGCAAATTAATAGTATCAAATATAACAAGGAGTACTATGGTTAATATATTGCTATAGTACTCTTTTTGAAATTTTAATAATTTTTATTATTGACATAGTCTTTACAATGATTTATTATAAATAACGTTGCGTTAACAAAACACATCACTTTATAAGTTAATTAAGATTATTAATTTAATATTAAAAACTTGTTGACATAACATTTCAAATGTTTTACAATGTATTATGTTATTAAAAAGTAGTTCGATATTTTAAAGCGTTTTGCCAGCGGTCGTGGCGGAATGGCAGACGCGCTAGGTTGAGGGCCTAGTGGGAGAAATCCCGTGGAGGTTCAAGTCCTCTCGGCCGCACCAAATAACTTAATTATATGCGGGTGTAGTTTAATGGCAAAACCTCAGCCTTCCAAGCTGATGTTGTGGGTTCGATTCCCATCACCCGCTCCATTATTTACTAAAATGAACATTGAAAACTGAATGACAATATGTCAACGTTAATTCCAATAATGTAACGAAAGTTACAACAATTAATTT
>NZ_RXWW01000039.1 GCF_003970495.1 Staphylococcus pasteuri
TGGTGGAGACTAGCGGGATCGAACCGCTGACCTCCTGCGTGCAAAGCAGGCGCTCTCCCATCTGAGCTAAGCCCCCATAATTAAACTAATTAATTGTTACTATCGGGAAGACAGGATTCGAACCTACGACCCCTTGGTCCCAAACCAAGTGCTCTACCAAGCTGAGCTACTTCCCGTAGAATAAGCGCGCCCGATAGGAGTCGAACCCATAACCTCTTGATCCGTAGTCAAACGCTCTATCCAATTGAGCTACGGGCGCATATTAACAATATTATGGTGCCGAGGACCGGAATCGAACCGGTACGGTGATCTCTCACCGCAGGATTTTAAGTCCTGTGCGTCTGCCAGTTCCGCCACCCCGGCACTATAAAATGGAGCAGAAGACGGGATTCGAACCCGCGACCCCAACCTTGGCAAGGTTGTATTCTACCGCTGAACTACTTCTGCATATGCGGGTGAAGGGAGTCGAACCCCCACGCCGTAAGGCGCTAGATCCTAAGTCTAGTGCGTCTGCCAATTCCGCCACACCCGCTATTAAAATGGTGAGCCATAGAGGATTCGAACCTCTGACCCTCTGATTAAAAGTCAGATGCTCTACCAACTGAGCTAATGGCTCTAAAACTGGTGCCGGCCAGAGGACTTGAACCCCCAACCTACTGATTACAAGTCAGTTGCTCTACCAATTGAGCTAGGCCGGCTACTAAAATGGTGGAGAATGACGGGTTCGAACCGCCGACCCTCTGCTTGTAAGGCAGATGCTCTCCCAGCTGAGCTAATTCTC
>NZ_RXWW01000040.1 GCF_003970495.1 Staphylococcus pasteuri
GCCATGGCTCCTTGGTCAAGCGGTTAAGACACCGCCCTTTCACGGCGGTAACACGGGTTCGAGTCCCGTAGGAGTCATACAAACAGAAGTGAAATATCGCTTCTGTTTTTTTATTTATCATATTATATATTATGGAGAGTTGTCCGAGTTGGCCGAAGGAGCACGCCTGGAAAGTGTGTAGGCGCCACAAGCGTCTCGAGGGTTCGAATCCCTCACTCTCCGTACATACGTAAAAATCAGTGAAAATCTGATGAGCTTGAAATAGGGGAACGTTGTTAAATCAACGTTCTTTTTTATTTTAGTGAAAATTTGTAACAATCTGTTTTGAAAATTTTGGTTAATATGTGGACAATATTATAAAAGAATTTGAAAGGTTGTCCGGTATGTTGTCCAATTAAAAGTTTATAACATTATCTAACTTTAAATCTTCAGCACTTTTTAATTCTTCTAATAAGTGGCTATACACACGCCATGATATTCCAAAGTTAGCATGCCCTAATCTTTTACTTACATATTGAACACTAAATCCTTTTGTTAATAACATAGATGCAATTGTATCTGTAAGTTTGAAAAAATTTAAATCTAATTTAATATTACTCTTCATCATCATCTAGTAAATCAGCTATATTTACTATGATTTCTTTCGTATTAGTATCAATCGATAGTTCATTGCTATAGCCAATAGATTTTACTTTAATGATGTCACTATCTGATTTTAAAACTAATTCAGCGTGTTGGTTTCTCTCCAAAATAACAAAAGTTTCATTATTACTTATGATTTCATGTCTAGAATTTAAACCATTAATTATAATATTCCAATTATTGAATTTCATTAAAAAACACTTCTTTAATTTAGTTTTTTATAAAGAAAATCCTAGAATCATACCCAAAGGTAAATTCTAGGATTAATTTATATAGGTCTTACATTGTTATGTCCTTAGATGAATAAATGTAGTTTATTTATTTTCAAATAAACCTTTGAAAAATTCTACTGCTTTTTTGATGATAGCTGTGATATTTTCCATTACTATTCACCTCCTATGTAAGCTACTTTTAATATAAATCATTTTTAATTATCATAGATTATTTATTCTTATTTTATAAATTTATTTTCATAAACGTAACATTTCTCTGCGAAATTAGACAGTTATGAATTCAAATGTGTTAACAAAGAGTGATATATCTTATTATTAAATTCAAATTTCTAAATTCAAGCTTTAATCACTGATAGAATGCGTTAAAATCGTTATAATTATCTTTGTAATGATAATTGGAGGAATGACTTGTGAACTTCTGGTTAAAAGATCAATCAGTAAAAAATAAAGATAAAATAGCTGTTACAGATGGCGCACATCAAATGACATTTAAGGAATTATATGATGATGCATTTCATTTAGCACAGCAACTACAAAACCTTAATCAAACGAGAATAGGGTTACATATAAATAATCGTATTGAATCTTTAGTATTGATACATGCATGTTGGCTCGCCAATATCGAAATTGCTATGATAAATACACGATTAACAAAGAATGAAATTATTGCTCAAATGAATTCTATACAAGTGAGCACAATAGTAACGACAACTACACTCGAAATGGATCAATTTGATATATATACGCTTGAGGATATTCAAAATTTATCTCCTCAAAATATAATTTCTAATGTATTTCAATTAGAAAACATTGCTTCTATCATGTTTACATCTGGCACTACTGGTCCTCAAAAAGCTGTCCCTCAAACTTTTGAAAATCATCTCGCAAGTGCAATAGGTTGTAAGGAAAGTTTAGGTTATAATCAGCAGACGATTTGGTTATCTGTATTACCGATATATCATATATCAGGTCTGAGTGTCATTTTAAGAAGTGTTATAGAAGGATTTACAGTACGTATTTTAGAAAAGTATAATACTGATACAATGCTTCAAATTATTCAAAATGAAAATATTACGCATGTTTCCCTTGTGCCACAAACTTTAAAATGGTTAATGGATGCTGGATTACAGAGTCCATATCAATTAGAAAAAATCTTATTGGGTGGTGCAAAGCTATCAGCAAATTTAATTCAACAAGCTTTAAACTATAAACTACCTATTTATAATTCATTTGGTATGACTGAAACGTGTTCACAATTTTTAACAGCAACGCCAGATATGTTAGCACAACGTTATGATACTGTAGGGGTGCCTAGTGATAATGTAGAAGTGAAAATTAAGCAGCCTAATCAAAATGGACATGGTGAATTATTAATTAAAGGAAACAACGTAATGAATGGCTATTTATATCCTGTTAATTTAACAGATACATTTGAAGATGGCTTTTTCAAAACAGGGGATATAGCTGAAATAGATGAAGATGGTTTTGTTATGATTTATGATCGACGTAAGGATTTAATTATCAGTGGTGGCGAAAATATATATCCTTATCAAATTGAATCTATAGCTAAATATTATCCAAACATTGAAGATGCTGTTTGTATTGGTCAATCAGATGATACGTGGGGACAAGTACCTATATTATATTATATTGCCGATACAAAACTTAATGAAATCGAATTAAAACAATATATGTTGGATCATTTAGCAAAGTACAAAGTACCAAAGGCATTTTATCAAGTTGAAGAATTGCCATATACTTCTACAGGTAAACTCCAAAGAAATAAAATGATACAAAAGGAAGCTAAAAATGATTATTAATCAATTAAATTTTTACTTATATAATCAGCCTTTTAAATCACCAATTGTAACGCCTAAAGTAAAATTAGAAACAAGAAAAACATTAGTCATTGAATTCATTGATAATCACGGGGATGCATATTTTGGAGAATGTAATGCATTTCAAACTCAATGGTATGATAATGAAACTATTGATTCCGTAAAAGAAAACATTAAACAATGGTATGATCGTATAAAGAATAAAGAAATAGCAACTTTTAAAGAATGGCAATCATCACTCGAACTTTTAAATGATTATCCAGCAGCAAGATGTACAATTATGATGGCTATCTATCAAAAATATTATAAACTTGAATCATTTAAAGTTCCGTATGGTGCAACTGTAAACGGTATGACTGAAATACAATTAAATCGTTTGGCTCAAACACAACCTAAGCGAATTAAATTAAAGTATTCAAATCAATTAATTTCAGACATCGATAATTTACAATCACTTAGTTTTAGTTTTGATTTAGCTATAGATGCCAATGAATCTCTTAATCTGACACAATATCAATCTATTAAAGAAAATATAGACCATGATATTCTTTATATTGAAGAACCATTTCAATCATTAGATGATATCAAACGCATTAATGGACAACCTTATCCACCTATTGCTCTTGATGAAAAGGCCACTTCCACTCAAGAAATCAAAAATATTATATCTGAATATCCAATAGAGGTAGTTATATTGAAACCATTCAGACTTGGTGGTATTGATCGAGTATTAGATGCAATACAAACCCTTCACAAAGAAGGGGTGAAAGTTGTGATTGGTGGTATGTATGAATATGGGTTAAGCCGATATTTTACCGCAATGTTAGCTCAACATGGGGACTATCCTGGAGATGTGACACCAGCGGGTTATTATTTTGAAAATGATTTTTTAGAAAATGAAGGTATATTAAAAGAGGGAGTGATAGAATTCATTCCCCCTGTAGTTAATCGTACAAAATTAGAATGTATTAATGATGATTGTGTTTAGCATGATGTGATTTTGATTTGTTTTTTGCAAGTGGCACTGGATCGTATCCACCTTTGTGTAAAGGATGACATTTTAATATTCGACGTATACCTAAGTATAATCCTTTGAATGCACCATGATATTGTATCGCTTCTCGTGTATATTCTGAACATGTTGGATAGAATCGACACGTTGGTGGCGTTAATGGTGAGATAAAACGTTGATAAAAATGTATTAAGGCAAGAAATAATTTTTTCATAATAATGCCTCCGAGCAAATTTTAGAATATAGGTATTTTAACATATTATAAAGGGATGTGATGTACATGAAGTTTTTAGATAAAGACCAAAGAGAGGTACACCTAACATATAAAACAAATAAAGATGTTCCTACGGGTAATCATGTACTTGCTATTCCAGTATATCAACATCAATTATTGTTTACTCGTCATAAAATTAGAGGTATTGAATTCCCTGGTGGAAAAAGAGAACGCAATGAAACTAGTATTGATGCTATACGGAGAGAATTGTATGAAGAAACTGGTGCACATGCAATAGATATCAAATATATAGCACAATATAAAGTTGAAACAAATAGTAATATAGATTTTGTGAAAGATGTATATTTTATACAAGTTGATACGCTAAAACAACAATCTGACTATCTAGAAACAGATGGTCCATGTTTATTTCAATCAGTTGAATCAATTCCTGATAATAAAAAAAGCTTTTTACTTAAAGATGATGCTATCTTGCATTGTTATGAAAGGGTGAAGGCACTTGGATTTTATTAAAGTTAAAAAAATGCCAATAGAGATGAGGACACATCATTTTGATGAAATAACCTATCAAGTTGATCATCTTAATGTCAAAGCTTTAATGATGACTCCATTTAAAAAAGTAAAACGCATTGTTATCTATTTGCGAGGTGGTAAAGGACAAGTAGGGCGTGTCAGAGCTGCAAGGCTCATGCAATTTGCTAATGAAGAAACTCTAGTTGTAGGTCCATATTATAGAGGGAACAATGGTAGTGAAGGCAAAGATGAATTTTATCGTGGAGATTTAAATGATGTCACAGAACTTATTCGTCTACTGCATTCAAAATATCCAAAAGCTTTTGTACATATGATTGGTTTTTCACGTGGTGGTTTACAAGGATTATTAACTTTTCAAGATTTACCTGTAAATAGTTATATAATATGGGGTGGAGTATCTGATGTTCATTTAATGTATGAGGAACGTGTTGATTTGAGAGGGATGTTAAGACGAATGGTTGGACATCCTATTAAAGATGCTCAAAATTATACTGATAGAGAGGCAATACATAACATTACGCCACAAAGCCCGCCAATACTTATCGTTCATGGTGGAAATGATAAGCAAGTTGGTATACATCAAGCTTATTATTTAGAACGACGCTTAAATGAGATTGGAGCATACTTTGATACTTTTTATCAAATGAAAGAAGGACATGTACCACGCCCGTTTGCTTTGAAAGAAACACTTGAATATATTCATCAATGGATGAATCAAATTGAAAATGATAAAGATAACGAAAGCGCAACAGAATGATGTTTCTGTTGCGCTTTAACTCTTATTTATTAAATGCACCTTTATCTGAAATATGTTCTACTTCAGAGCCGAATTTTTTGAAGTTTTCTTCAAAACGTTGAATTAAGTCATTAGCTTGTGCTTTATATTTTTCAGGGTCACTCCATGCATTAATTGGATTTAAGATAGTTTTAGGAACATCTTCTACTTCCACTGGAATATTTAATCCAAATGAAGCATCTTTAGTATATTCTGCATTTTTTAATTTACCTGAAATAGCTTGGTTAACCATTTGACGTGTATAATGTAAACTTATTCTTCTACCAACGCCATATTTACCACCTGTCCATCCTGTGTTAACAAGGTAAACATCAACATCATGCTTATCAATTAATTCACCTAATAAATCAGCATAAACTGTAGGATGTAATGGTAAGAATGGTGCACCAAAGCAAGTAGAGAATGATGGTTCAGGTTCAGTAACGCCACGTTCTGTACCAGCTAATTTAGATGTGAATCCACTTAAGAAGTGATACATTGCTTGGTCTTTAGTTAATTTTGAAATTGGAGGAATGACACCAAAAGCATCCGCTGTTAAAAAGATAATTGTATTAGGATGAGCTGCTTTGGAAGGTAATACAATATTATCTATATGGTGAATAGGGTATGCCGCTCTTGTGTTTTCAGTGAATTTATTATCATCAAAATCAACCGTGCCATCATTTTTGACAACTGTATTTTCTAAAATAGTACCATATTTAATTGCATCGAAAATTTGTGGTTCTTTTTCTTTTGAAAGGTTGATTGCTTTAGCGTAGCAACCTCCTTCGATATTGAACACACCATTTTTATTCCAGCCGTGTTCGTCATCTCCAATTAATTTTCTATCAGGATCAGCTGATAATGTTGTTTTACCAGTACCTGATAAACCAAAGAATAATGCTACGTCACCTTTATTACCAACATTTGCTGAGCAATGCATACTCATAATATCTTGCATTGGTAATAAATAGTTCATAACTGAGAATATACCTTTTTTCATTTCGCCAGCATATTCAGTACCACCAATTAAAATGACTTTATGTTTGAATGAAACGATAACAAAAGTTTCTGTTTTTGTACCATCGACTTCTGGGTCAGCTTTAAAATGAGGTGCTGATACAATGGTAAAGTCTGATTTGATTGATTTAGCTTCTTCTTTTGATTCAGGACGTATAAACATATTATGTGCAAAAAGATTATGCCAAGCTAATTCATTAATTACAGTTAGTTTTAAGCGTGAATCTTTGTCACTTCCAGCGTAACCATTAAATACGTATAGTTCATCTTTCTTACCTAAATAATTTAATACTTTGTTATAAAGTTTTAAAAATGTTTCTTCATCTATCGGCTGATTAACGTCTCCCCAATCAACATTATCTCTATATGAAGGTTCTGTAACGATAAACTTATCTTTAGGTGAACGCCCAGTGTATTTACCGGTACTTGCATTAATAGCGCCCAACTCAGTAAGTTCACCTTCATTATTATCTAAGATTTTATTGTAAAGTTGAGTTGTAGATAATTGAAACTGTGTAGATGGTTTTTCTAATAATTGTTTGATTTTAATAGTTTCAGAGTATGTATCGATCGACATACTTAATCCCTCCAGATAGTTGTAATGTAAGCCTTTACATTTCAATAGTATAACATATTAAGTTAATTAATCCACCGTAAATTTTCATTAAAATAACTTAATTCTAAAATTGACATTAATTCGCTAATTATGTAGTATTAATTTTAACGGATTCTCTTATCCTGAGTGGTGGAGGGACATGGACCCAATGAAACCCAGCAACCTCTTTTTTGTATAGAAAAGAAAGGTGCCAAACCGTTTGCAGACCTATATTGTCTGAACGATAAGAGCGAATGGACGTATAAGAGCCTTCTCTCTATCTAGATACTAGTTAGCAGAAGGCTCTTTTATTTAGCTCAAATAAAAGAGAATTATCGTAATAAATTTTTAAAAGGAGCAAAACATGACTAACAATAAACGATTATTCACGTCAGAATCAGTAACTGAAGGACACCCGGATAAAATAGCCGATCAAGTTTCCGATGCCATTTTAGACGAAATTCTTAAAGATGACCCTAATGCGCGTGTAGCATGTGAAACAACAGTAACTACAGGTATGGCTTTAATTTCTGGTGAAATTTCAACAACAACTTATGTTGATATCCCTAAAGTAGTAAGAGAAACAATTAAAGAAATTGGTTACACACGTGCAAAATATGGTTATGATTCACAAACAATGGCTGTATTAACAGCAATTGATGAACAATCACCAGATATTGCACAAGGTGTAGATAAAGCATTAGAATATCGCGATGATATTACTGAAGAAGAAATTGAAGCAACAGGTGCAGGAGATCAAGGTTTAATGTTTGGTTATGCAACTAACGAAACAGATACGTATATGCCTTTACCAATTTTCTTATCACACCAGCTAGCTAAACGTTTATCAGATGTTCGTAAAGATAAAATACTAGATTATTTACGTCCAGATGGTAAAGTTCAAGTAACAGTTGAATATGATGAAAATGACAAACCAAAACGTATTGATACAATTGTTGTTTCAACACAACATGCTGAAGATAAAACATTAGAAGATATTCAAAATGACATTAAAGAACATGTCATTTATCCTACTGTTCCAGAAAATTTACTAGATGATCAAACAAAATTCTATATCAATCCAACAGGAAGATTTGTAATTGGTGGACCTCAAGGTGATGCAGGATTAACAGGTCGTAAAATTATCGTTGACACTTATGGTGGATATGCTAGACATGGTGGAGGATGCTTCAGTGGTAAAGATCCAACTAAAGTAGACCGTTCTGCCGCATACGCAGCAAGATACGTTGCTAAAAATATTGTTGCAGCTGAATTAGCTGAACAATGTGAAGTACAACTTGCATACGCTATTGGTGTAGCTGAACCTGTGTCAATCTCAATTGATACATTTGGTACAGGTAAAGTCAGTGAAACAGAATTAGTAGAAGCAGTTAGAGAGAACTTTGACTTAAGACCTGCAGGAATTATTAAAATGTTAGAGTTGAAACAACCTATTTATAAACAAACTGCTGCGTACGGTCATTTCGGACGTACTGATGTTTTATTACCTTGGGAAAAATTAGATAAAGTCAACGTTTTGAAAGATTCAATAAACCAAGCCTAAAATAATTAAAATATTTGGGATAGGTAAAATATAATCAATTAAATTATAACGAAATGTCGAAAATAACATAGTTATGATTTATAATTGATTGTATTGATAATTTAAAAGGAGCGTTGATGTGATGAGTTTATCTTCACCCATTGGAATAGGATTAATCGTTGCAGTAGTGATTGCAATTATCTTTTTTGTTTTATTTTTAATCACGTTAAATAAAAAGAAAAAGATAAAGAAACAAACTGAAGAAGAATATCAACAAAAAGAACAAAACTTAAAAGCATCTCATGAGGAAACATTAGAAAAAGAACGTATAGAAAACAAAAAGACAGTCACTAAACAAAAAGAAGATTATGAAGCTACAGTAAGTAGTAAAGAAAGAGAAATTGATGCATTAAAATTATTCTCTAAAAATCATAGTGAATATGTTACAGACATGAGATTAATTGGTATTCGTGAACGTCTTGTTAATGAAAAGCGTATTCGCCCAGAAGATATGCATATAATGGCAAATATTTTCTTGCCAACTAATGAATTTAATAATATTGAAAGAATTAGTCACCTCGTATTAACACGAACTGGTTTATACATCATTGATTCTCAATTATTAAAAGGTCATGTTTATAATGGTATTAGTGGCGCACAATTTTCAGAGTTACCAACTATGGAACAAGTATTTAATACGCTAGATTTAGATAAATCTACGCCACAAACATTGGTATTAGATCAAAATGATGATCAAAAATCATTATCATTTGTTAACTATTCAGATAAAATTCAGCAAATACAACAATTAGCTGGAGATTTACAAAATAAATTGAATACTAAATACACACCAACTTCTATTTTATACTTTAATCCTAAAAATGAAGATGATGTAACGATTTCAAATTATGCTCAGAATAGTAATGTAAAAGTATTAGTTGGACCTGAACAACTTAACGAATTCTTTAATAAATTTGTATTCCATGGACGTATTCAATATAACGTCGATGATTTACAAGATATTATGGATAAAATTGAATCATTTAACTAATTATTTTAGCTAGTAGGGTGTATGACACTTTACTAGCTTTTTTATAATATTGAATTTTAATCATCGGATACGGGTATAGATAATGTATAAATATTTTTATATGTAAGGAGTGAAAATCCATGGATAAAATTAAATTTTATAATGGTCATGAAATGCCAAGAGTAGGACTAGGTACGTTTAGAGTCGAAAATAATGATGATTGTACTAAGGCTGTTAAACATGCTATAGAGAATGGTTATAGAAGCATTGATACAGCAAAAGTTTACGGTAATGAAGAAAAAGTAGGACAAGGTATTAAAGAAGGATTAGAAACTACAGGTCTAAAACGAGAAGACTTATTTATTACTTCAAAATTATGGTTAGAAGATTTTGGTAGAACTAATGTAGAGGATGCGTATGAAGGTAGCTTAAAAAGATTAGGCTTAGATTATCTGGATTTATATTTAATGCACTGGCCAGGTACTAACGAAGCACTAATGATAGATACATGGCAAGGGTTGGAAGATTTATATAAACAAGACCGTGTTAAAAATATCGGTGTAAGCAATTTTAATGTAGACCATTTTGAAGCACTACTAGCACAAGTATCAATAAAGCCTGTCATCAATCAAGTTGAATTTCATCCATATTTAACACAAAGTTCATTAAGACAATATATGGAAGTTCAAAATATTGTTATGGAATCATGGTCACCATTAATGAACGCACAAATTTTAGATGATGACACTGTTAATGCTATTGCAAAAGAAATTGATCAATCACCTGCACAAGTGATTATTCGTTGGAATTATCAACATGATGTAGTAGTTATCCCTAAATCAGTAACACCACATCGTATAGATGAAAATTTAGATATTCTAAACTTCAAACTTAACGAAGATCAAATGAATCGTCTTGACCAATTAAATGAAGATAGAAGAATTGGTCCTGATCCTGCAGAATTTAACGGACAATAAATTCAATTAAAGCCACGTTTCTCATAAAGAGGACGTGGCTTTAAAAGTATCTTCTTCTATTTTTTAAATAAGGTGATAAGCTAAATAACAGCTTAAGAATGATCCTATGAATTGAATAGTAGAATATACAATAAATAATGTAGGTTTGAATTTAGGTGATAACATTCCGACGAGTTCATTAGAGAGGGTAGAAAATGTAGTTAAACCTCCTAATATACCTGTGATTAAAAAAGGGTTTATCCATTGTATATGTAATGATAAACCAGATAGGGCACCAATGAATATACAACCTACAATATTAACTATAAGCGTACCTATTGGCAACACAGATTGAAACTGATTGAAGTAGTTAGAAATACTAGCACGTAGAATTGCTCCAATACCTCCACCTAACATGACTAACAAAATTGTAGTAATCATAAACGTTCACCTAATTTCTTACCTAATAAACATAATAAAATACAAAGAATATAACTAATCACTGCATAAATAATAAATAACATCCAGTTTTGTTGATTGTACATTTGAACTAATTCAAATTGAAAAGTAGAAAATGTAGTTAAAGCTCCCATAAAACCTGTTGTTATAGCTTTTTTAAATAGAGGATGTGTTTGAAATAATTTAATCGATAGTGCTGTGAAGAATCCCATTAAAAAAGCACCGGTGATATTAGCAGTTAATGTACCAATTGGTAATGGGTGGCCATGGTTAAAAAATGATAACAAATATCTTAATAAAGCACCAAACGCACCACCTACAAAAATGTATAAATATTGCAAAGTAATAACTCCTTTAAAAAACATTTACTTAAATAAAAGAACCACTTCAATCTGAAATGGCTCTAACAAATAAAGTATACGTCAATAAATTTTAAGAAAGGAATCCGTAAGTATTTAATGACGACACAATATGAATAATAATCACAATAAGAATAATAAATGGTAATAGTTTACTACCAATTCTAATCCAACCTTGTTTGTCTCGTGAATGTTTAATGGATTTGTCCGCAAAAATGATTGAAATGATTAGAACAATGACATTAATGACACTACATGCAATAATTAATTTGACGAAAGAACCCAACACATTATTTAAAAATGGATTATTTGTATTAAAGAAAAAGCTTATCGCTAATAATAATAAAGTTATATAAAAGTAGAGTTTAGATTTTGACATGCGTAACCTCCTCGATGGATATCATTACAATATACTACCACTTTTTAGGATATGAGAATAGTATAAATGTATAGAAAATAAAATGTAAAATACAAAAATGCTTTTATATAGGCAAATAATTCGCTTACATTTCAAAAGCATGATATAAATTATTTATAAATGATTTGTTAACGAAAATAAAAACCAAAGATAAATCATATATGAATTTGATATTCAATACATTGGAAATCCAAATTTAGTATTGAAATTGAAGGAGGAATACATAGTGAGAAAACTAAATGTAGAAGTATTTGCGGATGGAGCAGATATCGAAGAAATGAAAGCTGCTTATAAAAATAAACAGGTTGATGGATTTACAACGAATCCTAGTTTAATGGCCAAAGCAGGCGTAACAGATTATAAAGCATTTGCGGAAGAGGCTGTTCGAGAAATTCCTGACGCTTCTATTTCATTTGAAGTGTTCGCAGATGACTTAGAGACAATGGCTAAAGAAGCGGAAATTCTTAAACAATATGGTGACAATGTTTTTGTTAAGATTCCAATTGTTACTACTAACGGTACTTCAACAATTCCATTAATCAAAGAATTATCTGCAAAACAAGTACGTTTAAATGTCACTGCAGTTTATACAATTGAACAAGTTAAAGAAATTACTGAAGCTGTCACAGAAGGAGTACCAACATATGTGTCAGTATTTGCAGGACGTATTGCAGATACTGGTGTAGATCCATTACCATTAATGAAAGAATCAGTAGAGATAACTCATAGTAAAAAAGGTGTTAAATTATTATGGGCAAGTTGCCGCGAATTATTTAATGTTATTCAAGCAGACGAAATTGGTGCTGACATCATTACTTGTCCAGCCGATGTAGTTAAAAAAGTTAACAATAATTTAGGTAGAGACGTTGAAGAACTATCAATTGATACTGTTAAAGGTTTTGCTAAAGATATCCAAAGTTCAGGATTATCAATTTTATAATTGCTTTAATTAGTGTCTTTATCGGATTAAATTTAAAAGCCAAGCTAGTGGCACTATTAGAATTGATTGTCTATAGTGTACACAAGGTTGGCTTTTTATTAATATAATTTGAATATTTGAATTGATTGAATTAGAAATTTCATCTATGATGTAAAGATAATCAAATAGATATGAGGTGCAATTCTAGCTATGGATAAAAATTCGTTTAGTGCTAGAGTAAAAAAGCAGTTATGGTTCTTAAATAACAAAGAGAAAGCTCAATTAAATGATGAAATTAGTAAAGTTAATCATAGTGATAGTGACACGTTGAATAAACCAATAAGGTTTTCAAATCAGTTTTTAAAAGATCATGTGTATAGCCAAAAACATATTAGTTCAGCTAGTTTATTTATATTATTGATTGGAATTGTATTTACATATGTCATTTTATTAGGTGCCTTTTTATTTGGCCTTATAACAAGTTTAACAGCGGTAAATTATTTCATTCATCCCCAGGTTAACTTATCAACTGTGACTGTTGTACTCATCATTATAGGCGCTATTATATTAATGTTAATAGCGATATTCTTAATTAAGAAAGTAACTGCATTTTTTACTAAAAAATTATTAGAATATAAATTTAATAAGAAGAATACGACTGTGTAATTAAATGGCAAAGAAGTAAACTTTCTTGCCATTTTTTTAATATAGCATGATAAGGTTCATCTACTAAAAGATGAGTAGCATTTGAAAACATAATTAAAGTGCCATTATTTTTGGTTTGTATACCAGTAATATGATAAGCGTTTATGTAATATTGAATGGGAGAACGACGATGTTTTAGAGGAAATAAAATGAGTTGATCACATACATAAATAGGAATTTTTTTGTTTATATGAAGTAAGCGTTTGGCGATTTTCTTTTGAAGAGGTAACGTTTTTTGATGTAATTCTAACATGTAGTCTAACGTATTGTTGATTGAAATAGGGAGAGAAATGTCATATTGCTTATATTGCCATTTAGTGGATAGCTTATCGCTTATTTCTGTTTGTATATATAGTAAGTTAGTAGTAGTTAAATGATTCATTGTTTCATTCCTTTTTAAGAGTATAATGTAAATGTTTTGAGATTTTAGATTGCACTGACTTCTTAATTTTTTTAATAGTTGTTAAAGATAGATGCATTCTTTCTGCAATTTCATATTGTTTATATCCAGATAATTTTAGTAATAGCCATTCCTTTTCTTTTGAGTTTAATAAATAATGAATATCTTGTATTAGTAGTGATTCATTATTGATGTGTTGATATGGTTCTATTTCACTTGAAATATAATCATCGATATCACTAGTTTTAATTTTGTTACTTTCTTTTCTGAATATATCAATAAGATAGTAGTTTAATCTGATGAATAGATAAGAGGAAAATTTGTTGGATTTTGAGGGTTTATAGTTATTCGATAAGTGCCACATTTGAATTAATAGTAATTGATAAAACTCGTCATAATTATAAGTGATTTGATACCTAGTTAACAAATAATGTATGATTTTGTTATACTTTTGATAAATAATATTAAATTCCAAGATTTACTCCAGTTTTATGTACATAAAAGTGTATATTTCCGGATACATTGAATTTAAAATAGATTGGGAAAATTTTCATTTGCTAAATTATTAAAATAGGTGTTAAATAGAAGTCATAGTAAATAAATATGTATTCAAAAACAACCAAAAACATGTCGTATTATTAATATAGAGCAAAATTTAATAGGAGGTACAAATGGATTACGCACACTTAAATTTAGAACATTTTTTCGCCCGTAATGATGATTTAGATAGAATTAAAGATCGTTCAGACTTTGTGATGATTAACAATTTCACTAATGAAATGAAGTATAGAGAAGGAAGTATTGAAGGAACAATAGACTTAAATCAATATTTTTATAAGAATAGATCACAAGCTGCAAGTTTCATAATGATGGATTATAAAAATCATAATAAATAAAAATGGGATGAGATTTAGACAATTTAATTGAATAGATATTGCTAAATGACAATAGTTAACATATTCAATACAGTTGATTGAAGTGTTAATCAATCTATTTAATGGATACAAAATCATGTCTATTTCTCTTTTTTTATACTCAAAAGTTTCAATTTTATTACTTTTTATTTATGAATTTGTAACAAAGTATATATTAAATTGTGATTCATAATTAATAATGTTAAACTTTATTATCGTAATACAAATGAAAAGTATAACAACATTGACCTAAGAGGTGTGAATATGACGAAGCACAAAAAGGGATCTATAGTTGCAATTTTAGGATTGCTTATCATATTTGCAGTAGGTGCTATTATCTTTTTCTCAATGGTTTCTGACCAAATATTCTTTAAACATGTTAAAGAACAACAAAAAGTTGAGAAATTAGATGTAACATTAGATAAAGCTGCGAAGAAACAAATAGACAACTATACGAGTCAACAAGTATCTAATAAAAATAATGATGCGTGGAGAGATGCATCATCAACTGAAATTAAAACAGCTATGGATAGTAGTCAATTTATTGACAATGACAAACAAAAGTATCAATTTTTAGATTTATCTAAATATCAAGGTATTGATGAAAAAAGAATTAAAAGAATGTTAATTGATAGACCAACTTTATTAAAACACACTGATGATTTTACAAAAGCAGCTAAAGAAAAACATGTAAATGAAGTTTACTTAATTTCACATGCTTTATTAGAAACAGGTTCTGCTAAAAGTGAATTGTCTAAAGGTGTAGAAATTGATGGTAAGAAATACTATAACTTCTATGGTGTTGGCGCATTAGATAGTGACCCTGTAAAAACAGGTGCAGAATATGCGAAGAAACATGGTTGGGATACACCGCAAAAAGCAATTTATGGTGGTGCAGATTTCATTCATAATCATTTCTTAAAACACGAAGATCAAGACACATTATATAGCATGAGATGGAATCCTAAAAATCCAGGTGAACATCAATATGCTACAGATATTAAATGGGCTGAAAGTAATGCCAGTATCATTGCTGATTTTTATAAAGACATGAAAACAGAAGGTAAATACTTCAAACTTTATGTGTATAAAGATGATAAAAGTCATTTAAAAGATAATAAATAATAATCTATTTGAATGTTTAATTTTCTAATAAGAATAAAATCAAGTTTGAATTTTAAATAAAAAAGGATATGTAATTTAACCTGCGGCATTTAATTGGCGCAGGTGTTTTTTATGTGCTGATTATTTGGCTTTGTTGTTTCTTGTTATCCAAGCAAATATAATAACTGTCAGAACTATGATTTTTGCCACTAATTTCATATCAATCACCTCATAAAGAAATTTTATCACAGATGATAGAAGATTAAACTTTGCCTGATTAGGATATATAAGAAATAATGTGAAATCAATAACAACAGTTATAAAATCTCTGAAATATATATGTTGTTGTAATCAAATTAGAGATATAGAAATGAAAAAAGGATGATGTCATAATGCGTGTAGCTATAATTGGTATGGGCACTGCAGGTGTTAGTGTTTTACGACAACTTGTAAAACATGAACATTTTGAAAAATTAAAAGTAGATGTCTATGATGACCGTATAAATATGGGACAAGGAGTTCCATTCCAAAATGATAGTAGTGAATTATTAATCAATTTACCTTCTAAAAAGATGAGCTTGAATTTAGACGATGAAGAAGAATTTTGGAAATGGTATCAAGATCAAAATGAATTTGTATTCGATAATCCTACATATCTACCGAGATTTGTATTTGGACATTATATGAAATCATACTTGTCTCAATTTAATAATCAATATGAAAATATTACAATCATTAACAATAAAGTTCATGAAGTTTTTACAAGTTCTAAAGTTGATGAAACGAATCTAAAATATTATGTTTGTACGTCAGATGATATGAAAGAATGGAGAGAATATGATTATTTATTCTTAACTTTTGGCACTTTTGCATATCATGATCCATATCGACTAAAAGGGATAGATGGGTTTAAACCGACACCTTATCCTACATATCATTCTCTCGATGATGTTAGTGAAAATGATAGTATTGCAATTATAGGAACTGGACTGGCAAGTTTAGATGTCATCAGATATGTTTCTGCTCACCATCCTAAATTGCCTATACTAATGACAAGTCGTTCAGCAAATTTACCTAGTGTAAGAGGTAAAATGGTTGATATAGAATTTACTCATTTAACTAAACAACGATTCAATGATATACAAGCTCAAAATTATGGCAATGTGCCTTTAGATACAGCAGTTGATTTATTTTTAAAAGAATGCAAAGATTATGGCATTAATTTTGAAAAACTAGTTAATAGAAGAACTGGAGACCACATTAAAGATTTACAATTTGATTTGGAACATGAAAAGGAAATTGGCATATTTCAAAGTATCGTTGAACTGTTAAAAGAGAATTTAAATTGGATTTGGAATAGTTTAAGTATTGAAGATCAACAAGAATTTAATCGTCGTTATACAAAAATAATTCAACTTAATTCCAATCCTATGCCTCCTAGAACTGCCCGTTTACTTATAGATTTATTAGAAAACGAAGCATTAATTATTCGTAAAAATTTAAGAAACATTTATCACGACGATGGATTATTCCATTTACAATATGAAGAGGAAAAAGATATTGAAGATTTTGATGTGGTTATTAACGCTACTGGTTCTAAAACTCATTTAAATGAACTGGATGAAGATGATCAATTAATACTAAATCTTGAAAATAGACAAATTGTTCAGGCACATCCAATGGGCGGTATTCAAATCATACCAGAGACAAACCAAGTGATTAGCCCTAGATTTGGTACACTAACGAATGTTATTGCTATAGGTCAAATGACTAATGGGGTTAATAAACTTAGAAACGGTGTCAAAATGATTGTGAATCAAGTAGCCAACGCTGTTGATAGATTATATGAAACACAACAAGATTTGGATAACCTTGATAAAGAGAATCATTAATCCTTAAATATCTAATAAAATTAAATACTTATCTGGTATTTGATTATAGTTAAAAATAAAATTTGATAATTAAAATTAAATCTATCTCTTTAATTAAGTACAATGTATAGTAATTGTTTTTTTGAAATAGGTGTAGTAGAATTTGAATTGTAGTCATTGAGATTACGATACTCAATTAACCTTTAACAATTTCATATTCAATTCTTTCGGGGCAGGGTGTAATTCCCAACCGGCAGTGATAAAGCCTGCGACCTGCTAACATTTGTTAGTGGCTGATCTAGTGAGAATCTAGAGCCGACAGTTAAAGTCTGGATGGGAGAAAGAATGACGATTATCGACACTAACATATATTTGTATAAGTATGTGTTTAATGAAGTATGTTTATGTTAAGTATAAATATGCTTTTATAAAGATATATAAATTGCCTTATGCCTTGAAACAATAATTTTCAATGGTATAAGGTTTTTTAATTTTAGAGGTGATATATTGAGTAATTTTATGAATTATGCCATCCAACTTGCACAAATGGTTGATGGTCAAACTGGTGTAAATCCACCTGTAGGTTCTGTAGTAGTCAAAAATGGCAGAATTGTAGGTATTGGTGCACATTTGCGTAAAGGCGATAAACACGCTGAAGTTCAAGCCTTAGACATGGCGAAATCAGAAGCAAAAGGTGCAACAATATATGTATCATTAGAACCATGTACACATCATGGCTCTACTCCTCCTTGTGTAAATAAAATTATAGAAGCAGGAATTCAAAAAGTGATTTATGCTGTTAAAGATACAACATTAATATCACAAGGTGATGACATATTACAAAATGCAGGTATTGAAGTTGAATTTCAATATAACGCTGTAGCCGCACAACTATATCAAGATTTCTTTACTGCTAAACGTAATGAGATACCAGAATTAACAGTTAAAGTCTCAGCAAGCTTAGATGGGAAACAGGCTACAGATAATGGTGAAAGTAAATGGATTACTAACAAAGATGTTAAAAAGGATGTCTATCAATTACGTCATAACCACGATGCAGTATTAACAGGAAGAAAAACGATTGAAGCAGACGATCCTTTATATACTACTCGGATTGAAGATGGTAAACATCCTGTTCGTGTCATTTTAAGTAAAAGTGGTAAGTTGGATTTTCAACAACAACTTTTCAATGATGACTCATCTCCAATTTGGATTTACACAGAGAATAAAACGTTAACAACAGAAAAAAATAATATAACTATAATATATATGAATCAATGTGATATTGAGTCAATTTTGAAAGACTTATATCAAAAAGGTATCGGGAAATTGTTAGTCGAAGCAGGTCCCGAAATTACTTCAGAATTTCTCCAATCTGATCATCTAGATCACCTAGTACTTTATTTTGCCCCGAAAATAATAGGTGGTTCTGGTAAATATCAATTTTTCAAAACTGATAAAACGATAGCACTACCAGACACTACACAATTTGAAATTGTTAATTCCACGTTAATTAATCAAAATATTAAATTAATCTTGCGAAAGAAGTGATTGCAGGTGTTTACAGGCATCATTGAAGAAGTTGGTACTGTTCAACAAGTTCGTACTCAGCAATCAGTTAGAACTTTAGTTATTGCTGCAGACAAAATATTAGAAGATGTGCATGTTGGCGATTCAATTAGTGTAAACGGTGCATGTTTGACTGTTATAGATTTTGATGAACAATCGTTTTCAGTACAAGTGATTAGAGGTACAGAAAATAAAACCTATCTTGCTGACGTACAGCGTCATACCGAAGTGAACTTAGAACGTGCTATGAGTGGAAATGGACGTTTTGGTGGCCATTTTGTTTTAGGTCATGTTGATGACTTAGGCACAATAATAAAAATTAATGAATCTGCTAATTCTATGATTATTAAAATTCAAGCATCCAAGTCATTACTTAATCAAATGGTTAAACAAGGATCTATAACTGTCGATGGAACAAGTTTAACTATTTTTGATCTCCATTCAGATGCTTTTGATATTCATCTGATTCCTGAAACAAGACGATCTACTATTTTATCGAATAAAAAGGTAGGAGATAAAGTTCATCTAGAATCAGATGTGCTCTTTAAATATGTAGAAAATATATTTAAGCAAAATAAATCTAATTTGACTGAAGAAAAACTAAAAGCATTTGGTTTTTAGGGGGAGGAAATAAAATATGGAATTCGACAAAATTGAACATGCATTAGACGCTTTAAAAAAAGGTTACAGTATAATTGTAGTTGATGACGAAGATAGGGAAAATGAAGGAGACCTTATTGCAATTACTGAATGGATGAAAGATGAAACTATTAATTTTATGGCTAAAGAAGCAAGAGGTTTAATTTGTTCACCAATTGGTTCAAGTATCAGTGATAAGTTATCTTTAAATCCAATGGAGACAAACAATTCAGATGTATTCGGGACTAATTTTACTGTAAGTGTTGATCATATTGATACAACAACAGGTATTAGTGCTCATGAAAGAACATTAACTGCGAGAGCTTTAATTAATGATGCATCTATAGCTGAAGACTTTAATCGACCTGGTCATTTGTTCCCACTAATTGCTAAAGACAACGGTGTACTTGAAAGAAATGGCCATACAGAAGCGGCAGTAGATCTAGCAAAAATGACAGGTGCTAAACCTGCTGGTGTTATTTGTGAAATTATGAATGAAGATGGAACAATGGCAAAAGGCGAAGATCTTCAAGCTTTTAAAGAAAAACATGGTTTGGTAATGATAACTATAGAAAGTTTAATAGAGTATCGACGTATTAATGAATCACATGTGAATTTAAATGCAAAAGTTAAAATGCCGACAGACTTTGGTACTTTTGATATGTATGGTTTTACGACTGACTTTAGTGATGAAGAAATTGTTGTAGTGACTAAAGGAGAGGTTCGTCCTCATGAAAATGTTCGTATCCATTCAGCGTGTCTTACTGGAGATATTTTCCATAGTCAAAGATGTGACTGTGGAGCACAGCTTGAAGCTTCAATGGAATATATTGAACAACATGGTGGAATGATTATTTATTTACCTCAAGAGGGTCGAGGTATAGGCTTAATGAACAAATTACGAGCATATGAATTAATAGAAAAAGGCTATGATACTGTAACTGCTAACTTAGCTTTAGGATTTGATGATGATTTACGAGATTATAATATTGCTGCACAAATTCTTAAATACTTTAACGTTGAAAAAGTAAATTTGTTAAGTAATAATCCTAAGAAATTTGAAGGCTTAACAGAATACGGTATTAATATTCAAAAACGTATAGAACTTATAGTACCAGAAACTAAATATAATCATGATTATATGACAACTAAAAAAGAAAAAATGGGACATTTAATTTAGGAGGATATTAAAATGAATTTTGAAGGTAAATTAATAGGTAAAGATTTAAAAGTAGCTATCGTAGTTAGTAGATTTAATGATTTTATCACTGGTAGATTATTAGAAGGTGCAAAAGATACATTTATTAGACATGATGTTGATGAAAGTAATATTGATGTTGCCTATGTACCAGGTGCATTTGAAATCCCTATGGTGGCAAGAAAACTAGCTCAAAAAGGTGATTATGATGCGGTTGTTACATTAGGATGTGTAATTAGAGGTGCAACATCACACTATGACTATGTTTGTAATGAAGTAGCAAAAGGCGTTTCCAAAGCAAATGAAGTAACAGATGTACCAGTCATATTTGGTATATTAACAACTGAAAGTATTGAACAAGCTGTTGAACGTGCAGGAACTAAAGCAGGTAATAAAGGTGCAGAAGCGGCAGTAAGCGCAATTGAAATGGCTAATTTAATAAAACAATTTTAATTATAAAAACTCGGTTGTTTTCAACCGAGTTTTGTTTTCTTATTTACGAATATATTTTGAAATTAAGCCTAAAATAGATGCAGATCCTAGTACAATTGCTGAAAATAATCCTGCTTTTTTAAGCGTTTCTGGCGTTGCGAATTCTTTTACAGCTAATGATAAGTTTTGAGGTCTTTCAGCTAATCTTCTCATAAAGTAAGCAAACCAATCATCACCATAAGGAACATAAACAGTGAAATGATAGCCTTCATTTGCAATTGATTGGGCTAGGTCAGAACGGAAACCGTATAACATTTGGAATTCCATTTGATTTTTTTCAATATGATTTTCTTTCATAAATTGTTTTACATGGCTAATGATTTCATGATCATGAGTAGCAACTGATGTAAAATTTTTTGCGTTTAAAAGACGTTTTTCGATAATTTTAATATAGTTAGCATCGATGTCTTCTTTAGTTTGGTACGCTATTGTTTCATCTTCTTTATATGCACCTTTTACTAATCTTAATCGTAAATTAGGGTATTTATCTATCAGTTTTTCGGCATCGTATAAATAACCTTGAATAACTGTTCCTACATTTTTAAATTCACCTTTTAATTTATCTAATACTTCTACAATTTGTTGAAGACTATCATATTTTTCAGTATCAATATTAATATGCATATTGTCATATTCGTTAGCTTTTAGTAAAATTTCTCTTAAATTTTGGTATGCAAGATCTAAATCGAAATTACTTCCTAACAAACTTAATTTAACAGACATATGTGCATCAACATTATATTGATTTATAGCTTCCATTATTTCAAGGATTTCTTCTTTAGCTTTTTGACTTTCTTTCTCAGTCGTAACAAATTCCCCTAAATTATCCACAGTAACTGAAATTTTATTTTCATTTAAATATTCAATTGTTTCTATCAATTGTGGAATTGTGTTCCCAGCAACAACTTTATTAGCACCCATTCTAGGACCGACTTGCTTAGCTGCGTCATTTAAATATTTGTTATTAGACAAAGCTATAAATATATTTTTAAAAACTCCCATCGTACATACCTCCATAACCCAATAACAATCATTGTTTAAAAATAGTGTATCATGAAACATTTATTCAAGAAAGCGTTTACATAAAGAAATTAATAAAATTTATTGCAAAATTACATCAAAAGTAAATGGTTTGATACCAAATAAATAAGTTGATTATTTAAAATGGCATTCAATTGTTATGTTTTGCTATAATTATGATACTAAAGACTATTGATAAAGGAGCAATTATAGAATGTGGAAGTGGGAAACTGAAAATGACGCGAAAGGCGTTGTTGTCATTGCTCATAATATATTAGAACATACAGGTCGATATGCTTATGTCATTACGATGTTAAGAAGAAATGGTTATCATGTTATTATGGGTGATTTACCTGGACAAGGACAGACATCTCGAGCAAATAAAGGTCAAATTGAAGATTTTAATGAATATCATGAAAATGTTCTAGAGTGGATTAAGATAGCCAACGAGTATAAAATTCCAACATTTGTACTTGGAGTTGGTTTAGGTGGATTAATATTATTAAATTTACTTGAACGTGTTGAATTACCTATTGAAGGTCTAATGTTAATTTCACCACTATTAGAATTTAATCAATCAGGCAAGGGTAGAAAGAATAAATTGCTTTCTAATGTTGGTAAAGCATCTAAAGATACTCGTTTTAAAATTGGTATCACAGCACAAGATTTAACTCGTAATGATGAGGTCATTGAAGAAACTGAAAATGATGCTTTAATGTTAAAAAAAGTGACATATCATTGGTATAACTTAGTCAGTGAAACAATGAAAGAAACAATGGAACACATTAAAGATATTAAATCACTACCGACATTAATTATGTTTGGTACAGAAGATATTATTTCTGATATTTCTGCCACAAAAGAACTAAAAGATAAGCTTGCTAATAATGAATTATATTATAAAGTATGGAATGGTCTGTATCATGAAATACATAATGAACCAGAACGTGATCAAGTCATGCGTTATGTACTTACATTTTTAAATAATAGTGTTAACACAATGGGCTTCATCGTTGAGGAAGAAGAGATAGAAGATATATAAACACCTACTTAAATAGTAGGATATTAATTCACTTTTTTATAAGGTTGATAGGCAAAAATACGTAAAATGTTTTTTAATTTGTAGTTGCAATTTTATTGTAGTATTGATATATTTTGTTTGGATAAAAAATATAATTTTAATATGTAAAGAGGCTATGTGTATTAAAGTGTTTCTAATTTTACAAAATTATATTTTTATTTATAACATATGCATATGTCTCAGTTAATCATTTCATTTATTAAGCATTCAGTTAAATTTGTACAAGCTATAAAGCATATTTTTTGATTAACCGATAGCGTCATTTCGGGGATCGGTTACTATAGGAAATATTAATTTATACTTGTAATTTGGGAGAGTTTACTATGAATCAAAGGGAAAATGAAAGAGTTTACGGTATTTTGCAATTAGACAAACTATTATCAGATGTTAGCTCTATTTTTGAAACAATTCAACGAGAATATGACATGTCAAAAGAAGAAATTTTAATTTTATTAAACCTATGGGAAAAAGGTTCAATGACGTTAAAAGAAATGGATGAGTTTGTTGAAATTAAGCCTTATAAACGAACAAGAACTTATAACAATTTAGTGAATTCAGAATGGATTTATAAAGAGCGTCCACAAGATGATGAACGTACAGTAATTATTCATTTCAACGAGAAACTTGCTAAACAAAAAGATGGATTGCTAGATTTTATTGCTAAGACGATTACAGGCAAATCAGAACATATGCAGACAAGTTTAAATTCAATTTTATCAGTTTAACATCTGAATAGTAAAAAAGGGTCCGAAGTAACTTCGGATCCTTTTACTATATTAAACGTTAGCACGTTTTTCTAATGCACATATAAAAGGCGCATTGTTTCTTTGATTAATGAACTGATATTGTAAAACGTGCGCTTGATTTTGATCTATTTGTACTAAATAATCCATTAAGGCATCACGTTCAATCTTACCTTCATCATGTCCATGGTATATCACTAAAATAATAATACCTTCGTTACTTAAAATATCAAAAATATTATTAATAGCACTAATAGTTGTATTAGGTGTAGTGACTATCGATTTGTCACCTTTAGGTAAATAGCCAAGATTAAATATAGCTGCATCAATTTTACCAATATGTTCAGCCTTAATATATTGTTTTACATTGTTATGACTATCTTTAATTAATTTTACATTAGAAAATGTAGCTACTTTCTGCTCTGTATTTGTGATTGCTAATTGTTGAATATCAAAACCATAAACAAAGCCGTTAGGTACATTTTGTGCAAGGAATAAGGTATCATTACCGTTGCCACAAGTAGCATCTATAACAACACTTGATTCAGTGATATGGCTTTGAATTAAACTTTTAGAAAAAGGTAATATACGTTCTAATTTCATGAATTCACCTTTTGCACAAATTTTTTACCTTGATAAGAATCACGACGTGCTAGTTCATTATCAATTTCATTTAAAACTTCCCATTTATTAACACTCCACATTGGACCTACCATTAAATCAATAGGGCCATCACCGGTAATTCGATGAATAATCATTTCTGGAGGTAAAATTTCAAGTTGATCACATACGAGATTAGTATAATCATCTTGTGACATAAACTCTAACATACCTTTTTCATATTGTTTCACCATTGGTGTACCTTTTAATAGGTGGAGTAAATGAATTTTGATACCTTGAACATCCATTTGTGCAACTTCTCGAGCAGTTTCCATCATCATTTCATAATCTTCCCCTGGTAAACCATTAATGATATGCGTACAAACATTGATATTGTGTTTACGTAGCTTAGCTACACCTTCATAATACGTTTGCATATCATGTGCACGGTTTATTAAATCAGAAGTGGATTGATGAACAGTTTGTAATCCAAACTCTACCCATAAATAAGTTCTCTCGTTTAATTCAGCTAAATATTCTACAACATCATCTGGTAAACAATCTGGACGTGTTGCAATTGATAAACCAACAACACCTTCTTCTTTTAATACTGGCTCATATTTTTCTTTTAATACTTCTACAGGTGCATGTGTATTTGTAAATGCTTGGAAATAGGCGATATATTGACCTTCGCTCCATTTTTCATGCATACGTTCTTTAATTTGTTGGAATTGAACTTCAATTGGGTCAGCACGATTTCCTGCAAAGTCGCCACTACCTGCAGCAGAACAGAATGTGCAACCACCATGCGCTACAGTGCCATCTCTATTGGGACAGTCAAATCCACCGTCTAAAGCTACTTTGAAAATTTTGCGACCAAATTTATTTTTCAAATGATAGTTCCAAGTATGATATCTTTTATCTTCAAAAGCATACGGGAAGTAATTACCCATAAGACATTTTCCTTTCTATTTTGTATCTAAGTAAAGATTTTAACATACTTTAATGTTATAGTGTCTATTATAGATTGAGAAAAATATAAAGAGGGGACTCAATAAATGAATATACCAAAATCAGTATGGTGGCTTGTAATTGGGATGGCTCTAAATATTACGGGCGCCAGCTTTTTGTGGCCATTAAATACGATTTACATGAAAGAAGAACTTAATAAAAGTTTAACAATTGCTGGTGTAGTTTTATTAATTAATTCTTTAGGTATGGTTGTAGGCAACCTACTTGGCGGTGTATTATTTGATAAACTTGGTGGTTATAAAACAATACTTATTGGTACATTTACATGTTTATTTAGTACGACGTTATTAAATTTATTCCATGGTTGGCCTTGGTACGCTGTATGGCTTGTGTTGCTTGGGTTCGGTGGCGGAATGATTATACCCGCTATTTATGCCATGGCCGGAGCTGTTTGGCCTAATGGTGGTAGACAAACCTTTAACGCAATATATTTAGCTCAAAATATCGGCGTAGCATTAGGTGCAGCGTTAGGTGGATTTGTTGCTGAATTTAGTTTTAATTATATTTTTATGGCAAATTTAATTATGTATGTTCTATTTGCATTAGTTGCAATCACACAATTTAATTTAGAAATAAATGCTAAACTTAAGCGACAAGATAATATTGATTTGAAAAGTCAAGAGAACGTTAGCCGATTTGTTTCATTAATTTTAGTTTGTATTGTCTTTGCTATTTGTTGGATTGGTTATATTCAATGGGAAACAACTATAGCGTCATTCACACAATCTATCCATATTTCTATGTCGCAATATAGTGTGTTATGGACAATAAACGGTATTATGATTTTAGTTGCACAACCATTAATTAGACCAGTAATCGTTCTTTTAAAAGGTAATTTAAAAAAACAAATGTTTGTTGGTATTATTATTTTTATGTGTTCATTTTTAGTTACTAGTTTTGCGCATCAATTTTCTATATTTGTTATAGGTATGGTTATTTTAACGTTTGGTGAAATGTTTGTATGGCCGGCTGTTCCAACGATAGCTAATCAATTAGCTCCAGAAGGCAAAGTGGGACAATATCAAGGTATAGTCAATTCAGCTTCTACAGTTGGTAAAGCACTTGGACCATTATTTGGTGGGGTGTTAGTAGATATGTTTAATATGAGAATAATGTTTTTAACAATCATTTTATTACTTGGTATTTCAATTATTATTTTAAGTTTATTTACTAAAAGTAAAGCAGCCAAAAAATATCTGGATTATTAATATATCTACATTAATTAAAAATTAATAGTAACCTCTTGCAATCGAACGCATAATCACATACTATTAATTTGTAATAACATGTTATTAGACGCTTTTCTACAGAGAACTAGTGTGGTGAGAACTAGTGTTAAGGACTAAAATAACATTATAAAATATAACGAATTTAATTATGACATCTCTTACTATTGAATGAAGTGCGCTGAAAATGCGAAAAAGGGTGGTAACGCGGCTTAGGTCGTCCCTTTATCATTAGTGAGAGGTGTCTTTTTATTGAATAGGAGGAAACGTATTGAATTACAATCACAACGAAATTGAGAAGAAATGGCAACAATATTGGGAAGAGAATAAAACGTTTAAAACACAGGATAATTTAGGTCAAAAGAAATTTTATGCATTAGATATGTTTCCTTATCCATCAGGTGCAGGTCTACATGTAGGTCATCCTGAAGGTTATACTGCAACTGATATTATTTCACGCTATAAACGAATGCAAGGATATAATGTGCTTCATCCGATGGGATGGGATGCATTCGGATTACCTGCTGAACAATATGCATTAGACACAGGTAATGATCCTCGCGAATTCACTCAACAAAACATTCAAACATTTAAACGTCAAATACAAGAATTAGGTTTTAGTTATGATTGGGATAGAGAAGTAAATACTACTGACCCAGAATATTATAAATGGACACAATGGATATTTATACAATTGTATAACAAAGGTTTAGCTTACGTTGATGAAGTAGCTGTAAACTGGTGCCCAGCTTTAGGTACTGTTTTATCAAATGAAGAAGTTGTGGATGGTGTATCTGAACGAGGAGGTCATCCAGTTTATAGAAAGCCTATGAAACAATGGGTACTAAAAATTACAGAATATGCGGATCGTTTATTAGAAGATTTAGAGGATTTAGATTGGCCTGAATCAATTAAAGATATGCAACGTAACTGGATTGGACGTTCAGAAGGCGCTAAAGTTTCATTTGATGTTAAAGGTATTAATGAAAAAATTGAAGTTTTTACAACTAGACCAGATACAATTTACGGAACTTCATTTTTAGTATTAAGTCCAGAGCATGAACTAGTTAATAAAATTACTAGTGATGATAAAGAAGAAGAAATCAAAGCTTATCAAAAAGAAGCTTCAAAAAAATCTGATTTAGAACGTACAGATTTAGCTAAAGGAAAGACAGGTGTGTTTACAGGCGCTTATGCAATCAATCCTATTTCTGGTGATCAACTACCAATTTGGATTGCAGATTATGTTCTATCTACGTATGGCACAGGTGCAGTTATGGCAGTACCAGGTCATGACGAACGTGATCATGAATTTGCTGAGAAATTCGAATTACCTATCATTGAAGTGATTGAAGGTGGAGATGTTCAAACTGAAGCTTACACTGGCAATGGTCCACATGTTAACTCCGGTGAACTTAATGGATTATATAATGAAGAAGCAATTTCTAAGGCTATTGAATTATTAGAAAATCATCATGCAGGAGAAAAGAAAGTTAATTATAAATTACGTGATTGGTTATTTAGTAGACAACGTTATTGGGGTGAACCAATACCAATTATCCATTGGGAAGACGGTTCTATGTCTACAGTACCTGAAGAAGAACTGCCATTATTACTTCCAGAAACTGACGAAATCAAACCATCAGGTACTGGTGAATCTCCATTAGCTAATATAGATGAGTTTGTAAATGTTGTTGATGAACAGACTGGAATGAAAGGTCGTCGTGAAACGAATACTATGCCTCAGTGGGCAGGTAGTTGTTGGTACTATTTACGATATATAGACCCTAAAAATGAGAAAATGATTGCTGATCCTGAAAAATTAAAACATTGGTTACCAGTAGATTTATATATTGGTGGCGTAGAACATGCAGTATTGCATTTATTATATGCAAGATTCTGGCATAAAGTACTTTACGATTTAGGTGTTGTACCTACAAAAGAACCATTCCAAAAATTATATAACCAAGGAATGATTTTAGGTGAAGGTAATGAAAAAATGAGTAAATCTAAAGGAAATGTTATTAACCCTGATGATATAGTGAATTCTCATGGTGCTGATACATTACGTTTATATGAAATGTTTATGGGACCATTAGATGCAGCTATAGCATGGAGTGATAAAGGACTAGATGGTTCACGTCGCTTCCTAGATAGAGTATGGCGTTTAATTGTTAAAGAAGACGGTACTTTATCTGACAAAATTGTTGACACTAATAATAAATCTTTAGATAAATCATATAACCAAACTGTTAAAAAAGTAACAGAAGATTTTGATAGCCTAGGTTTCAACACTGCTATTAGTCAATTAATGGTATTTATCAATGATTGTTACAAAGCAGAAGAAATTTACAAACCTTATATTGAAGGATTTGTAACTATGTTAGCACCAATAGCCCCTCATATTGGAGAAGAGCTATGGTCAAGATTAGGTCATACTGATACTATTACTTATCAACCTTGGCCAACTTATAATGAATCGCTACTAGTCGATGATGAAGTAGAAATCGTGGTCCAAGTTAATGGAAAATTAAGAGCAAAAATTGAAATTCCTAAAGACTTATCTAAAGAAGAAATGCAAGATTTAGCATTAGCAAATGATAATGTTAAAATGAGTATTGAAGGTAAAGAAATTAAAAAAATAATTGCTGTACCACAAAAATTAGTCAACATTGTTGCTAAATAGAATATTTTAAAAGGAGTTTTAATAATGGAATCAATTACAATTGATGAGTTGAAAGAAAAAATATTGGATTCAAATCCAATTAATATTGTAGATGTACGTAATGATAATGAAACTGCAATGGGGATTATTCCTGGTGCAAAGACTATTCCTATGAATGAAATTCCTGATAACTTAAAAGAATTCGATTCAAATCAAACTTATTATATAATTTGTGCAGCTGGCGCACGCAGTGCTAGAGTTGTTGAATATTTAGAAAATAATGATATTCATGCTGTTAATGTAGAAGGTGGCATGAATGAATGGGGAACAGAAGGATTAGAAATTAAAAACATTTAATATTGGAAAGTGATTTTTAAGAGTTAGATTTTGAATGCCTTTTATATTAAGGTATTCAAATCTAACTCTTTTTTTATGAAATCTTATTTGATAACGTTGAAATATTTACATGACAAATATGTTAAAAATAAATTAAAACGTGTACTATAATATTTAATTTATGTATACTAGAATTTGAATAAAATTGATGATAAAATCAAAGTGAATATTAATTCATTATATTGGTTAAAATAGCAAATTGATTCATTTAATACATATGTATCATAAACGCTCATTAATTATAAACAACAAAGACGATACAACTAGGAGGAACAATTAATGAATTTATTTAGGAAACGGAAATTCAGTATTAGAAAGTTTAACATAGGTATTTTTTCAACAATTATTGGTACTACACTTTTTTTAAGTCAAACTCATCAAGCATTAGCAGAAGAAAATGAATTAAATACCAATAGTGATACGCCTAATACTGCACTTACAGGTGAAACAAATACTAATGAATTAACAACTGCTAATCAAAATAATGTGACAAATAATAATGTCGCTAATACATCAGATGGTACGATAGACAATCAAGTTAATGATAATCAACGCAATGCAAATGACTTGCTAGGAAATGAATCTATCTCTGAAACAAATCCTGATTTAAGTAAAGAACAGTCGACTGAATCATCAACAAATAATAATTTTGACCCTAGCACAAACAATTCAACAAAACTTCAACTCGATAGCATAAATAATGATATTGTATTACCTGAAAATTTAGTGAATGGAGAAACTCAACAAAATCAACCTAAATTAGTAACAGAATCAAGGCCTAAAGAAGATAGACCTAAGAAAAGAAGTCGACGTGCAGTTGTTGATAATAATGCAGGTGGTACAGTTAATTCAACCACTGTGATTGATCCAAAAATAAATAATACTGGTCCTAACGCAATCAACGAGGTATTAACTTTTGATGATATTGGGGTCACTCCAAGTAAAAGTAGAAATAACCCTACAGTTACTATTGTTGAACAATTACCCGGATTTAATCTTATAAACGGAGGTAAAGTTGGTGTTATAAGTCATACTTTGGTTAGGTCTGGTATGTTTAATTCAAGTGACGAAAAAAATTACCAAGCTCAAAACAATGTCATTGTTTTAGGTAGAGCCAATGGTGCTGATCCTAATGATCATGGAGATTTTAATGGAATTGAGAAGACTTTAACAGTCAATCCAAATTCTGAATTAGTCTTTGATTTTTCTACAATGTTAACTAAAAATAGGCAAGGTGCTGTAAATATTGTTATTAGAAATGCTGATGACGATAATATAATTGGAGAAAAAACAGTATCAACAAGAGCTCAATCGAGATTATTTAAAGTACCTGATAATGTTACACATTTAAAAATTCAATTTATACCTAATAACGATGCTATCACTGATATTGCAGGTGTTTATCAACTCAAAGATGGCTATAAATATTATGATTTTATAGATAATGTAGGTCTATTTTCTGGTTCGCATATATATGTTGAAAATAGAAATATAGAAACAAAGGCAGTAAATAATAGAGAATTCAATGTTTCAACTTCATTGAAAAACGATGGTGATTTTGCAGCCTCAATGAATACGAACGAATTTGTTTATACTATTCATTTACCAGAAGGTATAGAATATGTCGACCAATCACTTACTACAGAATTGCCATTTGGTAATGGTTCAGGAAATATGTTAAATCCGATGATTACTACATATGACCCAACAACTCGTACAATCACTATAAAAAGTAATGGAGATGAAACAAATTCAAATAACGCATCATTAATGCCTAATAAAAATTTGAACATTAACTATAAATTACGTGTTAATAATGTTCCAACACCAAGACAAGTTACTTTCCAAGATAATTTAGTATATAAAACTTTTGCTGAAGAATATTTCGATACGCCTCCAACACCGAGTGATGTCAATTTAGAACCTTATAATATAGATATTGTTATGAATAAAGATGAATTACAACGAGCTGTAGATACTAAAGTCATAGCTTCGAATTATACCATTGCTTCTGTAGATGAATATAATACGTTAAAAGCAAGAGCTCAAACCATCTTAGATGAATCTAGAAATAATGTTCCAATCAATCAGAGAATCTCTCAAGCAGACATTGATCAATTAACTTATCAATTGCAACATACTTTAATTAGTAGAGTAGAAGCGGCTCGAGCAGTTAATAACAAAGCCGATGATATGACAGATACTGTTAATCAGGATAATGAACTAACAGATGAAGAAAAAGAAGCGGCAATTAATAAAATTGAACAAGATAGAGATAATGCTATCAATAATATTGATGATCAAACAACTGATGATGGTGTGACAAATGAAAAAAATGCAGGTTTAAATATATTAAATGGAGATACAGGAACACCTATAGCAAAACCTAGTGCAAGACAGGCTGTAAACGATAAAGCTACTGAACAAAGAGCATTGATTAATCAAGATACAGTTGCTACGACTGAAGAAAAAGAAGCGGCACTAGAAGAATTAGATAATGATGTAACTACTGCTTTAGCTAATATTGATAATGCTCAAAACAACGCACAGGTAGAAGCAGCTAAAAATAATGCAATTAATAAGATTAATACAGATAGACCAGCTGATATTTATAAAGCCAACGCAAAAGCTGAAATTAACCAAGCAGCAACAGCGAAACGTCAAGAAATTAATCAAAATAATGAAGCTACTCAAGAAGAAAAAGAGGCTGCACTTAATGAACTTAATCAAACAACTAATCAAGCTATAGGTGAAATTGATAATAGTGTATCAAATAGCGACGTAGATCAAGCTAAAGATAATGGTGTAAATGCAATTAATATCATTAATCCAGTTACCATAGTTAAACAAAATGCTCGTGATGCAGTTGCTAATGTAGCACAACAAAAGAAGGATGAAATTAACGCCAATACAGATGCAACGTTAGAAGAAAGACAAGCTGCAATTCAAGCAGTTGACCAAGCTTTAACAGAAGCTAATACAAATATTACGAATGCAAATACAAATGATGAAGTTGACCAAGCTAAAAATAATTCTATAAATACAATTCAAAGCATTCAACCAGAAACACAAGTAAAAACAAATGCTAAAAATTTATTGAATTTAAAAGCACAAGAACAACTTAATATAATTGCAAATAATAACGATGCAACTATAGAAGAACAACAAGCAGCACAACAAATACTTGATACAGAACTTAATCAAGGTATTCAAAATATAGAAAACGCGGATACTAATCAAGAAGTTGAAAATGCAAAAGATACGTCTATACAAAATATTCAAAGTATTCAACCAGCCACAAAGGTAAAATCAGATGCTAGAACGGCAGTTAATGAAAAAGCAACAGAAGTAATTAATAATATTAACGCCACACCAGGTGCTACTAAGGAAGAAAGAGATGAAGCTATTGCACAAGTAAACACACTATTAAATAGAGTAATAAATGATATTAATACATCAAGTACTACACCTATGGTTGAAGCTTTAAGAGATGCAGCAATTAATGATTTAGGAAATATTCAACCACATGTTACTAAAAAGCAAGAAGCAATAGCGATATTAAACCAATTAGCTACTGATAAAAAACAAGACATAAATCAAAATATTAATGCAACTACTGAAGAAAAAGAAGCCGCAATTAATGAAGTAGATACACAACTAGCAGATGCACTTAATCATATTGATCAAGCAGACACTAACGCTCAAGTAGATGAAGAACAACAAAATGGAACGGCAGCGATTAACAATATACAAGAGCAAATCGTTAAAAAACCTGATGCTCGTAATGAAATTAATCAACATTATAATGATAAATTATCTCAAATTAATCAAACACCCGATGCAACGACTGACGAGAAAGCAGCTGCAATTCAATTACTAGACGAGCAAAAGAAACAGGCTCTAGAAGCTATAAATCAAGCACAAACTAACAACGATGTAGATCAAGCCAAAGAACAAGCTATTCAAAACATAGATGCTGTTCAAGTTGATGTAGTGGTGAAACCAGATGCGAGACATTCGTTAGAGTCTGCAAAAAATGCACAACAACAAGTGATTAATGCAACACCTGATGCAACTGTTGAAGAAATTAATACAGCATTACAAAAATTAAATCAAATATTCAATCAAGCAAATAATGCTATTAATCAGGCGCAAACAAATCAACAAGTAACAGATGCTACTCAGCAATCAATTGAAATGATTCATAATACATTACCTGAGACAACAGTGAAAACTAATGCAAGAAATAATATAGAAAATCAATCTAATAAACAAAATCAGCTCATTCAAAATAGTGATGAATCCACGGTTGAAGAGAAAAATGAGGCACAAGAATTGGTGAATCAAGCCAAAGAACAATCAATTAAAAATATAGATCAAGCTCATACAAATCAAGAGGTGGAAACGGCATATAATAATGGCATACAAAGTATACAACAAATATCGCCATCTACTGCTATTAAGACTAATGCAAGACAAACTATATCTAAAGCCATTCAAGATAAAGAGAAACCAGTACTTGAAAATCAAGAAGCTACACAAGAAGAAAAAAATCAATTTATGACTAAAATGAATACGTTATTAAATGATTTGAATCAACAAATTACAAAAGACACTACAAATCAAGAAGTAGCAAATACTAAAGATAATGGATTAGTAAGTATTGAGCAGTCTGTTTTTCAACCAACTGTAAAACAAGATGCAAGAATTAAAATACAAGAATTTGCTGAAAAGCAAACGGAATTAATTAATCATAGTGAAGATGCTACAAATGAAGAAAAAAATAATGCTTTAGAAAAACTTAAAGCTACTGTTGAAAATATTATTAACCAAATCAATACTGCGACAATGAATAGTCAAGTTAATCTGGCACAAAATAATGGAGAATCTGCAATTTCTATTATTTTGCCTAAAATTGTAGTTAAAGAAGAAGCAAGAACTCAAATTAACCAAGCCATCAATAATCAAGATGAAGTTATTAGAAAAGTTCAAGATGCAACGCAAGAAGAAAAAGATGAAGCTAATGATGAAGTTAATCGTTTGGCAAATCAGGCAATCAATGACATCAACAATCTAAGAAATAATAATCAAGTAGAAGTAGCAAAAGATGAAGCTATCAATAAGATCCAACAAATATTGCCATCTACTGCAGTTAAAACTAATGCAAGACAATTATTAAATGAAACTAGTCAAAATAAGATTAAAAATATAAAAGAGACGTTAAACGCCACTACCAATGAAATTGAAGCAGCAATTTCAGAAATCGAGAAAATTTTAGAACAAGCATTAAGTCAAATTAACCAAGATATAACGACACAACAAGTAAATAAAACAAAAGAACAAGGGGTTCAAGCTATTAATGATGTTCAAGTTAAAGTGGTTAAAAAACCAGAAGCAAATGAACTTCTTTCACAAGTTGCGAATAATCAAGAACAATTAATTAACCAAATAAATGAAGCGACAAAAGAAGAGAAAGAATTGGCTATTACTAAAGTGCTAAAAGAATTAGAAAAGGCTAAAGAACTTATTAATAATGCATTGTCAAACAGTGAAGTGGATCAAGTTTATATAGATGCAGCTAAGATCATTGAATCAATTAAACCTAATATAGAAGTTAAACCTCAAGCAAATAAAGATATCAATCAAGTAGCTGATGAAGTTAAAAATCAAATTAAACTTTTAAAAAATGTTGATTCCAATGCTGTAAATAATGCTATGAGAAAAATCGCGTCAATATTAGAAGAAGCAGATATAAGAATCAAACAAGCAAAAACAAATGATGAAGTTAGCCAAATTGTTATTGAAACGATAGAAAAATTAAAAGGAATTAAAATATCGCCACTTAAATCTAATATCAAAATAGATACGGTTAGATCAATGACTAATTGTAAGAATTATATAGAAAAACAGATTTCATCATCTGGTTCTAAATTAAATAGTGAATTACCAGAAACTGGCTTAAGTCAAAATCATTTACCTTTAGCTGGATTCACATTTACTTTTGGAATTTGGTTATATTTAAGAAGTTTAAAACTAAGAGATTATAAAAAATAAAAAGTTTGATACTTCATCAATTAATTTTGATAAAGATAGATAAAACATACCTAATTCTTCATGCTATAAATATTTAATTCTTATTAAATAAGTATATTTTTATACTAGATTTATAATTAGGTTGATGATAAAATAATTATTAAATTTAATAGGTTGTGCATATTACAAAGGTGTGCAACCTATTTGAAATCTAAATATAATTCTAATGTTTTACATCATGAAATTACACCTAGGAGGACAATCATTATGAATTTATTTAAACAACAAAAGTTTAGTATTCGAAAATTTAATGTTGGTATTTTCTCAGCATTAATTGCTACAGTAGCATTTTTAGGCGTAAATACTAATAGTGCTGAAGCATCAGAAGTAGAGAATGGGGTTGCTAATAACCAAGTCGATAACGCTGTCGTTAATCAAGAGCAAACTAATAATGTAGACAGCCAATTCAGTGACACAAATCAAGTAGTTGACCCTAACGTTAATCAAGCTACTACTGAGAATAATAACCAAGACGCAACAACTGAAAATATTAATAATCCTGTTGTGAATAGTGGGGAAGGCGTTAGTAATCAAGATAATACTACTACAAATGATGAAGTTAATACCCCAGCCGTAGAAGTTGTACAACCTGCTGTTTCGTTAGATGACTTACAAACACCAAAATTACCAACTGAATTAAATAATGATAATCAAAATAGTAAAGTACCAACGGAAGGTTTAAACAAACCTGTCGCAACAGTAGAAACAAATCAGTCTCCTAAGAAAAGAAGTAAACGTGACGTGGGAGATAGTACAAACGATAATAATGTAGTAGCTAATAACCAAGTGGATAATGCTCAAAATCAAACATTAAATAATGCTAAACAAGTCGCTACTAATGAAATTAATCAAAAAGCTACTGAGAAAAACCAATCAATTAATACTACTGCAGAAGCCACACAAGAGGAAAAGCAAGTTGCATTAACAGACGTTGAGCACCAACAATTTAATGCTAATAATAATATTCAACAAGCTGCATCTGAAAACGATGTTACTACAGCAAAAAATAATGGTTTAACTGCTATTGATAATATTACTGTACAAACACATGCTAAAGAAGCTGCACGTAATGCGATTGTTCAAAAGGTAGCTGATCAAATCTTAAATATTAATAATAACCAAAATGCTACAAATGAAGAAAAAGCAGAAGCAGTAAACCAAGTTCATAATGTTGAACACCAGGCCTTAAAAAACATCAATGGTGCTAATACACAAGATGAAATAAATAATATTCAAAATCAAAATGTTACATCAATTGGAAAAGTTGAACCTACTACAACTGTGAAACCAACTGCTATTTCTGAAGTTAATCAAGCTGCAACTGAACATAATAGTACTATTGATGGAAATAGTGGTGCTACAACAGAAGAAAAAGCGAAGGCAAAAGAAAAAGTAAATGGATTAGCAGGGGTTACAACTTATAACATTAATCATTCTTCTTCAAATCAAGAAGTTAATCAAGCTAAAGAATTAGGTATAAATCAAATTAATGCAATTACGCCAGAAACGGCCGTAAAAGATTCGGCGAATGACGAAGTTAATCAAGCAGCACAACAACAAAAAGAACATAATAATAATAACTATGCAGATGCTACGACAGAAGAAAAAAAAGAAGCTAATAATTTAGTAGATAGTTTAGCCAATGAGGCACATACTGACATTGCAGCTGCTAATACAAAAGACGAAGTAAATAATGTGAAAAATAATACTGTACAAGCCTTACAAAATGCTAGCACTGTTGTTGCAAAGAAACCAGCTGCAAGAGACCAAATTAATCAAGCACTAAGTGATAAAAAACAAGCGATTAATAATTCAAATCAATCAACAACAGAAGAAAAAGCTGACGCAATTAATCAATTAGATCCGAAAAAAGCTGAAATTGATAATAATATCAATCAAGCTACAACTAATGATGAAGTGTCAACTGCTGTAACAAATGGTTTAAATGAACTCAATAATATTGAACCTGCAACTGTTAAAAAGCAACAAGCAAAAACAACTATTGCTCAAGATGCAGATAATCACAAGCAACTTATCAATCAAGATACTAATTCAACTACTGAAGAACATGATGCAGCTAACGCTAAGATAGATCAAGCAGTTGCAAAAGCCAATAATGATATTGACCAAGCAGCTACTAATAATGATGTAGATAATGCTGTTGCAACTAACCAAACAGAGATTAACCAAATACAACAAGATGCTCAAGTCAAACCTGCTGCAAAAGCAGAAATTGCTCAAAAAGTTACTGAACAAGAAACGGTTATACAAGCAACTCGAGGTACAACTACTGAAGAAATTAATGAAGCACTTCAAGCCTTACAAACAGCTAAAACTCAAGCTGACCAAGCTATAGATGCAGCACAGTCAAATGCGGATGTAGAAAATGTTAAAAATGAAGAAATAGCTAAAATAGCTTCAATTTTACCATCACAAGAATACAAAAATAATGCTATAGCTGAAATAGAAAATTTAGGTGAACAACGCAAAGTAGAACTAACTCAAAATCCTGATATGACTAAAGAAGAACGTGATGATACTGTTGATTCAGTAGATAGAGCAGTAGGTCAAGGTACTAATAATGTTTACCAAGCTTTGAGTAAACAATCCGTTGATAATGCTAAAAATGATGCGATTACTAACATCAACCAAGTTAGAGCATTTGTGAATGTAAAACAAGATGCGAGAGACGCAATCAGCCAAGTAGCTGATCAACGTAAACAAACTTTCCCTAATGATGTTCATGCAACTGATGAAGAAAAACAAGAAGCTTCAAATAATGTTGATGCAATTGTTACAAAAGCAAATGAACAAATTAACCAAGCTACTACTGATGCACAGGTAGCGCAAGTTAAAAATCAAGCCATTCAAGATATAGATTTAGTAGTACCACAAAGTAATGCTAAAACGACAGCTTTATCAAATATTCAAACTAAACAGGAACAACAAACATATATTATAAACAACGAACCAAATGCTACTTCAGAGGAAAAAGCGATTGCTTTACAAGAGTTAAATCAAGTAGTTACAAACGCCAATAATGAAGTTAATGCGGCTACTACAAATGCACAAGTGGCTACAGCTGAACAAAATGGTATAACAGCTATTAGTAACACACTTCCAGCAACACAGACTAAAGGTGATGCTAAAGCTGCATTAGATCAAGCTGCTACAAATCAAAAAGCATTATTAGGTCAAAATCAAGATGCAACTACTGAAGAAAAAGATGCGGCAAATCAATTAATCGATCGAGCTCTTAATAATGCGAAACAATCTGTTACTGATGTAGATAGTGCTATAGATGTTGAAACTAAAAAGAATGAAGGTATCGACAATATCAATCAAATAACTGCAGATACAGGTGTTAAAACTGCTGTAAAACAAGATTTACAAAATCAAGCTAATGCTAAAAAGCAAGAAATTGCTAATAGTCCTTTATCTACTGAAGAAGAAAAACAAGCAGCAAATACAAAAGTTGATAATGCATTACAACAAGGTTTAACTGATGTTACTAACGCTCAAAGTATTGTAGACGTTAATAATGCAGTTAAAACTAACGATGAAACCATTCAAGCCATTCAACCAGAAACTACAGTCAAAGATAATGCTAAAAAAGAAGCTTTAAACATCTTGAATCAACAAAAAGATACAATTTATCAAAATGCCAATGCTACTGCTGAAGAAAAGCAATTAGCTGGTGATAAATTAGATCAATTAGCTTCTAAAGTTATCAATAATATTAATCAAGCAAACACTAACAATGATGTAGATCAAGCTAAAACAAATGCAATAACAGAAATCAATCAATTTACACCATCAATTGTTAAGAAAGAAAATGCTAATGAAGAATTAACAGATGCGGCAGATTTAAAACAAGCTGAGTTAGATAAATCTCAAAATAATAGTCAAGAAGATATTGATGATGCTAAACAAACAGTACAAGCTATTTTATCTAAAGCTAAAGAACAAGTGAACCAAGCACAAACTAATCAACAAGTTGATGAAGCTAAAGCTAATGGAATTAATGCATTACAAAATGTTCAACCAATAGGTGGATTAAGACGAGATGCATTAAAAGAAGTTAATGATGTTTACAATGATAAAGTTAATGAAATACAAGATGCTGTGAATGGTACACAAGAAGAAATTACAGCTACATTGAATAATTTAAATAACATAAAAGCTCAAGATGACACAGCGATTAACCAAGCTACAAATGTACAACAATTAACAACTGCCAAAGACCAAGCTTTAAGTGATATTAATAGTTTTGAATTCACATTTACTAAAAAGTCAGATGCCATTACAGAAATTCGTGATGCTTTATCAGCTAAAGAAAATTCTATTAATGAAAATAACAAAGCAACTTCTCAAGAAAAAGATAATGCTATAAATAGTGCTAGAGAACAAGCAAATATTGCATTTATTAACATTAATAACGCTGATACAAATCAACAAGTTGATGATGCAGTGTCAAACGGTAAAGCAGAAATTGATCAGGTCACTCCAGAAGTTGTAACTAAACCAAATGCGATTGAATCTATTAATCAACTTGCTGATCAATTAAAAGAAACATTTGGACAAACATTAGGCGCTACACTTGATGAATCTGAAGAAGCTGCACAAAAAGTAGATACTATTGTTAATAACGCTAACAATGAAATTGAAAATGCAGCATCTGACATTGATGTAGCTCAAATCAAAGCGAATGCTATGAATGATTTAAATCAAGTTGTCATTAATGTTGAACAAATTTCTAATGCAGCAAAAGCATTAAGAGAAGAAGCGGATAAAGTTAAAGAAACAATTGATTCAAATGAAGATGCAGTAGAAAGTGAAAAATTAGCTGCTAAAGAAAATTTGAATAATATTTTAGAAAAAGGTTTAGCTGTATTAAATGTACAAAATACTAATGAAGAAGTAGCGAATGCAAAATCAAACTTTATAGATCAAATTAAAGCTATCAAAGTGGATACAGTTGTTAAACCTAGAGCTATATCAGAAGTAACGAAATTTGTTAATAACCAAGTTGCATTAATTCAAAGTTCAACAAAAGCTACTACTGACGAAAAAGAAGACGCAATTAATAGAGTGAAAGCAATTGAAGATGAATCATTAGCATCAATAAAAAATGCCAATAATAGTAATGACATTAACGAAGTGGTTGAAAATGCTCAATTAAAATTAGGATCAGTGAATGTTAAAGCTATAATTAAAGAAGAAACAATCAAAGCATTAGATGATAAGATTGCAGAACAAAAAGAAAAGATTAATAATTCACAAGCAAATCAAGAACAAAAAGATAAAGCATTGAGTCAATTAGGCCAGCTTACTTCTAAAATTGGTGAACAAGTAGATCAAGCCCAATCAAATGAAGATGTGTTAAAAGTTAAAGAAGAAACAATCAAACAAATTGAAGCGATTGTTCCAAAAGTAACTCAAAAAACACCTCAAAAAGATCCAAACCAAGAACCGGTAAAAACACCTCAAAAAGACAAAGATAATGATAATGATGTTCCAACTCAACAAACAACAGTCACTGGAAGCAAAACTGATGAAGATAATACTCCTATAAAAAATGGAGAAAACATCGATGAACAAGTTACTTCATCAACAGTTGAACAAAGTGAAGAGAACGACAATAACTCAACATCAGAAGCTAAACAATTACCAGAAACTGGACAAAACGATAGTCACATACCAGTGGCAGGAATTGCCTTTGCGGCTGGTGCTGCTATAGTTAGCAGACGACTAAGTCAAAAGAAAGATAAATCAGAATAAAATAGTTAAACTGTAAGTTTGATCCAATAAAATCATAAATAAAACAGAGTTTAGGTATTAATCCTAAACTCTGTTTTTATATACAAATATTTATAATAAATTATCATATTTTCCAGCATTTAAACCTGCTACGTGACCAGTAACTAATGCACTTGTAATATTATATCCACCAGTATAACCGTGGATATCTAACACTTCACCACATAAGAAAAGGCCTTTAGACAATTTCGACATCATAGTCTTAGGTTCTATCTCTTTTAAAGAAACACCGCCACCAGTTACGAACGCCTTATCAATTGGTAAAGTTCCATTAACATTAAATGAAAATCCTTTTAATAACTTAACTATTGTATTTAATTGTTGATTTGAAAGATGATGTGATGTTGTTTCATTATCAATTTCAGCTTGTTCTAAAATAAATAACAAATATCTTTCTTCAATTAACCCATGTAGACTGTTTTTAATATATTTATCAGGTTCATCTTTTAATAATTTTCTAATATGTTGTGAAAGTTCATCTTCGTTCATAGTTGGAAAGACATCAAGTGCCATTTTTATATCTTGTTTCTTTTGATTTTTTTGTTCTTTATAAACAAATTGACTACATCTTAATGCAGCTGGTCCACTGACACCAAAATGTGTAAAAATCATATCCATTTGATGACTAATTCTTTTTTTGCCATTCTTTTTTAATACGGATAATTCTACATCTTTGAGACTTAGTCCTTTCAATGTTTTATCTTTAATAAAACGTTCAGGAGAAGTGATAGGTACTTCGGTAGGGAACAATTCTGTAATAGAATGGCCTAGCGATTTTGCAAAAGTATATCCGTCACCAGTCGAACCTGTTTGGGGTACACTCGTACCACCAGTTGCTATAATTAAACTTTTAGATTTATAAGTTTGTTGTGCAGTTTCAACTGAAAAAATACCCTCATTATCTTGTGATACATTAAGAACAGTGGTTTCTTCCTTAACTGTAACATTTTGTTTATTAATCGTATCAACTAAAGTATCAACGACGTCTTGCGCTTTATTTGATACAGGGAACATGCGCCCATGATCTTCTTCTTTGAGTTTTACGCCACGACTCTCAAAAAAATGAATAATAGATTCATTATCAAAAACAGAGAAGGGACTATATAAAAATTTTCCATTTCCAGGAATGTTTTTAATAATTTCTTCATAAGGTAAGCGATTGGTTACATTGCAACGACCACCACCTGAAATTTTTAATTTTCTACCAAGTCCTTTCTTTTTTTCTAACAAGAGAACTTGGTTACTACTAGAGCTAGCGGCAACAGCAGCCATTAGTCCGCTGGGGCCACCACCGATGATGATTGTTTGATACATTTTAACTGCCTCCAATAAATATTCATCACTATTGTATCTGAATAGAAAAATATATGCTATAGAAGTTGTATAATTAGATGACAATGAATAAAATGAGAATTATAATAGGAAACTTGAAGTATCATACATAAAAATCGACTAGCTAAGATTTGAGATTGCTTTTTATTTTATCAAAAGCGTGTTTACTAATAAAAATATGATAAAATCAATTAACACAAATAGTTTTTGTGATATATTTTATATTAATGTAAGCTAATGATAATGAATAAGATATGAAGTTAAATAACTTTAATAAACTTTTAAAGATAGGAAGATAGTTAATGAGCGAAAGTAAAGAAATGGTTCGTGGGACCTTCTTAATTACATTTAGTATATTAATTACGAAAGTTCTAGGTGTTCTATTTATTATTCCGTTTAACCATTTAATTGGTGGACAAGAAAATATGGCACCGTTTACTTATGCCTATGCGCCATATAATATTGCAATAGCTGTAGCAACAGCTGGCGTACCGTTAGCAGCTTCAAAATATGTTGCTAAATACAATGCTTTAGGTGCATACAAAGTAAGTCAGAAGTTTTATAAATCAAGTTTTATAGTGATGAGTATAACTGGTATTCTAGGATTTTTACTATTATACTTCCTAGCACCATATATTTCAGAATTAACACTATCACGTAATGCATCAGATAAAAATGGTTGGTCAGTTGCTGATATTACATGGATTATTAGAATTATAAGTATGGTTGTTATATTTATACCAGTACTAGCAACTTGGAGAGGTATATTCCAAGGTTATAAATCTATGGGACCAACAGCAGTATCAGAAGTTACAGAACAAATTGCACGTGTAATATTCATTTTAGTTGGAAGTTATTTAGTGTTAAATGTCTTTAATGGCACTGTATTAATGGCTAATGGTATAGCTACGTTTGCAGCAGCTATTGGTGCGATAACAGGTATTTTCACATTATGGTATTACTGGAGAAAACGTAAGAAACATATTGATAAAATGGTTTTATCAGATAACACAGATATAAATGTATCTTACGGAAATATGTATAAAGAAATTATAAAATATAGTATTCCATTTGTAATTGTGAGTTTAAACTTCCCGTTATTTAATTTAGTCGATCAATTTACTCATAACGGAGCTTTATCTATTGTAGGCGTATCTTCACAATTACAAGATATTTTCTTTAATATGTTGAATATGTCAACAAATAAAATAGTAATGATTCCTACATCTTTAAGTGCTGGTTTTGCAGTAAGTTTAATACCTTATATTACTAAGACATACGAAGAAGGTCGATTGCATGAAATGCATAGACAGATAAGAACATCTATTGGAGTGCTTATGTTTATTACTGTTCCTGCTAGTATAGGAATTATGGCATTAGCTCAACCATTATTTACAGTTTTCTATGGCTACGATCCAGTTGTTCAAGGTCATGACCCTAACTTTGATGGTAGTAGATTGTTATTCATATATGCTCCAGTAGCAATTTTAATTTCATTATTAAGTGTGACGGCTTCAATGTTACAAGGTATTGATAAACAGAAGTTAACTGTATATGTGATCTTGGGTGCAGTGGCTATTAAGTTGATATTAAACTATCCTCTAATTATGTTATTACGTACACCAGGTGCAGTACTTAGTACGTCAATTGCATTATTATTCGCAATTGGTTGCAACTTCTTTATCTTAAAGAAATATGCCAAATTTAAGTTCAGCTATAGTTGGATTCATTTTGGAAAAATATTCTTGTATTCATTCATTATGATGATAGGTGTAGAACTTGTCTTCTTTATTGGTAAGCTATTCTTAGCACCAAGTAAAGTAGGATATCTAATTATTATTATTGCTGGTGTTATCGTAGGTGCTGCAATTTATGGTGGAATTACAATAAAAACTAAATTTGCTGATGAATTTTTAGGAGAAATACCTGAAAAAATTAGACGTAAAGTTGGGTTCTTACGATGAGAATTGATAAATTTTTAGCTAATATGGGGATTGGCACACGTAACGAAGTTAAACAAAACTTGAAAAAAGGTCATGTGAAAGTTAATGATAGCGTGACTAAATCACCAAAAACCCATATCAATCCTGAAGTAGATATAGTTAAAGTTAATGAGGAAGTTATTAAATATATTGATAAAATTTATATTATGTTAAATAAACCAAGTGGTGTCATTTCTGTCACTGAAGATGACAAAGATAAAACCGTCATTGATTTAATCCCTGAGTATCAACACTTGGGGATTTTCCCTGTCGGTAGATTAGATAAAGATACAGAAGGTTTATTGCTTATTACTAATGATGGGCAATTTAATCATGATTTGATGAGTCCTCATAAACACGTTCCTAAAACTTATGAAGTTGTGTCTCAAAATTCCATATCGGAAAATGATATTAAATTATTCGAAAAAGGTATAGAACTTTCTGATGGAAAGGTGAAGCCAGCTCAATTAGAAATAATTGAAAACAAGCTCTCACGTGTTACCATATATGAAGGTAAATACCACCAAGTAAAAAGAATGTTTCATGAGATAGAAAATGAGGTATTAAAATTAAAACGTATTAAAATAGCTAATTTAGAGTTAGATGAAACACTCGAATTAGGAGAATATCGTTTATTAACAGAAAATGATTTTAAATTATTGTTAAACTAAAGAAAGAGAAGGTGTAATTTATGGCAAAAGGTACAAATTTATTTAGAGTAGTTCTAGGTTTAGGCGGCGCTGCAGCAGCAGTATTATTATCTCGTAAAGAAAGTAGAGATAAATTAAAAGAACAGTATAATCAATATAAAGAAGATCCAGAATCATACAAAGCAAATGCTAAAGATTTAGCTAATCAATTAAGTACGAAAGCTAATGAAACAATTCAAGACGTGAAAAACGATCCTAAAGGTTATGCAGAAAGATTAAAAAATGACCCTAAAGCTTTCTTAGAAGAAGAAAAAACTAAATTCACAAACTTAGATGATAAAAAAGAAGACGACCTAGACGAAGGTAAGTTTGATGATGAAGGTGGCGCAACAGTAAATAATAATTTACGTGTCGTTTCAGAAGATGACTTAAAAAATAATAAAAATGCGTTAGATGATAACAAATAATATTGGTTAACTTGAAACCCTATGTACTATTTCCAATAAGAGATAGTACATAGGGTTTTATTTAGTTATAAAAATTTAGAAAATTTCGTAATATTTCTGACGTCTTACTGTAGTTTCCTTGTAACTTCATGTAAAATAGTAAATAACTTATAAAAAAGGAAGTCGAATTCGAATGTGGAAAGAAAAAGTTCAAGAATACGAAAACCAAATAATTGAAGATTTAAAAGGTTTGTTGTCGATTGAAAGTGTAAGAGATGACAGTAAAGCTAGTGATGATGCGCCTGTAGGACCTGGACCTAGAGAAGCATTAGACTATATGTATAAATTGGCTGAAAGAGATGGATTTTCTACTCATGACGTAGAGCATATTGCCGGACGTATAGAAGCGGGTAACGGTGACGATCTCTTAGGTATTCTTTGCCACGTCGACGTAGTACCTGCTGGTGACGGTTGGGATTCAAATCCATTTGACCCAGTTGTTACAGACCAGTCAATCATAGCAAGGGGTACACTAGATGATAAAGGACCTACAATAGCAGCTTATTATGCAGTTAAGATTTTAAATGATATGAAGGTCGACTGGAAGAAACGAATTCATATTATTATTGGAACTGATGAAGAATCAGATTGGAAATGTACAGACCGTTATTTCCAAACGGAGGAAATGCCTGCACTAGGATTTGCACCAGATGCTGAATTTCCTGCTATTCATGGTGAGAAAGGTATCACTACATTTGATTTAGTTCAAAATGAAATGGCTGAAGATGTAGATGAACCAGATTATGAATTAATTTCATTTAATTCTGGACAACGTTATAACATGGTTCCAGATCATGCTGAAGCTAAAGTTTTAGTTAAAGAAAACATGACTGATGTTATTCAAAACTTTGAATATTTTATAGAATCAAATCAATTACAAGGTGAAAGCACAGTTGACAGTGGAATTCTTATTTTAACTATTGAAGGTAAAGCTGTTCATGGTATGGATCCTTCATTAGGTGTAAATGCTGGCTTATATCTATTAGAATTTTTAGCTACATTAAACTTAAATAAAAGTGCTAAAGACTTTGTAAACTTTAGTAATCAATATTTACATGTTTCTCATTTTGGTGAAAAAATGGGTATGAAATTCCATACTGATATTATGGGCGAAGTTACTACTAATATAGGTGTTATCAATTATGATAATGAAAATGCTGGCCGATTTGGAATAAATTTAAGATATCCGCAAGGTTTTGAATTTGAAGAAGCTATAGAACGTTTTACTAATGAAATTAAACCATTAGGATTTAGAGTAGAAATGGGTAAAGTTCAAAAACCACACTATGTAGATAAAAATGATCCTTTTGTTCAAAAATTAGTAACAGCATATAGAAACCAAACTGGAGATATGACAGAGCCATACACAATAGGTGGAGGCACATACGCCAGAAACCTAGACAAAGGTGTCGCTTTTGGGGCAATGTTTAATGATTCAGAAGACTTAATGCATCAGAAAAATGAATACATCACGAAAAAACAACTATTTAATGCAACGAGTATTTACCTCGAAGCGTTATACTCATTATGTGTGGAGGGATAATTTATGACAAAAGTTTTTATTAATGGTGAATTTTTAAATCAAGATGAAGCTAAAGTATCATACGAAGATAGAGGATATGTTTTTGGTGACGGAATTTACGAATATATTCGTGCTTACGAAGGTAAACTATTTACTGTAAAAGAACATTTCGAGAGATTTTTAAGAAGTGCTAACGAAATTGGATTAGATCTTACTTATACAGTTGATGAATTAATTGAATTAGTTCGTAAACTCTTAGAAGTAAATGATGTTAAAAATGGCGGTATTTATATTCAAGCTACACGTGGTGTTGCACCTCGTGAACATTCATTCCCAACACCACCAGTAAAACCGGTTATCATGGCATTTACAAAAAGTTATGATAGACCTTATGAAGATTTAGAAAATGGTATTTATACTATGACAACAGAAGATATTCGTTGGTTACGTTGTGATATTAAAAGTTTAAACCTATTAGGTAATGTTTTAGCTAAAGAATTTGCTGTTAAATACAATGCTAGTGAAGCGATTCAACATCGTGGAGAAACTGTAACAGAAGGGGCTTCAAGTAACGTATATGCTATTAAAGATGGAAAAATATATACACATCCTATAAATAATTTTATTTTAAACGGAATTACGAGAAGAGTCATTAAATGGATTTCTGAAGATAAAAATATTCCATTTATTGAAGAAACGTTTACTGTTGATTTCTTAAAAAATGCAGATGACGTTATTATTTCAAGTACGTCTGCTGAAGTTATGCCAGTAGTTAAAATTGATGGGGAAGATGTCGGAGATGGTAAAGTAGGCACTGTTACGCGACAATTACAAGAAGGATTCAATCAGTATATAGAAACACATAGTATATAAGTTGAATATTTATCAAAATTTCCACAACTATCTCACTCTAAATATGTTATAATCTAATTCAAAGTAGTTTTATAAATATTTAATGAGCGGACTAGTAAAATGTGTCTTTTAGTTTCTCATTTTTAGTTGAAATATGATGGTAAAAATTATAAAATCTTCTATGAGTGATATTAAATGAGGACGCAATTTTCAAGCGTATTTTTAGGGACAAAAATATACGAAATAGCCAACTCACAAAAACTGTAAAATAAATTTTAACAAGCGTGTAGAGCGACTATACGGTTTATATAAATTAGAATATATGGCTCTTGAAAACATATTTCTGGAGCCATTTTCTAATTGAAAGTGAGGTGAACGTGTTGGAGCAGTTTTATCAGTTAGGGTGGACATTAGATTCAGCTGGAGGCGCTTCTGGAGAGGCCTATATGGCTGAACAAGATGGACAAAAGTTGTTTTTAAAACGAAATACGAATCCTTTTATTGCAGCTTTATCTGCAGAGGGTATTGTACCTAAACTTGTTTGGACAAAAAGAATAGAAACCGGCGAAGTAGTTACGGCGCAGCATTGGAAAAACGGTCGCGAATTAAGTGCGAACGAAATGCATCAACCTAGAGTAGCCAAAATATTAAAAAAAATCCACAATTCTAAACCATTACTTACAATGTTAAAAAGAATGGAAATGGAACCTATTACGCCAGAGATTATGCTTAATAAAATTAATGCCTCTTTATCTAGAGAAGTGTTAACACATCATGTTGTTAGAAAAGCATTAACATATTTAGAAGAGCATATACCAAATTTAGATTCTCGTTTCTTTACTGTCGTACATGGTGATGTTAATCATAATAATTGGTTGTTATCTGATAGAGACGAACTATTTTTAGTGGACTGGGAAGGTGCAATGATTGCAGATCCAGCTATTGATATCGGAATGCTGCTTTACAATTACGTTCCCGAGAAGAAGTGGTCTAAATGGTTCGAAACTTACGGCGTACAAGAAAGTTTGAACTTGAATAAACGTATGAAATGGTACACTGTGATTCAATCAATTGGTATGGTTCAATGGTATGAAGAACAGAAACGTTTTAAAGATATGAATACATGGCTTGAATTTTTAAATGAAGTTATGAATAGTAACTTATTTATTTAAGGAGATTTGATTATGAGAGTTCGCTACAAACCATGGGCGGAAGATTATTTAAAGGATCATCCAGATTTAGTAGATATGGATGGTTCACATGCTGGACATATAGAAGAATGGTTTGATAAGAAGCAACCTATTTATATAGAAATTGGCTCCGGTATGGGACAATTTATCACTACACTTGCCGCACAACATCCAGAGATTAACTTTATTTCAATGGAACGTGAAAAGAGTGTTATGTATAAAGTGCTTGATAAAGTAAAAGAGCAAAACTTAACAAATCTCAAAATGATTTGTAATGATGCGATAGAACTTAATGAATATTTTAAAGATGGGGAAGTTTCTAGAATATATCTAAACTTTTCTGATCCTTGGCCAAAAAAACGTCATGCTAAACGTAGATTGACTTATCATACATATCTAGCGCTTTATAAACAAATTTTAATTGATGATGGTGAAATTCACTTTAAAACTGATAATAGAGGTCTTTTTGCCTTTAGTTTAGAAAGTATGTCTCAATTCGGAATGTATTTTACAAAGATGAATTTAAACCTTCACGAAGAAGACGATGAGGATAATATCCTTACCGAATACGAACAGAAGTTTTCGGATAAGGGTTCTAGAATATATCGAATGGAAGCAAAATTTCATAATAATATTCAGCCAAATACTGATAATATATGATTATAAGCCTGAGACATTTATTGATGTCTCAGGTTTTATTTTGTCCAAGTTTAATGATTTAAATTAAAACTAGCGACATTATTTTAGTTATTAGGATTAATTTCATTAATATTATTTTAACTTTTTAAAAAAATTGACTTTCAAAATTTTGTAATATCTTTTCGACAAATAAGTGAATAATTTCACAAACGTAATTGATAATGAATATTATTTAGTATAATTAAAAGTGATCAAGGGAGGAATAAAAATGATTAATAAAGATACAATTGTTGCTGACGTCGTAACCGACATGCCATTAAGTTCCGATATTTTCAGAAAATATGGTATTGATTTTTGTTGTGGAGGCAATATTTCAATTGAGCAAGCCGTTGAAAATAAAAAAGTTGATTTACAAACTATCTTAGATGAAATTAACCAGTTACCTAATGAATCACAAGGTAATATCAATGTTAAATATCTTGATGTGCCATCATTAATTCAATATATACAGTCTCGTTATCATGAAACGATGCGTGAGGAATTTAAAAATCTATCTCCATACGTTACAAAAGTAGCTAAGGTACATGGACCTAACCATCCATTTTTAATTGAATTGCAAAATTTATATCGTCAATATAGAGATGGAATGCTTGAGCATATGGATGAAGAAGATAATCACGACTTTCCAGCATTAATCAAAATTTCACGAGGGGAACACGTTGATGATGCTTCGAAAATTATAGAAAGCCTAGTTAATGACCATACACAAACTGGACAATTATTAGAGGATATGAGAGAACTAACTAATCAATATCAAGCACCTAGTGAAGCGTGCCAAACTTGGAGACTCGTATATAATCGTCTTGAAAATTTAGAGCGTGAAACACATGAACATGTTCATCTTGAAAACCATGTCTTATTTAATAAATTTTAATTAATGAAAGGGTGTTTAATATATGGTAAAAAAGTTGCAGGTCACACATTTTTAGCTCAACTCGGGAAAAAACGTTTACGTCCAGGTGGAATTTTAGCTACCAATTGGTTAATTGATAAAGGTTGTTTTTCAAATGATAAACGTGTTTTAGAAGTTGCATGTAATATGTGTACAACGTCTATTGAATTAGCTCAAAAATACCAATGCCAAATTGAAGCAGTTGACTTAAATAAAGCAGCATTACAAGTTGGCCAACAAAACGTAGATAAAAACGATTTAAATGACTATATTCATCTAACACAAGCAAATGCGATGGATTTACCTTTTGAAGATGAAAGTTTCGATATTATTTTAAACGAAGCAATGCTAACAATGTTACCTTATAAGGTTAAAGAAAAAGTATTAAAAGAATATTATCGTGTACTTAAACCTAATGGAATTGTACTTACACACGATATTGCTATTATAAATCGAGATAATGAGGACGTTATAGTTAATGAATTGAGTAAAGCAATCAATATGAAAGTGACGCCTTTAACGCCAGAAATTTGGTATAGTTTATTTAAAGATGCAGGATTTTCACAAGTTGAATCAAAAATAGGACCATTATCATTGATGTTACCAGTTGGCATGTTAAGAGATGAGGGTTTACTAGGAACTTTAAAAATTTTAAAAAATGCATTTAAAAAAGAAAACCGTCATATGTTTATAACTATGTTTAAAACAATGCGCAAACATAAATCAAATATGAATTATATTGTTCATGCTATTAAAAAATAGTTAAAATTAAAACGATTGATAACCTTAACATAGATAAAGATGTAAGGTTAAAGAAATCATTTAAAATAAGACAAAACCCATCAAAAGGGTCTTGTCTTATTTTTTACTTTTTAAGAACATCATACTTATGAATGGTATTAAATTGGACAAGATGATGATGTTATAACCTAAATTTGATGAAACAATTGACGTTGAATAAATAAGAATGAGTTCAATAATAATAAAAATTGTCGTAAACAACAGAATAATCTTATTATGTTTATATTGCATTATTGTCCTCCATATATTTAATTGCTTTAAAATGCGCAATAAGAACTTTAACATTAATTGCTATATATACGTTATTGTATTAAATTTGTTAATAAGAGTAAATTTAGTAAATGAGTGGGAAGGTGTCTTTTTATGAAATTAGGAGAATTAACTATTAACGATATTAATGGGGGTAATACTCATATTGATGGAGGTGCCATATTTGGCGTTGTACCTAAACCATTATGCACTAGAAAGTATAGTGTGAATGATAAGAATCAAGTTCATACACCAACACATCCAATTCTTATTCAACATCCTCAATATAATATTTTAATCGATGCAGGTGTAGGTAATGGTAAATTAACTGACAAACAAAAAAGAAATTATGGCGTAACTCAAGAAGGCTTTATAAAAGAAGAATTACAATATTTTGGTTTAACGCTTGATGATATTGATATTGTGTTAATGACACATTTACACTATGATCATGCTGCTGGACTAACTGATTCAAATGGAAATGCACGATTCAAAAATGCTACTCATTATATTCAACAAGATGAATGGCATGAATTCTTAGCGCCTAATATACGTAGTAAAGCGACGTATTGGGAAAAGAATCAAGGTGATTATCAGGACAATATTATTTTATTTGATAAAGAGATTGAACCGGTATCAGGAATTAAAATGATACACACTGGTGGTCATAGCTTTGGTCACTCTATAGTTACAATTGAAAGTGAAGGAGAAAAAGCTGTGCATATGGCTGACATCTTCCCAACAGTAGCACACCAAAATCCATTATGGGTTACCGCGTACGATGATTACCCAATGACTTCAATTCGTGAAAAAGAAAGACTCATACCTTATTATGTTTTAAATGATTACTGGTTCCTCTATTATCATGACGAAAACTATTTCGCAGTTAAATATAATCACAAGGATCATTCAATTACATCATCTATCAAACGTTCATATCGTCAGTATTAAGTTGAAAAAAGGTTATAGTTTAGTTCATTAAGAAAAGTGATACTATAATGAACTAACTATAACCTATCATTTTTATGTAAATTTTAATTTTATAATTCGATAATATTTAAAACTTCACCAGTATATGCATCAGCATAAAAATCATAATCTACTAATTTACCATTTTTAGTTGCGGAGATACCGCCAAGATAAATAGGTTTATTAGCATTAATATTAGGATCGTTAAGAGGTTGTTGTACAATATATGAACCTTTGACATCCATAAAGTATGTTTTGACTTCTTCTAATAACTTATCGGGATTATAAAATTTTTTCTTATTTAGGTAAACAATTACGCCAGCTGATAAAATGACTACCGTACAAGCACCTACAATTAATATATTTTTACAATTTAAACATTTCATTAATGTATCTCCCTTTTCCATGATTCATATTATTAGTTTACCATAATGAAGATGATATAATAAATTATAAGGAGTGAAACATCAAATGACTATTGAAGAGAGTAAAACATTAGAACGCATGGAACATCTGACAGAATTACATGGTGCACCAGGATTTGAAGATGATGTTAAAACATATATGAAAGAACAAATGACACCTTATGTAGATCATTTTGTAGATAATAAAATGGGTGGGTTTTATGGTGTGAAAAAATCACCTAAAGCTAATGCTAAACGTGTAATGATAGCAGCCCATATGGATGAGATTGGATTTATGATTACGCATATCACAGATAATGGTATGATCCAATTTACTAATTTAGGCGGTGTAGCAAATGATATATGGCAGGGACAAAGATTAAAAGTAAAAAATAGAAAAAACGAAGAAATCATTGGTGTCGTTGCCAATATTCCAAAACATTTTAGAACTGGTAATGAAGCAGCACCTCAAATTAAAGATTTAATGTTAGATATAGGTGCAAGTTCGAGTGAAGAAGTTAGACAAAAAGGTATTGAAATTGGCGACACAATTGTACCTGCTACGCCATTTACTCAGTTATCAGAATATAGATATAGTGCAAAAGCGTGGGATAATCGATATGGTTGTCTCATTGCTATTGAAATATTAGAATTACTGAAAGATACAGAATTAGAAGTTGATTTATATGTTGGTGCCAATGTACAAGAAGAAGTAGGCTTAAGAGGCGCTAAAGCATCAGCAGAATTAATTCAACCGGATATTGCATTTGTAGCAGACTGTTCTCCTGCAAATGATATAAAAGGTAAGCAACAATTATCTGGTGCGTTAGGGGAGGGGACATTAATTCGTATCAAAGATGGTACGATGATACTCAGACCTACTTTTAGAGATTATTTATTAAATTTAGTAAAACAATATGATATTCCGCATCAATATTATATGTCACCAGGAGGAACAGATGGCGGTGAAATCCATAAAGCAAATGATGGTATTCCTACAGCAGTAATAGGAGTATGTGCACGTTATATTCATAGTACAGATGCTGTTTTTGATATCCGTGATTATTATGCCGCTCGTCAATTATTAAAAGCATCAATTACGAATTTAAATGAAGAACAAATACAACGATTACAATATCAGTAATATAGGAGTGAAAAACATGATACAACTTGAAACAGAACAACAATTTGAAGAATTAAAGCAAGGAAATACAGTTTTTGAATTTACAGCAGGATGGTGCCCCGATTGTAAGGTAGTCGAACCAGAATTGCCACAATTAGAAGAGAAATATCAATCTTTTAAATTTGTATCAGTAGATAGAGACCAATTTTTAGATATTTGTATAGAAAATGGTATTATGGGTATCCCAAGTTTCTTAGTTTATAGAGACGGAGAATTACTAGGAAGTTATATTGGTAAAGAAAGAAAATCCATTGAACAAATAGATCAATTTTTAGCACAATATATTTAATTGAATAGTTGAAAAATATATTTAAAAACTTGTTTTTTTCTGTTACTATCCTTTGATTTATTGTAAACTATTAAAAGGTGCGAAATAGGAGTGATATGAATGAATGTCTTTCAAATGAGAGATAAAATTAAACAGCGTTTGAATCATTTAGATGTAAATTATAAATTCAATCGTGAAGACGAAACATTAAGAATTTATAGAAAAGACAATCATAAAGGTGTCACAATTAAATTAAACGCTATTGTCGCAAAATATGAAGAAAAAGAAGAAAAAATTGTAGATGAAATTATATATTATATAGATGAAGCAATTGCTCAAATGGCTGATCAAGGTATAGAACAACTTGATGAAATTAAAATTATGCCGGTGATTCGTGCTACAAGTTTTGATAAAAAGACTAAAGAAGGCCATGCATTCATTTATGAAAATCATACTGCTGAAACTAATATCTATTACGCATTAGATTTAGGAAAGTCATATAGACTTATTGATGCAAGTATGTTAGAAACATTGAAAATGACAGAACAACAGATTAAAGAAATGTCACTTTTTAATGTAAGAAAGCTTGACAATAAATATAGTACCGATGAAGTGAAAGGTAATATATTCTATTTTATTAATTCTAATGATGGTTATGATGCAAGTCGCATACTTAATACATCATTTTTAAATGATATACAAGATCAATGTGAAGGCGAAATGTTAGTAGCAGTGCCTCATCAAGATGTTTTAGTCATTGCTGATATACGCAACAAAACAGGCTATGATGTGATGGCTCATTTAACTATGGAGTTTTTCACAAAAGGACTTGTCCCTATTACTTCTTTATCTTTTGGATACGACAAAGGTCATCTTGAACCAATATTCATATTAGGGAAAAACAATAAACAAAAAAGAGACCCTAACGTCATACAAAGATTAGAAGCTAATCGTAAAAAATTTAATGATAAAAATAAATAATGATAAAGGAGATATATATACAATGAATTTATTCTTTAATCCAAATGGTGTAGGAGATGTTGCATTCTTACAAATCGACCCTACAGAAGGCGAATTCAATTATAAAAAGAATAACGACGTAGTAGAAATAACTAACGAAGATAACGAAGTAGTTGGGTATAATTTCTTTAATATATCTACTCATATACAATTAGAAGGTAATGGACACATTAAATTAACTGAAGAAATCGTTAATCAATTACAACAAATGATTAAAAATAATGGTTTCACATATGAATTGAATGCTGATTTATCTCCAAAATTTGTTGTAGGTTATGTAGAAACAAAAGAAAAACACCCTGACGCTGATAAATTAAGTGTACTTAATGTCAATGTAGGTAATGATACATTGCAAATTGTTTGTGGCGCACCAAATGTCGAACAAGGACAAAAAGTAGTTGTAGCAAAAGTGGGCGCAGTAATGCCAAGTGGTATGGTAATCAAAGATGCAGAACTTAGAGGCGTTGCATCTAGCGGTATGATTTGTTCAATGAAAGAATTAGATTTACCAAATGCTCCTAAAGAAAAAGGTATTATGGTGCTAGATGATAGCTATGATATTGGACAAGCATTTTTTGAATAACAAAGGAAGGTCGTGAAAGTATGAGCTGGTTTGATAAATTATTTGGCGAAGATAATGATTCAAATGAAGATATATTAAGAAATAAAAATAAAAGACGCCAGGCAACTCAATCGAATGATTCTAATCATGACTCATTACTGCCACAAAATAATGATATCTATCATCGACCAAAAGGTAAATTCCGATTTCCTATTAATGGTTTTGAATCAGAAAATGTGGAGTCTGAATATACATCTGTGAATGATGGGGAACAATCTTATGTGAAAAATGATGATAATGAAACTTTAACTTCTCAAGAAAGTAAGAGACATCGTCGTAGAAGGAATCATGCCAATGACGATGAGTATGTGAACTCGTCTCGACAATCTAATTCAAATAAAACTAGAAGAAAACAAGTAACAAATCCTTATGTCACTAAATCAACTCACCGCCAAATTTCTCCTACTTCATTAGGAGATAACAAATCTAATAATGGTGCTACATCTTCAAAATCACAACCAAGAATGAAATTACAATCCGAACGTTTTAAATCAAATTATAAAACGCAACCGGAGTATACATATCACAAAAGTGATTTTAAAGCTTCAGAAGTACCATCAGCCATTTTTGGTACGATGAAAAGACGACCAATTGAAAACGGCATGATACCTCCTAAAGACAATGAAGAAGAAACTAATAATAAAATGAGTTCAAATGTTAATCATTCTAGTAACAACGATGGATACACTGCCGAAAGATCCCAAAGCAACTTTAGAAGTAATCAACAATCGAATGATGTAAAAGAAACTAGTACAAATAGTAATTCAAAACATGATGAGAATATAAATCAACAAACATCGTCAGTGGGAGATGAAAAAGCAATTAACTCAACTCCTAACCATTCAACTAAAGATAATACTATTAATATTAACAATATCTATGCATCTCAAATTGTTGAAGAAATTCGAAGAGAACGTGAACGAAAAGTGCTTCAAAAGCGTCGATTTAAAAAAGCATTGCAAGAAAAAAGACAACAAAATAAAGAGACCAATGAAGATAGTATACAAAAAGCAATTGATGAAATGTATGCCAAACAAGCACAACAATATGTTGGTGAAAGTTCATTAGATATGGAATCTCAAGATGATAGCAATGCTATGATTGACGAGTATGACAATAGTGAAACAATAAATCAAACAGATGCAATTGAAAATTCAGAACTAGATCAACAAGAAACATCTCATTACAATTATGAAGAAATCGATTTATCTGATATTAAACCAAGACATCAAGTAAATGATGACGATGTTACTGTGACTGATGTAACAGAACAAGATGATGGCTCAGAAACAACTGATACTAACTATGTTTCATCTCAATCCATATATGATGATCGAACAACTACCATCCAGAAAGACTCTGAATCTAGTCAAAGTGACTCTACAATTAGTTCAGAAAATGCAAAACATCATTACATTGATAGAACATCAATATCAGAAAATGAAGATAATAATATAGATGATGCAGATTATCGAGAATTAGATGATAGTGAGCAACCAACAACATATTCTACTTCAGAACATACATCTTCATCTCTATATGATAGTGAGACATCACAACTTAATGATCATAAGAACTTGAATAGAAGAAGTGGTCATAATGCAGTTACTCAAAGCGTCGATCATGAAACGGAATATGCTAAAAAGCGAAATCCACATATTCAAGATAGCAATTTAGGTGATAGTGATAAAACAATGTCAACATCAGAATCAGTATTAGAAAGTGATGAATCATTAAGTGATAGTTTCATCTCTAATAATAGTAATGAAACATCTGAATTTGTCGCTTCATCTTATGATAATACTCAAAACTTAAGTAGTTCAGAAAATAGCTATTCTGAATCTATAAATGATAATCAATCAGAAAGTTCTGATCAGAATTTTGATAAAGTTAATAGTGAAAATAAAGGCGTAGAAACTAATCAGCATCTACATTCTGAACAAACTAGCAAGCCATTAAAAGGTAGTAAGCCATTTAATGTTGTTATGACGCCTTCAGATAAAAAACGTATGATAGATAAGAAAAAATCTCGCACAGTTCATGTTCCAAATCTAACGCCTGAACGTCAATCAAATTCGACACAATCAAATAATATTAAGCAAGCATCGTCAGAGCAATACAATACATCAGAACACTCTGAATCAAATCAACAATCAAACAATATAAGTGAAAGTGAAGCGCCTTCAGCTGATCGTACAAATGAACTAAATCAAACAACATATGAAAGTGACTCAAATTCAACTGCAAGTGAACATAGCCTAAGTGCAAATGACGTTGTCAATAATGAGAATGTGCAAATGGCTCAGAGCGATTATAATGTTGGAATTAATCAAAATATGGAAGATGATAGTTCGTCTATGCAACATGCTTCCAATGATGTTAATGAAAATGATTCAGATAATCGCAATGAAGACAAACGAGAGAATACTCATGCATCTACATCTAAGGTTACATCTGGAGAAGTGGATAATAATAATGAAAATATTAAAGTTCAAAAGCCCACTATAAGAAAAGGTCCAAATATTAATTTACCTAGTATGGAATTGCTTGAATCACCAGAACCACATGAAGTAAATGAAGAGTGGATTGATGATAAAAAGCAAGAATTAAATGATGCATTATATTATTTCAATGTTCCTGCAGAAGTTCAAAATGTTACTGAAGGTCCAAGTGTGACCCGTTTTGAATTATCAGTTGAAAAAGGTGTTAAAGTATCAAGAATTACTGCTTTACAAGACGATATTAAAATGGCGTTAGCAGCCAAAGATATACGTATCGAAGCGCCGATACCAGGTACAAGTTTAGTAGGTATCGAGGTACCTAATCAAAACCCTGCCAAAGTCAATTTGAGATCAATTGTAGATTCAGATCAATTTAAAAATGCTGAATCTAAATTGACAGTTGCAATGGGTTATCGCATCAACAATGAACCATTACTTATGGACATTGCTAAAACACCTCATGCTTTAATTGCAGGTGCAACAGGTTCAGGTAAATCAGTGTGTATTAATAGTATTTTAATGTCGCTATTGTATAAAAATCATCCGGAAGAATTAAGATTATTATTAATTGATCCAAAAATGGTTGAATTAGCACCATATAATGATTTGCCACATCTTGTGTCACCAGTAATTACAGATGTTAAAGCAGCCACACAAAGTTTAAAATGGGCTGTTGAAGAAATGGAACGTCGATATAAATTATTTGCTCAATATCACGTTAGAAATATTACAGCATTCAATAAGAAAGCTTCTTATGAACAAAGAATGCCAAAAATTGTTATAGTAATAGATGAATTAGCCGATTTAATGATGATGGCGCCACAAGAAGTAGAACAATCCATCGCGAGAATAGCTCAAAAAGCGCGTGCATGTGGTATTCATATGCTTGTTGCCACACAAAGACCATCAGTTAATGTTATTACTGGTTTAATTAAAGCTAATATCCCAACTAGAATTGCATTTATGGTATCATCAAGTGTAGATTCTAGAACTATTCTTGATAGCGGAGGAGCAGAACGACTATTAGGATATGGCGACATGTTATATCTTGGTGGCGGTATGAATAAACCTATCCGTGTTCAAGGTACATTTGTTTCAGATGAAGAAATTGACGACGTTGTAGATTTCATTAAACAGCAACGTGAACCTGATTATTTATTTGAAGAAAAAGAATTATTAAAGAAAACACAAACTCAAGCACAAGATGATTTATTTGATGATGTGTGTGAGTTCATGATTAATGAAGGACATATTTCTACTTCGTTAGTACAAAGACATTTCCAAATTGGGTATAATAGAGCAGCGAGAATCATAGATCAATTAGAACAACTAGGTTATATATCTGGAGCGAACGGTTCTAAACCTAGAGATGTTTATATTACTGAGGCGGATTTGAATCAAGATTAAAAATTAGTAAGGAGTTTTATAATGACACACTATCATTTTGTCGGAATTAAGGGTTCTGGCATGAGTTCATTGGCACAAATCATGCATGATCTTGGGCATGAAGTGCAAGGCTCAGATATTGAAACTTATGTTTTTACAGAAGTTGCTCTAAGAAATAAAGGTATAACTATCTTACCGTTTGATAGTAACAATATTAAAGAAGATATGGTAATTATACAGGGTAATGCTTTCCCTGATACACATGAAGAGATAGTCAAAGCACATCAACTTAAATTAGATGTGATTAGATATCATGATTTTCTTGGCCATGTAATTAACCAATATACTTCGGTAGCAGTTACTGGTGCACATGGTAAAACATCAACAACTGGATTGTTATCTCATGTGATGAATGGAGATAAAAAGACTTCATTCCTTATAGGTGACGGTACAGGAATGGGTTTACCTGGCAGTGACTATTTTGCATTCGAAGCTTGCGAATATCGACGTCACTTTTTAAGTTATGATCCTGACTATGCAATTATGACAAATATTGACTTTGACCATCCTGATTATTTCAGAGATGTTGATGACGTTTTTGATGCATTCCAAGAAATGGCTCAAAATGTTAAAAAAGCTATCATTGCATGGGGCGACGATGAATATCTTAGAAAATTAGAAGCGGATGTACCCATTTATTACTATGGTTTAAAAGAAACTGATGACGTATATGCTAAAAATATACAAATCACTGAACAAGGTACACAATTTGATGTTTATATTAATGGAGAATTTTATGATCAATTCCTATCACCACAATATGGTGACCATAATATTCTAAATACATTAGCTGTTGTAACTATTAGTTATTTAGAAAAAATGAACGTTGATAATATAAAAGAAGCATTAGAAACATTTGGTGGTGTAAAACGTCGATTTAATGAAACAAAAGTATCAAATCAAGTATTAGTAGACGATTATGCTCACCATCCAAGAGAAATTAATGCTACAATTGAAACAGCTAGAAAAAAATATCCACAAAAAGAAGTTATTGCTGTATTCCAACCACATACATTCTCAAGAACTCAAGCATTCTTAGAAGAATTTGCAACAAGTTTAAGCGCAGCTGACCATGTTTTCTTATGTGAAATTTTTGGTTCAATTAGAGAAAACACTGGTGAATTGACGATTCAAGACTTGATTGATCGTATTGATGGATCAGCATTAATTGATGAAAATAGTATAGATGTATTAGAGAAATTTGATAATGCTGTAATATTATTTATGGGCGCTGGAGATATACAAAAAATCCAAAAAGCGTACTTAAATAAATTAGGTATAAAAAAAGATTTCTAATATGTTTATAATGATTTCTCAAGGGTATTAAATATTAATGAATTTTATAATTAGGTATTTAGGAGGCGTTTTTAATGGATTGGATTTTACCAATTGCTGGAATTATCGCTGCGATAGCGTTCTTAATTTTATGTATCGGTATCGTTGTAGTGTTAATTTCTGTTAAGAAAAATTTAGATCACGTGGCTAAAACACTTGATGGTGTTGAAGGTCAAGTACAAGGTATTACAAGAGAATCTACTGATTTACTTCATAAAGTTAACCGTTTAACTGAAGATATTCAAGGTAAAGTTGATCGTTTGAATTCTGTAGTTGATGCTGTTAAAGGTATTGGTGACTCAGTTCAAACATTAAATGGTTCAGTTGACCGTGTAACTAATTCTATTACACACAACGTATCTCAAAATGAAGATAAAATTTCTCAAGTAGTACAATGGTCAAATGTGGCAATGGAAATTGCTGACAAATGGCAAAATAGACACTACCGTCGAGGAAGTGCAAATTACAAAGCAAACACAGTAGCAAATGATACAGATCATAGCTATACTACACGTGTTGACAAATAATTAATAAGAATGAACTAAATGCACTTAAATGAGGTTGTTACTTGTTTAAGTGCATTTGTTATAGGGAGGAATAAATCATGGAACACTATAATCGTGATGATTTTGAAAGAAATAATACTGGAAATGATTTATACAGCCGTCATACTCGTATAAATAATCAAACACCACAACGTAAAGATTTTGTTGTAAGCTTTATTACCGGTGCTTTAGTAGGTTCAGCTTTAGGGTTATATTACAAATTGAAAGTTTTCGAAAAAGCTGATCAAGCGATTGCTAAAGAAAAAGAACTACGTGAAAAAGCATTAAATTACAAATCTCAAGCAGAACAACGTTTTGAATCTGTTAAAAACCAAGTTGAAAACTTCAGAAATAAATCAAAAGATGGTATCTCATCTGATGAATTATCAGCACAAAAAGTCGCAATCCAAAGAGAAGTAAGCGACAATAATTTAGCAGATCAATCACCAGAAGCTAGAGATATTCAAGAAGCAAAATTAGAAGCAGAAGGAAATTCTGGATCAGATGCTTCAGCTACAGAATTAGCAGCACAACAAAACGCAATTCAAGCTGAAACAAATAAAGATAGTTTAGCAGATCAGTCACCACAAGCACGTGAAATACAACAAGCCAAACAAGAAGCGCAAAATAAAGAACAACAATCTAATGCAACGCCATCAGCTACAGAATTAGCAGCACAACAAAATGCAATTCAAGCTGAAACAAATAAAGATAGCTTAGCAGACCAATCACCACAAGCACGTAAAATTCAAGAAGCTAAGGAAGAAAGTCAGAATGAGGAACAACAATCTCATATAAATAGTAATCAACACGTATCATCTGAAGAAGTTGTAATGGCAAAATCTGCTATTAAAGAAGAATCTTCACTATCTGATCCATCAAAAGAAAAAGCTAGCAAATCAACACAATCTAATGCAGATAAATTAGCAAGTGCAGCTAAAACGAAGAAAACAAAATTAGATAATGATGCTAATGTATCAGCTAATACTAAAGCTTTAACAAAAGAACAGGGTGTAGCCAAAAATAATAAACAATCTACACCAAATTTAGTAACTAAAACTGAAGAACAATCAACAAAAAATAATGATGGTTCATTTGCTAATAGACTAGCAAGTGCAGCTAAAACTAAAAAAAGTAAATTAACTAAAGGTTCTAAAGAATCTCAATTAACTACAGCATTACTTGAAGAAGCACCAATTGCAAAATCAACGATGACTAAAGTACCTAATTTAGTTACTAAAACAACAACAAAATCTAACCAAAATAATAAATCAGCACAATCATCATCTAAACAATCTAGTACTAAGCAACCAACAAAAAAACAAAGTAAAGCACAGTTTGATAAAGGTGTCGTAACAAGACAAAATAATAATCAATCAACTAAAAAATCTAATAGTCAAGCTAAAGCAACAACAAAATCAACTAAAAAAAATAGTAATCAAACAACAGCACAAACAAAATCAACTAAGAAAACAACAAAATCATCTAATCAAAATAAAGCACAACAAGATAAAACAAAATCTACTCAACAAAAAGTAGAAAAAACAACTAGTAAAATCGAAAAACGTACTTTTAATGACTAATTAGTTTGTATTTAATATAAGTTAATATTATGATATTAATATAAGCACTCATTGGTTAGTATTTGATTTTAGTGGTTAAAATTAAATGTATAACATATTAGAGTGGAACCCATCATTCATTTACAGTAGGATGTATGACGTTCTGCTCTTTTTCTTTTTTAAAATATGTGTTCATAAATGGGAATATGATAATACTATCATATTTTTAGAAAATTTAATCAATTCCGACAATTATAACTTGAACAATAAAATGTTAATTGTTAGAATGATTCGTAAATACATTTATTTTATCGCTTTAAAGTGATACATATAATGTGCAACTAATAGTATAGAGGTGGAATGACTATGGGTAATAAATTAGATAGCTACAGACAAGAAATTGTCTCATTAAACGATCAGATTTTAGAGTTATTATCTCGACGTGGTGAACTAGCTCAAAAAATTGGAGAAGAAAAAATTAAACAGGGTACACGTGTATATGACCCTCAACGTGAAAAGGAAATGATTAACGATCTTTTAGATAAGAATAATGGTCCGTTCAATGATAATGTGATTAAACAATTATTTAAAGAAATTTTTAAAGCCTCTACAGATTTACAAAAATCAGAGAATGAAAAACATTTATACGTATCTAGAAAATTAAAACCTGAAGATACAATTGTTCATTTTGATAATGGAGGTAAATTTGGAGAAGGTTATAAATCATTTGTTTTTGGTCCATGTTCAGTAGAATCGCAAGAACAAGTAGATACAGTTGCTGCTGATTTACAAGCAAAAGGTGAGAAATTTATACGTGGTGGAGCGTTTAAACCACGTACGTCCCCATATGATTTCCAAGGTTTAGGTGTTGAAGGTCTTAAAATCTTAAAAAATGTTAAAGATAAATATAATTTAAATGTCATTAGTGAAATCGTAAATCCAAATGATTTTGAAGTTGCAGATGAATATCTTGATGTTTTCCAAATTGGTGCACGTAATATGCAAAACTTTGAACTTTTAAAAGAAGCTGGTCGTACAAATAAACCAATTTTATTAAAACGTGGATTATCAGCAACAATTGAAGAATTCACATATGCTGCAGAATATATCGCATCTCAAGGTAATAGAAATATTATCTTATGTGAGCGTGGAATTAGAACATATGAAAAAGCAACTAGAAACACATTAGATATTTCTGCTGTACCAATATTAAAACAAGGTACACATTTACCTGTGATGGTCGATGTAACACACAGTACTGGTAGAAAAGACATTATGTTACCGACTGCAAAAGCTGCACTTGCTGTAGGAGCAGATGGCGTTATGGCAGAAGTACATCCAGATCCTTCAGTAGCATTAAGTGATGCAGGACAACAAATGGATTTAAAAGAATTTAATAAATTTTATAATGAATTAAAACCACTAGCAGACTTATATAACCAAAAGAAATTAAAATAATCGATAATGAAATTAAAGCTACTTCATTGAACAAAAGGTATTTTGTAATGAAGTAGCTATTTTTGGTTTGAATTTAATTTATTTGTACAAAATATATCTTTTAATATGCATCATTAGAAATTTTGTTTTAAAGTGAATATAATTTAAATCTACAATTTTTCTGACAGAAATGTGAACAACAAAACAAATTTATTTCACTGTATCTTTAAATATGGTAAACTTTGAAAATAATATGAAAACACGGTATAATAGCGTATAAAACGCTTGCAAGGAGGAAATTATGACAGTAACAATTTATGATGTGGCAAGAGAAGCCAGAGTGTCGATGGCAACTGTTTCTCGTGTTGTTAATGGTAACCAAAACGTAAAGCCTGAAACTCGAAATAAAGTGAATGAAGTAATTAAAAAATTAAACTATCGTCCAAATGCAGTTGCACGTGGGCTTGCTAGTAAACGAACTACGACTGTAGGTGTGATTATTCCTGATATTTCAAACGTTTATTATTCACAACTTGCACGTGGTTTAGAAGATATTGCTACAATGTATAAATATCATTCAATCATTTCAAATTCAGATAATGATCCTGAAAAAGAAAAAGAAATTTTTAACAATCTTTTAAGTAAACAAGTAGATGGTATTATATTCTTAGGAGGTACAATTTCAGAAGAAATCAAAGAATTAATCAACCAATCATCAGTACCAGTCGTTGTATCAGGTACGAATGGTAAAGATGATCATGTTGCTTCTGTTAACATTGATTTTGAAAAAGCTGCTCAAGAAGTAACACAACATTTAATTGACCAAGGTGCTAAGAAATTTGCATTAGTTGGTGGTGATTATTCTAAGAAAGCCCAAGAAGATGTTTTAGATGGTTTAAATACAGTGCTATCTGATAATAATCTAATATTAGAAGATGCGCTTCATTTAACAGGGGCTGAAAGTTACAAAGAAGGCATGAAAGTTTTTGATGAAATGAAAGATAACTTACCTGATGCTGTATTATCAATCAGTGATGAACAAGCGATCGGTGTGTTACACGGCGCATTAGATTCAGGTATAAAAGTTCCTGAAGATTTACAAATCGTTAGTTTTAATAATACGCGTTTAGTAGAAATGGTTAGACCACAACTTTCAAGTGTAATACAACCATTATATGATATTGGTGCTGTTGGAATGAGATTATTAACTAAGTATATGAATGAAGAGGAAATTGAAGAACCTAATGTGATTTTACCTCATAGAATTGAATATCGTGGTACGACAAAATAATTAAATAATATACGTACTATGTAATAAACACCCCATAAATTAGACTGATAACTAATTTATGGGGTGAAATTATTTGGATGTAAAATCATACCAACTTGCTATTAAATCTGCTACACGTGCATTTTTTTCTGAAATTTCATCAGTTCTAGGTATATACGTATAATCATCCAAACGGTCTTCCCATCTTTTTGGAAGTGTCACTGAGCTATAATGTTTCCATTTATTAATCCAAGTTAATGGTAAATAACCTTTTTGAATAGGCTCATTAATTAAACTTAAATATAAATGACTCCAGGCACGAGGCACAACTCTCCATAAATTATAACCTCCGCCACCAAACATAATTATTTTATTATGAGTATATTTTTCAGCAAGTGCTTTAATTATATAAGGTAGTTGATATAAAGAATTTAAAGTACAACTTATATGTGTTAGCGGATCTCTGTAATGAATATCCACTCCATTGACGCTTAAAATGATATCAGGTTTAAATGCTGCAATGACAGGTTCAACTGTAGATTTAAATGAGCGCAAGAATGATTCATCTTCTGTATAAGGTTCTAATGGTACATTGACTGAATAACCATAACCGATATCTTCACCACGTTCAGTATAATGTCCAGAACCAGGAAATAAAAACTTACCAGTTTCATGGATAGAATAGGTTAATACATCATTGCTCGTATAAAAACTCCACTGAGTACCATCTCCATGATGTGCGTCTGTATCAATAATCATTACTCTTTGATTATAATGATTAACTAAATATTGAGCAGTTATAGCTACATCATTATAAATACAAAAGCCATTTGCACGACCTGGTAAAGCATGATGCAAGCCACCACCTAAATGACAACCATTTGTATAAGTACCGTCCATAATCTTATCTGCTAAGTTTAAAGCACCACCTACAATACGAGAACAATGACGATGCATATGTCTAAATGGAACTGTATCATCATTAAAACCATATTTTTTAGCTTCTTCAGAACTTAAGATGCCATGTGATGCATGTTTAATCGCTTGTATATAATCATAACGATGTATCAAAGCGAGTTCATCTTCTGTAGCAATTCGAGGTGTTAAAATATTTTCATTAGATAAAAACTGTGCATCTATTAAAAGTTCAGTTGTTAATTTTAAACGCATTTGATTAAAAGGATGCTCATTATTAAATCTATATTTTAAAATATCATCTGAGTATACATAACCTGTTTTATTTTTATTACTCATAAGCTCATTCCTTTCAATCTGCTAATAAAAGAAGCGGTTTTGAAATCTAATATCGTCGAAAGCATGTTGTTGATCTAAACTAATTCTTTTACCAATTCTAGCCATTAAACAATTTGCTGGATGACTTGTAATTTCTGGATCATCTGTAGCAAAGACTTCTAAACCGCCTTTTTGCATTAATTTTTGCATTAACCGTTTATATTCAAATACATCTAGTTGGGCATGTTTTAAGTCCCAATGCCAATAATATTCAGTTGTTAAGACAATATAATCTTCAAATTCATCAGCTGATAAACTGATTTGAATTAATCTCCCACCTAAATGTAAATGACGGTAACCTTTGCTTAACTCGATTGCACCAAGCTCAATTAAATAGGGGAGTTGGCCAGTAGACCATCTTTCTAATTCATCTGGATAATGATACGTAACATAACCTATAATATGTTGGTCTCTCCGAATAATATAAACTCTACCTTCTGGTAACGTAGTAATTTCTAATAAAGCTTCAAATTGTTCATTGTAGGATCTAAATGCATTTAATCCATCGTCGAAAGTAAGCGTTTTCAAAAAAGAATATGAAACAGGGCCTTCTATTATAAAATGCTGATCTTCTAAGTATATATTCTCTTTAATATAAGATTTTATATGTTGCATATCTTCACCTCCTAATTAAAACCTCCTTGTTCTTTATACTTATTATACTTTTCTTGATGTAAAATGACAAAAATGATGTCAATTATAATTAAATGTTTTGAATAATGCGACAATTATATGTATAATTCACTATAAAGAAAGCGATTTCATAAATCGAAGGGGGATTTTCTTATGAAAGTTGAAGTATATAAAAGTGAACCTGGAAATTATAATTTGCAAGATTATGAACAAACGTATAATAACTTTGATTGGAAAGATGTTGAAAAGGCATTCTCTTAGAATAAGACAGGAAAAATCAACATGGCGTATGAATGTATAGATAGACATGTTGATGAGGGTAAGGGAGAAAAAATAGCATTAAACTATAAAGATGAACGTCGTCATGAATCATACACATTTGAAGAGATGAAAAAATACTCAAATAAAGCAGCCAATGTTTTAAAAAATAAAGCTAATGTTCAAAAAGGGGATAGAGTATTTATTTTCATGTCAAGAACACCAGAATTGTATTTCGCTTTCTTAGGTATTTTAAAAATTGGTGCAATTGTTGGACCACTATTTGAAGCATTTATGGAAAAAGCTGTGGCAGACAGACTTGAAAATAGTGATGCTAAAGTCATTGTTACAAATAAAGCATTATTACCACGAATTCCAAAAGATAAATTACCTAACTTGGAAACAATTGTTGTAGTAGATGACGATGTGGATGAGGCATATGTTGACTTTAATACTGAATTTAAAAAAGCTAGTGATGAGTTTGATATTGAATGGTTAAGTGAAGACGATGGCTTAATTTTACATTATACATCTGGCTCTACCGGTCAACCTAAAGGTGTGCTACATGTTCAAAAAGCAATGTTAGTTCACTATATTTCTGGAAAATATGTATTAGATTTACAAGAAGATGATGTTTATTGGTGTACAGCTGATCCAGGATGGGTAACTGGAACGTCATATGGTGTCTTTGCTCCATGGTTAAATGGTGTTACAAACTGTATTGTTGGTGGTCGATTCTCTCCAGAACAATGGTACAAAATGATTCAAGACTTTAAAGTAACAATTTGGTACACTGCACCAACGGCTTTACGTATGTTAATGAGTGCTGGTGACGATATTGTAGAAAAATATGATTTGTCATCATTACGTTCAATCTTGTCTGTTGGTGAACCACTCAATCCAGAAGTTATCAAATGGTCTAAAGACGTTTTCCATAAACGTGTCTTAGATACTTGGTGGATGACTGAAACTGGTGGACATATGATTGTTAACTATCCTGCCATGGACATTAAATTAGGTTCAATGGGTAAACCATTACCTGGCATCGAAGCAGCTATAGTAGATGATGAAGGTAAAGAATTGCCACCTAATAGAATGGGTAACTTAGCAATCAAAAAAGGATGGCCATCTATGATGCATTCTATCTGGAAAAATCCAGAAAAATATGATTCTTACTTTATCGGAGATTGGTACGTTTCAGGGGATTCTGCATATAAAGATGAAGACGGATATTATTGGTTCCAAGGACGTGTAGATGATGTGATTATGACTGCTGGTGAACGTGTAGGCCCATTTGAAGTTGAATCTAAGTTAGTAGAACATGAAGCAGTGGCTGAAGCAGGTGTCATCGGTAAACCAGATCCTGTACGTGGTGAAATTATTAAAGCATTCGTAGCACTGAGACAAGGTTATGAACCAACTGATGAATTAAAAAATGATATTCGCCAATTTGTAAAAGAAGGACTGTCTGCACACTCTGCACCTCGAGAAATTGAGTTTAAAGATAAACTACCTAAAACACGTTCAGGTAAGATTATGAGACGTGTATTAAAAGCTTGGGAATTAGATTTAGATGCTGGTGACTTAAGTACAATGGAAGATTAAAAATTAACATTAGAAAAATGAATTTACAAAACTCTATTTTCACACATTAACGTAAATAAGTAGCGAAAAGGGCCTAATTATTTTTAGGTCCTTTTAAATGTAGAATTTGATAGCATTTTTGAAAACGCTATCAAATATTCGACATCAATAAATAAGTCGGTTATTATTAAAGATGTAAGAGCAACTGAATCATGTACATAACTGATTCTTACACTTATTTTTATAATTTTATAAATATTTATAAGGGGTTGAAATAAGTTGGCACATTTATCAGATTTAGAAATTGCAAACCAATCAAAATTAAGACCTATTAGTGAAATTGCTAATGAGGCAGGAATTTCAGATGAAGCTTTAGAACAATATGGACATTATAAAGCTAAAATTGATATAAACCAAATTAAACCTAAAGACAATAAAGGTAAGGTAGTATTAGTAACTGCTATGAGTCCAACTCCAGCTGGAGAGGGTAAATCAACAGTAACAGTAGGATTATCAGATGCTTTCCATGAACTAAAGAAAAGTGTCATGGTAGCTTTACGTGAACCTGCTTTAGGACCTACTTTTGGTATTAAAGGTGGCGCAACAGGCGGCGGTTATGCACAAGTATTACCAATGGAAGATATTAACTTACATTTTAATGGTGATTTCCATGCTATTACTACTGCAAATAATGCTTTATCTGCTTTCATAGATAACCATATACACCAAGGTAATGACTTAGGCATAGATCAACGTAGAATTGAATGGAAACGTGTTCTAGACATGAATGATCGTGCACTACGTCATGTAAACGTTGGTTTAGGTGGTCCAATTAACGGTGTGCCACGTGAAGATGGATTTAATATTACTGTTGCCTCAGAAATTATGGCTATTTTATGTTTAAGTCGTAATATTAAAGATTTAAGAGAAAAAATAAGTAAAATAACAATTGGATATACACGCGATCGTAAACCAGTTACCGTTGCAGATTTAAAAGTTGAAGGCGCATTAGCTATGATTTTAAAAGATGCAATTAAACCTAACTTAGTACAGACAATTGAAGGTACACCTGCATTAGTTCATGGTGGCCCATTCGCTAACATTGCACATGGTTGTAATTCTATTTTAGCTACAGAAACAGCGAGAGACTTAGCTGATATTGTTGTCACAGAAGCAGGCTTTGGTTCAGATTTAGGTGCTGAGAAATTTATGGATATCAAAGCCCGTGAAGCTGGTTTCGAACCTTCAGCTGTCGTCTTAGTGGCAACAGTTCGTGCTTTAAAAATGCATGGCGGAGTCACTAAGGATAACTTGAAAGAAGAAAATGTAGATGCAGTTAAAGCTGGTATTGTTAACTTAGAACGACACGTTAATAATATTAAAAAATTTGGTGTAGAACCAATTATTGCAATTAATGCATTCATTCATGATACAGATGCTGAAGTAGAATTTGTTAAATCATGGGCAAAAGAAAATGGCGTAAGAATTGCTCTAACTGAAGTTTGGGAAAAAGGTGGCAAAGGCGGAGTTGACCTCGCTAATGAAGTTCTAGAAGTTCTAGATCAACCACAAAATTTCAAACCACTTTATGAATTAGAACAACCACTAGAAGATAAAATTGAAACAATTGTTAAAGAAATTTATGGCGGTTCAAAAGTAACATTCACTAGTAAAGCTCAAAAACAATTAAAACAATTTAAAGATAATGGTTGGGATCATTACCCAATTTGTATGGCTAAAACACAATACTCATTTAGTGATGATCAAACAGCATTAGGAGCACCAAGTGATTTCGAAATCACAATCCGTGAATTAGAAGCTAAAACTGGTGCAGGATTTATCGTTGCATTGACAGGTGCAATTATGACAATGCCAGGTTTACCTAAAAAACCTGCTGCATTAAACATGGACGTAACTGATGATGGACATGCAATAGGATTATTCTAAAATATATAGTTAACCCCTTGATAATTTATTGAATATTATCAAGGGGTTATTTTTAATTTGATGATTTTTTAGGTTTAGTTAATAAATGAGTTTTAATATTATATTGTTTTGCTTTTTGATATTCTGCCTTTGTAATTTTTTCTTCTACTAGCATACGTTTTAGAACATAATGTTGTCTTTGTATGCTATATTCAATTTCATTTGCAGGTTTTAAGTTACCATTTTCGTCATAGGGTGTATAACCATATGGACTTTGTAATAACCCAATAAGATAAGCGGATTGAGCGATATTTAAATGTTCCGCTGAAACACCGAATAAACTATAAGATGCAGATGAAATACCAGTGATATTAGCACCGTTATAATCTCGTCCAAATGGAACAATATTTAAATAGGTGTAGATAATTTCCTTTTTGCTTAATATATCTTCAAGTCGTTGAGCTAGTATAATTTCATTAGCCTTACGACTATATGTTTTTTCATTAGTTAACACTTGATTTTTAACTAATTGTTGTGTAATGGTGCTGCCACCAGAACTATGTTCTTTCTGAGATAAATCTTGAAACATTGCTCTTAAAATGGCTTTTGGAAGAATGCCGTTATGCTGGAAAAATAAAGTATCTTCTGAAGACGTTAACGCTTTAATAACATCTGGATTCACATGTTTAGGACCTACTATTAATGGATTAAGTGAATGATCATATTCATATAAGATGTCCTTGTTTTTATAATTAATTAAATCATCTCCAGCAAAGTGAATGACTTTATGTTTTAATGCATTATCACTTATTGATGATGCTTCTTTAGTTAGTTGGTGAAAATAAACTAGGGCAGCTAATAAGATAATAAGTGTAAACACTACACCGATTATAAAAACTGAAACAATGATGTGTTTAATTCGTTTATATAATTTTTCAAATCGAAACAAATTATCATGTTGCCGATGTTGTTTCATATTATCCATAGCAAACCTCCTTATTTTAGCTTATTATATCATACTCGGTAAGTTGACTTTTAAAATAATGTTAACTATAATTAGATTCAAATACATAGGTTTCAGATGAAGGACAAGTAGCTTTGTAGAGAATTTCAGAGAGTTAGTGGTTGCTGTGAACTAATATTTTCTATTTTGTGAATACACCTTTTTATTACAAGTCTGACGTTTGATTAATGAACGTATCATTAAGAGAGATATTAGGTTAAAGAATATCCAACAATTTTGGACACTTAGATAACTAAACGTTTGAGTATTATACCAAATGAATTAGTTTTAGAATTGTGGATGATTCACTTATGAAGCCTAAATTTAAGTATGGTGGTACCGTGCAAATGCGCCCTTACATTGATGAAATGTAGGGGCATTTTTTTGTTTAATTGTATATCTAATACACTTTTGATGATAGTATCTTTAAAAGTTATTGATATTTAGATATTCAGTAAAATATGATATGAACCATTTAAACTTAAAAGGCTTATCTTTCAATCACACTTACATCTAAACTTATGATAATAAAAGAATATTTTTAGGAGGAATTGAATAATGTCAAATGCATTAATTGAAGATTTAAAATGGCGTGGACTTATATATCAACAAACTGATGAAGCGGGAATTGAAGAATTATTAAATAAAGAACAAGTAGCTTTATATTGTGGTGCAGACCCAACAGCAGATAGTTTACACATTGGTCATTTGCTTCCATTTCTAACTTTAAGACGTTTTCAAGAGCATGGTCATCGTCCGATTGTATTAATCGGTGGTGGTACAGGTATGATTGGTGATCCATCTGGTAAATCAGAAGAACGTGTATTACAAACCGAAGAACAAGTAGAAGCTAATGTACAAGGTATTAGTCAACAAATGCATAAACTATTTGAGTTCGGTACAGATAAAAGTGCAACTTTAGTTAACAATAAAGATTGGTTGGGGCAAATCTCGTTAATTAGCTTTTTACGTGATTATGGTAAACATGTTGGTGTTAACTATATGCTAGGAAAAGATTCTATTCAAACAAGATTAGAACATGGTATTTCTTATACAGAGTTCACATATACTATTTTACAAGCAATTGACTTTGGTCATTTGAACCGTGAATTAAATTGTAAAATCCAAGTAGGTGGTTCAGATCAATGGGGTAATATTACAAGTGGTATCGAATTAATGAGACGTATGTATGGACAAACTGAAGCATATGGTTTAACTATTCCTCTAGTAACTAAATCTGATGGTAAGAAATTTGGTAAATCAGAATCTGGTGCTGTTTGGTTAGATGCAGAAAAGACAAGCCCTTACGAGTTTTATCAATTTTGGATAAACCAATCAGATGAAGATGTAATAAAATTCTTAAAATACTTTACTTTCTTAAGCAAAGAAGAGATTGATCAATTAGAACAATCTAAAGAGGAAGCACCACATAAACGTGAAGCACAAAAAGCATTAGCTGAAAATGTAACTCGTTTTATCCATGGTGAGGCTGCTTTAAACGATGCCATTAGAATTTCACAAGCATTATTTAGTGGAGATTTAAAATCATTATCAGCTAAAGAATTAAAAGAAGGTTTCAAAGATGTACCTCAAGTTGAATTATCTAAAGAAACTACAAATATTATTGAAGCGTTAATTGAAACAGGAATTGCTACTTCAAAACGTCAAGCGCGTGAAGATGTTAATAATGGCGCAATTTATATTAATGGTGAACGTCAACAAGATGTAAATTATGAACTTTCAGATCAAGACAAAATCGAAGACGAATTTACTATTATTCGTAGAGGTAAAAAGAAATACTTTATGGTTAATTACAAATAAATTATTTAAGATCTTGAATCAATTACCTAAAGATCTAAATTGGTGTGTGGGAGGTTAAAACTTGAATAAAGAAGAAGTCATCATGAGAGGGTTGCGAAACATGTTTAATAAAATTGCATGGCTAAATAAAGATGAAATGCAAGAAGCGCTAAAAGAATACAAATCAAGTGAAGTTCATTGTATTGAAGCCATACATGACTTAAAAAACCCTAATGTTAAAAGTTTAACTGAACAATTATTTATGACAAGAGGTGCCATAAGTAAATTGACAAAACGTCTTCAGACCAAATCGTTGATTGAAAGTTATCGAAGCGATAGTAATAAAAAAGAAATATATTTTCGACTTACACCAAAAGGTCAACAAGTTTATAACACACATCAGCAACTACATGCTAAGTTTGAAGCAAGAGATCGAGTTGTATTCGACAATTTATCACAAGAAGAATTTGATAGTATATATCAATTTATTAAAAGATATAATAACCATTTAGATGATGAAATTAAGAAAAATGAATTACAGCATTAAATAAATTTAGAAAGTTATAGTTTCGAGAATGAGGCATTATTGATGCCTCATTTTTATTTTTCAAATTTTTATTGTTGACAAGGAAACAAAATAGGTGTAAATTTGTTGACGTAGAAACAAAAATGAGTCAACTTATGTCAGAATATAAAGCACAAAGTCAACAAATTCCAAAAGAAACGATGCATGCAGAATGGGCTATTGCTATAGGTGCTATCGCTCCAATGTTAGATTCAACGATGATCAACATTGGTATCAAACAATTAAACCAAACCTTTCATACTAGTATTGATGTTGTTCAATGGGGAATTACAGGATATATTCTAGCTTTAGCTATTGCTATTCCATTCTCTGGTTGGTTAATGAATCAATTCAATAGTAAAAAAGTATTTATAATAGCAATGTCATTATTCGGTTTAACTTCATTAATGGTTGGACTTAGTAATTCTGTTAACGTATTTATTCTATTTAGAATTGTTCAAGGTTTTAGCGCAGGTGTTATCACTTCTCTTATGTTTACTTTATTAGTTAAGACTGCAGGTCAAGAACATATAGGTAAGGTAATGGCTATTGTAAGCACCCCAATGATCTTTGGACCTATATTAGGACCTACATTAGGTGGTTTTATTATTCACTTTGCATCTTGGAGATGGATGTTTTTTATTAATATATTAGTAACTGTTATTTCGGTACCACTTATGATGAAATACGTACCATCTTTTAAACCATTTAACAAAGATAAATCGTTAGACGCTATAGGAATTGCTATGTTAGGAATTATTAGTACAAGTTTAATATATGGTATCACCGAAGCAGGAGATAAAGGTACATTTTTGGATCCTTTAGCAGTCTTTTGTATAACTGTAGGTGTGATATTTATTGTTGGTTATGTCATTTATAATTTAAGAAATCAATTTAATACGATATTACCTATTAACTTATTTAAAAGTAAAACTTACTCAGCTTCAATGTTAGGATTACTTTTGGCTAATATAGGTATTATGGGACCAATGGTTATACTGCCGTTATTCTTTCAATCTTTTAAACATTATTCTGCAATCGAAGCAGCTTTAGCATTAATACCTCAAGGGGTAGGGATGTTGATCACACGTCCATATATAGGTAAATATATTGATAGAATAGGTGCAAAATACGTTATTATGATAAGTATTGTGATTGCTATTATCGGCACTTTACCATTAGCTTTTGTAGATCAACATACATCTATCTGGTGGATATCTCTAATATTATTTATTCGAGGATGTAGCGTGGGTGGTATAAATCTTGGATTGATGGCAGATGCATATAAAGGTGTGTCAGAATCACAATTATCAGAGGCTGGTGTTGGCATCAACATGATAGAGAATGTTGGTGCTAGTTTTGGAACAGCCATTATCGCTACTGTAGTCGCTTCTAACATTTCAAAATCTGCTATGCATGATGTTATCAGTAAGCAATTAACAGGATTTCATGAAGGATTTGTGGTTTCTGTGATAGCTATTTTATTTATATTAATTCCAGCGTTATTTTTAACTAAAAATAAACAAGGTATTGATGAATCTTAATTTCATCAATACCTTGTTTTACTATCATTGTGCAAATTGACTTTGTCTTTCTGAAGATGACTGTGTAGATGTTTGTGTTTGTTTTTTTAATTTAACATCAATACTTTTAGTTTTAGCATCTCGGATAACTGTTAATTTAATATGCTCTCCGGGTTTCTTATGTTCATATAAATAAGTTCTTAGATCAGTATCTTCTTTAACAGTTTTATTATCAACTTTTGTTATAATATCACCTTTTTTAAGGTTACTATCATGACTCACTTTAGCAACATAAATACCAGATTGACTATCGGTATTCATTTCTTTTCTGTATGATTCAGGGATATCTTGTAAATTGATTAATCCTATACCAATAGATGGACGTTCGATTTTCCCATGCTTAACTAATTGCTCAATTGTAACTTTTACTTCATTACTAGGAATAGCAAATCCAATTCCTTCGACTTGTTCAGATGCAATTTTCATTGAGTTGATACCAACTAAATTACCATTAATATCTACAAGTGCACCACCAGAATTACCTGGGTTGATCGCTGCATCAGTTTGAAGTACATTTACTTTTGTATTGCCACCAGTCGTATTAGCATCAATTGTGCGTTCATTTGCAGAAATAATACCAGATGTGACTGAATTTGCAAATTCTAAACCGAGTGGGTTACCCATTGCAAACACGCTATCTCCTGTTTGAACTTTTGATGAATTTGCAAAATCGATTGATTTGATACCTTTAGTATTATCTATTTTTAATACAGCAATGTCTGTAACAGCATCTTTGCCGACAAGTTTAGCTTTAACTTGTTTTGAATTGTGTAATTGTACTTTTATCTCAGATGCACCATCAATAACATGGTTATTTGTTACGATATAAGCAGAACCGTCACTAATTTGATAAATAACACCTGAACCTATACCAGCTTCTTCTGGTTTAGAAGTTTTTCCTTTTAATAAATCATCAAGGTTATTTGATTTTTGCATATTAATAACTCCAACAATAGCTGGAGAAACATCTTTAATCATCTCATGGACAGAATCATATTTATCACTTTTTCCATCTAATTGATTACCGCCTTTACTATTTGACGCTTCATTAACCGTTGCACCATCATGATTTAATACAGTTTGATTAAGTATCTTACCAATTTCAAGAACGAGTAAGGCACCAATAATACCTGCAATTAATGCAACTAAAATGGTTTTAAACCACGGAAACTTAGGTTTATTATATCGAGATGGTTGTTGTTGAGAATCATAAGATTGATTCGATTGTGTATAATCTGACATATTTGACCTCCAATTTTAATAATCTCTACTCTTAATTATGTAATTTTTTTCACAAAAACGCTAGTCTTCTGCTATCAGACTTTAGACTTATTTAGAAGTTATCTTGTTCATATTGCAGGTAAATGATAAAATCTATATGTTAAATAGAAAACTATATAAGTAGGTGTAACGATGTATAAAGTGATAAGTAGTATTTTATATTTTATTTTAGTTAAATTAGGCAAATCACTATTTGTTATTGGTAAAGAAAACATTCCCAAAGACAATAATTATGTTGTGACTTGTACACATGAAAGTTATAACGAGGTTATAATGTTAGGTATGGCAATTTATCCAAATCAAATTAACTATATGGCTAAGAAAGAATTATTTAGTAATAAATGGGGCGGGAAATTCCTGAGCTCATTAAATGCGTTTCCTGTTGATAGAGAAAACCCAGGTCCAAGTACATTGAAACGACCAATTAAATTACTAAAAGAAAATAAAACTGTAGGCATATTCCCAACAGGTCATAGAACATCAATGGAAGGTGCACCATTAAAAAGAGGTGCAGCTACAATAGCTATGTTAGGTAAAGCACCTATTTTACCAGCTGCATATGTAGGACCTAAAGCATTACATGGATTAGTGACTGGGCAAGCTTTACTTAAATTTGGAGAGCCAATTGATACAAGTGATATTCCTAAAGAGTTAAAGAGAAATGAAAAAGTAGAATATTTAACTAAAGAAATTGAACGTAGAACAACTGCGCTTCAAAAAGAATTAAATGAAATAGCTAAAAATTTATAGTAAAACAATAAAGGTTGGATAATGATTCAAGTATGAATAAATCATTATCCAACCTTTTAATTTTCAGTGATATTAATAAAATAAATAAGTACTAACAATTGTAAAACTAAACTTATTGTTTAATTTTCTCGAATTTATCTTCACTGTCTGGTTTGTCATTAGGTGAATCTAAGGCATAGATTGCTTTCTTTCCTACTTTTAAATAGCCTGTTTCACCACTTAGATTAATCTTAGCTAAATGTTTATGTTCTTTATCATCTTTAATAGACCCTTCAAGTGACATACCACCACTAGTGACTTTGAGTGATTCACCTTTAATCGTAATGATGTCTCCATCACTATTTTGCCATTTTCCTTCAGCTTGTTTAGTAGGGCTACTAGAACATGCTACTAATAATATACTTAAAATTGAAATTAAAACTAAAAACTTTTTCACGTTGCACCATCCTCCTTAAATATTGACTTTATTTTATCAAACAAACAAAAAGTTGTGTATAATACATTTTGTATAATTTATTTTAAATGAATTAATATAAAGTTAAATATTAAGCTATTTATAGA
>NZ_RXWW01000041.1:0-5504 GCF_003970495.1 Staphylococcus pasteuri
AAACTAAATTAATTGTTGTAACTTTCGTTACATTATTGGAATTAACGTTGACATATTGTCATTCAGTTTTCAATGTTCGTTTTTTCACTTACAATATCTTATTATATCGTGTCCGTTTTGTTAAGTCAAGAATAAATTTAATTTCTTTTTTTAAAATTAAATTGTTGTTTAATAACTCAACAAGAACTATAATATAATGTTTAAGTTGAAAGTTCAATAGTCAAAATTACACTTTGTTAATATTTCATTTAAAAAGTTAATAAAACCTTTCAAATAACTTAACATCATTTTGACGACTTTTATATAGTATCAATTAATTTGTTTATCGTCAACGAATTTCATACACTATTTTGGTTTAAATTTACCACTATAGTAACTATTAATTGTTTGAGTGCACAATAATCTCATATATTCTCTATTTTAATATACAGTATATTAATCTAACTAATCTTTTGTAATTCTACCTACATTCTAGTTTGTTTATTTAACATTAACGATTTCTCTTTTATTTTAATCTGTCTTTCCTAATAAGCGTCTAAAATATAAATCTAATTGTCACATCATAATTTCGTAATTAATCAGTGCTCATGTTATACAGATTGTTGAAGTAAATAAAAACCATGTCTATTCTTATTTAGAATAAACATGGTTTTATTTAAAACTATTATTTGTGTAAGAATATAATGTATAAGTAAACAACTTATTATTCTTTTTCCTTACAATCTTTACAGATCCCATAAATTTCCATACGATGATGTGTTACGTCGAACTCTGTTACGTGCTGTGCTAGTTGTTCTACCTCATCTAATTGAGGATAATGAAAATCAACAATCTTTCCACACTTTTCACAAATAATGTGGTAGTGATTATGAGTATTGAAATCAAAGCGACTTGATGAATCACCATATGTGAGTTCTTTAACTAAGCCAATGTCTTTAAATACTCTTAAATTGTTGTAGATAGTCGCAACACTTATATTAGGAAAATCTGGTGAAAGTGCTTGATATATTTCGTCGGCACTTGGATGTGTTTTTGAAGAAATCATAAATTTAATAATTGCTTGTCTTTGAGGAGTAATACGGATTCCCGCTTTTCTCAATGATGTAATTGATTCTTCAAGCTCATGTTCTATAGATTCTAATTCCGCACTCATTTTTTCACCATCTTTCTAGTTAATAATTATTATTACTTAATATTAATATAACTGTTGCGAATTAAAATTGTCAATATAACTGCAGTATTTTAATTAATATCCCTTATTTAAATCAACTATATTCTCAATTAAATCTTTGTTATTGAGAAAATGTTTCAAGTTATTCACAAATATATCCGTTACTTCTTTATTTATATTATTATCATTACCAGTAATGTGTGCTGTTATTGTTACATTATCTAATTCATATAATGGATTGTTTTCATCTAATGGTTCATTTTCAAATACATCTAAATAAGCATGTCTAATTAAGTTTTCTTTCAATACTTTTAGAATTGTAGTTTCTTTAACTATAGTACCTCGTCCAACATTAATAAAAAGTGCATCGTTACTCATTTGTTTAAAGTGATCATATTGTAATAAATGAATTGTTTCATTTGTTTCAGGTAAAGCATTGATAATAATATCAACTTCTCCAATAACTTCATTCAATTTTTCTATTTTATATACTTCATCGAACCACTCTTTATCTTTTCCGGAGTTACTCAAACCAATTACCTGCATATCAAATGCTTTGGCTAACTTTGCAGCACGACTTGCAATCGCACCAGTACCTAAAAATAATACTTTGTCCCCACTTAATCGTCTTCCTACCATTTTAGAATCATACACTTTATTTTGTTGGTTAATAAATGATGTTCTCATTTTTTTATAATCATCTAATATGAACGCTAAGATAAATTCAGAAAGTTGTTTTGCTTGTACTCCCCTACTATTAGTTAGTTTAATATTATGATTTTTCAAATAATCTAATGGTAATGAATTAACACCTGTCGCATACCATGCGATCCATTTAAGATTTGGGCAATCTTTTAAAAATGATTCATCTAATTCACCATCATAACCTATTAATATATCTAAAGATTGTCTGTCTTCAAATGGTATATTTTTAGCTTTTTTAATAAACTTAAAATCTACTTGTGGGAATTTCTCTACTAACTCATCTTCTAATTCGCCTAATCTAAACAGACTTACAACCTTCATAGATTATCACTCCAATATATTTTTTAACTCATCAATCTGTGTTTTAACCTTAACTTTCTCGATAATATCTTTTATAATTCCTTTTTCATCTATAACAAATGTTGTACGAACTATTCCCATACTTTCTTTACCAAATGATTTTTTCAGTTGATAAACCCCAGTCTCTTTAGAAAGTAAGAAATCTTCATCTACTAATAAATCAAAGTTTAACTGATGTTTTTCTATGAAATTTTGATGTTTTTTCTTAGAATCTCCACTAACACCATAAATATTCACGTTTAAATCATTAAAAAGTTCGATATTATCTCTAAAATCACACGCTTCTGTTGTACAAGTAGGTGTATTATCTTTTGGATAAAAGTAAAGTATTGTCGTTTGTCCTTTAATTGTTTCGTTCGATACTAATTCTCCATTCTGATTTTCTAGAGAAAACTCTGGGAACTTATCACCTTTTTTTAACATTTAATCACCTATTTCTTCATTATGTTAATTTTATGATACGATAATAGTCGACAATATTAAATTAAAAGAGGTTGATAAAATGAAATTTACTGAAAGCGAAAGACTTCAGGAATTATCTAATGAATATATATTAGGTGGCGTTAATTCACCTTCTCGTTCTTATAAAGCAGTTGGCGGTGGAGCTCCTGTAGTAATGAAAGAAGGTAAAGGCGCTTATTTATATGATGTAGATGGTAATAAGTTTATTGATTATTTACAAGCTTATGGACCAATTATTACTGGTCATGCTCATCCACATATAACTAAAGCTATCCAAGATCAAGCTGCTAAAGGTGTGCTATATGGTACACCAACTGAATTAGAAATCGATTTTAGTAAAAAGTTACGTGAAGCTATTCCTTCATTAGAAAAGATCAGATTTGTTAATTCTGGTACAGAAGCTGTTATGACAACGATTAGAGTTGCTCGTGCTTATACAAAACGTAATAAAATCATTAAATTCGCTGGTTCTTATCATGGCCATTCTGATCTAGTATTAGTTGCTGCTGGTAGTGGTCCTTCACAATTAGGTTCCCCCGATTCAGCTGGTGTTCCTGAAAGCGTTGCTAGAGAAGTAATCACAGTACCATTTAATGATATTGAATCTTATAAAGAAGCTATTGATCATTGGGGAGATGAAATTGCAGCCGTTTTAGTTGAACCTATTGTTGGTAACTTCGGTATGGTTATGCCGGAACCAGGATTTTTAGAAGAAGTGAACCGTATTACACATGATAACGGCAGTTTAGTAATTTATGATGAAGTCATTACAGCATTTAGATTCCATTATGGTGCAGCACAAGACTTACTTGGTGTGATTCCAGATTTAACTGCATTTGGTAAAATCATTGGTGGCGGACTACCAATTGGTGGATACGGTGGAAGACAAGATATTATGGAACATGTTGCTCCACTTGGACCTGCATACCAAGCTGGTACAATGGCAGGTAACCCACTCTCAATGAAAGCTGGTATTGCATTACTTGAAGTATTAGAACAAGATGGTGTTTATGAAAGATTAGATCAATTAGGTAAACGTTTAGAAGATGGGCTACTAAAATTAATAGACAAACATAATATTACTGCAACTATCAATCGAATTTATGGTTCATTAACGTTATACTTTACTGATGAAAAAATTACTCACTATGAACAAGTCGAAAACTCAGATGGCGAAGCATTTGCTAAATTCTTTAAATTAATGCTTAACCAAGGTATTAATTTAGCACCTTCAAAATTTGAAGCATGGTTCTTAACTACGGAACATACAGAAGAAGATATTGATAAAACACTAGAAGCAGCTGACTATGCATTTAGTCAAATGAAATAAGTGCTATATCATTAACCATATTTGCTCCCTCATTGTAATCATTTTAAATGGACTTTGAGGGAGCTTTTATCATTTTATAAAAATATCTTTAGTTAAACTGATTGTGTGTTCATTTAAAATAATTTGACTAGCGATTTGTTATATAATGTTATATTTCAAAAGCTACACTATTGTATTCACTTGAAATTTATGATTAGTCAGTGTATAACAATAATGAATACGAATTTAAAATTTTATTCAATAAAAATAAAAGGAGCGCTTCTTTTTGAGACTAGGAGCTCGGATTTTTAAAACAGGTATAGCAATCATACTAGCTATGTCTATCGCTTCTTTACTTCCTAATAATATTGGTCTAAAAGCATTAGCCGGTGTCAGTGCAGTTGTCGCAATGCAACCTAGTGTTTATAAGTCTATTAAAACTGTTTCTGATCAAGCTATCGGTAATATTATTGGCGCATTATTAGCTGTTACCATGGTTACAATCTTTAGTAATAATTTTATAATTATGGGTGTTACAGTTATCGTATTAATCGCAATTTTATTCCGATTTAATCTTGCACATGTTGCTACATTAGCAAGTGTCACAGCATTAATCATTATGGGCCAAGTCTCTGGTTCATTTTATGTCGCTGCATTTTACAGATTTGTTTTAGTTATGATTGGAGTACTAAGTTCTTCAGTAGTAAATTTATTATTCTTACCTCCAAAATTCGAAACTAAAATTTATTATAATTCTGTAAATATTACCTCCGATATCTTCGTTTGGTTTAAATTGGTATTAAATGACACTTCTGAATTTAATAATATTAAACAAGATGGCGATCAACTGAATTCTAGAATCGATAAACTCGAAAAGATTTACGACTTCTATCATGAAGAAAGACCTTTATTAAAAAAGAATATATTTGAACAATATAGAAAGAAAATTCTATTTAAAGAAGTAGTAAGAACGACTAGATTAGCTTATGAAGTATTAAACAAAATGTCACGTTACCCAAATGATTTACATCAACTAAATAATCAATTGTTATTACAAATTAAATTGGAATTAGACTCATTAATTGCTTTCCACGAGCAAATTTTAAAAAGTTTATCTAAAAAGGCTAAATTTAAAGTCACACAATTGCAATATGAAGTTGATAACCCACTTAAAAAAGAACTTATGACTGCTTTTCAAAATGAATTAATTCAAAATCCATATCAAACTAATTATTCTTATGCTAATATTATGCAAATTATCGCAGCAATAGAAGAATATAGATATCATTTGGAACATTTAGATAGACTTCGTATTAGTTTCTTTACTTACCATCGCAATGATACTGATATTGATATTGCTGATGAAGATTTTGACTTATAGCTTTTAAACTTATTTAATTATCAATCTAAGCTATTTATAAATTAATTAGAACTATATAGCAAAAGAGCTTAAGGCAATTCAACATTTGCCTTAAGCTCTTTTTTATTATTATAAAT
>NZ_RXWW01000041.1:5514-39193 GCF_003970495.1 Staphylococcus pasteuri
ATGCTATATAAATGCTCATAAGCACCTTTTTTATCAATTAATTGTTGGTGTGTACCCATTTCAACAATTTCACCATTTTCTATAACTACAATTTTGTCTGCATGAGTAATTGTTGAAAGTCTATGTGCTACGATTAACGTCGTACGATCTTTACTTAAAACATCTAGTGCTTCTTGAATAATTGCTTCACTTTCTAAATCTAATGCACTAGTAGCTTCATCTAAGATTAAAATTGGTGGATCATTTAAGAATATACGTGCAATAGATAGTCTTTGTTTTTGACCACCTGATAATTTCACGCCACGTTCACCAACTTCTGTGTCGTATCCATCTTGAAGATTCATTATAAATTCATGAGCATTAGCCATTTTAGCTGCTTCAATAACTTCTTCGTCTGAAGCATCAGGTCGGCCTAGTAGAATGTTCTCCTTAACCGTATCGGAAAATAAGATATTATCTTGTTGAACTAAACCAATTTGATTTCTTAGGCTACCTGTTAAGAAATCTTTAACATTGTGGTTATCAACAAGAATTTCTCCTTCTGTAACATCATAAAACCGAGGTATTAAATTAATAAGTGTTGACTTACCTCCACCACTCATTCCTACGAAGGCAACGGTCTCACCTTTATGAATAGTCAAATTAATATCTTTTAAAATGTCTTGTTCATTTTCATTATATTTGAACCCAACATGTTTTAATTCAATTTGACCATTTTTAATTTCGATTGGTTGAGCGCCAATACCATTTTTTATGTCATAATCTTCATCTATTAATTGGAAGACACGATCCATTGACGCAAAGCTTTGAGTTAATGTTGTAAAAGAAGATACTAATCGTCTTAAAGGACCGAATAATTGTTCTAAATAACCAACGAATGCAGCTAATGTCCCTACTGTAATAGAACCACTTATTGCTAAGTAAGCACCGACACCAATGACAATAATTGGGCCTATATCTGTCACAGTATTAATTGCAGCAAAAGAATATGCATTCCATCTCGTATGTTGAAATGCTTTTTGTAAAAAGTTTTTATTACGGTGATCGAAATTACCCGCTTCATTATCTTCAATTGCAAAGCTTTTAATAACAGACATTCCTTGTACACGTTCATGTAAAAATCCTTGAACTTCTGCTAAAGCTTGAGATCTTACTCTTGTTAATTTTCTTAAACGTCCAAAGAAGAAATAAACCGTTAAGATATAGAATGGGAAAATAAATAATGCAGCAAAAGTCAGTTTAACATCAAGGAAGAACATAATTGTTAATGCTATTATTATTGTTATGCAATCAAGCCAAATATTCATTAATCCTGTTAAAATAAAATCTTTTGTTTGTTCCACATCATTAATCACTCGTGAAATAACTTGCCCTACTTGGTTATTAGCATAGAAACGTGCACTCAATGCTTGTAAGTGATTATAAAGTTGCTTTCTTATATCATATAATATTTTATTACTTGTCCATTGAGCTAGATATTGTCTTATAAATTCAATTGGTGGTCTAACAATTAAAAAGATAAATAGGGCAATACCTATAACTATGGCTAGGTGTGAGTATTTTTCGCTATCACTAAGTGAATGATTATTGATAACACCATCTATTGCATATTTAATAAGCAATGGAATTAACATTGGAATACCAAATTTAATAATACCAACTATAATAGTAGCAATAATACGATATTTATATGGTTTAACAAACTTTAAATATCGTTTAATCATTATTTTAATCCCCCCATATAATATTTTTTAAATTGATCTTTTTAAAATTGAACAGAGGTTGGATATGATGAATCGCCTTGGAATATCATTTCAATTAATCATTAGTATCCATAAGCTAATAATTAATTAAATTATTCCGCAACAATTGACTAACATATCTCAACCTCTGATTGATACGATTAACAAATATAATTTTAGTTAATAGAGATTGTTTTATCTAAACTATCAATGTTTATTTAATTAAATCAATGCAACATTGAATAATATAAACCATCTCATATCGTTTTACATCTAATTTGCTTAATAATCCCTAATTTTTTTATATCGCTCTTTCCAAACTTTGATAAAATCAGGAGCGAAAGGCCCTTTTTTCTGTTCTATCCACTGTTGTAAAATATCTACACTTCTTCTTAAAATAACATCTATATCGTGAGGATAATTCATTTGATTCATATGTTGCTCATACTCATCTTCATCTAATAAATGGTATTTCCCATTAGGATAAACTTTAATATCCAAATCATAGTCGATGTATTTTAAGGCTTCTTCATCACAAACAAATGGTGAAGATAAATTACAATAATAATAAACACCATCTTCACGAAACATACAAATCACATTAAACCAATATTCAGAATGAAAATAGACAATAGCTGGTTCTCTTGTAATCCAAGTGCGACCATCACTTTCTGTTACTAACGTGTGATCATTCCCACCAATAATCACATGATCTGTACCTTTTAAAATGGTTGTTTCAGACCAAACGCGATGAATATTTCCATCATGTTTATAACTTTGAATTTTGATGTCTTGTCCTTCTTTAGGTATGGATTCTTTTACCATACTCCACACCACCTTTATACTTTTTAACCATTTAGATTATATCATATTTTCAAACTACTTCTGTACTTTCACGCCATTAAATTTAAGTATTAGTTAGATTTTATTGGATTATAAATAAGTAAAATGATTTATTATAATTTCTGTTTTGAAGAAACCTATCCTTCAATAAATCTATATATTTTATCCATTGATACTGGAAATGAATAATCATCTCGATTAGATAAATCAAACCAAACCATATTATCAGGTAAAACCTTTTCATTTATATCTATAGTTTCAGGCACACTATAGACTTTAATATTCCAAGTTAAGTGTGTAAATTGATGTTTTAATTTAAATATATGTTCTGGTAAAGGTTCTATGTCATGTTTTAGTTTATGAGATATTTCTGAAATAGCATTAGAGGCTTCAAACATTGGAAATTCCCACATACCATTCAATAACCTTTCCTGTCTTTTTTCTAATAAATATTGTCCTTTATGATTTCGAATTAAAAAGACACTTTGTTCAATGGTTTTCTTTTTAATATTTTTGGTTTTAACTGGTAAATCTAATACTGTTCCTTTATCAAAGGCTTCACAATTTTCTTGAACTGGACAAAACATACAGAGTGGATTTTTAGGTGTACAGATAAGCGCACCTAATTCCATTATTGATTGGTTAAACGTTCCAGCTTCCTCTTGAACATAAGGTAATAACTGTTGTTCAAATGTTTTACGTGTAGATTGGAGCTTTATATCACTGCTATCATTATTTAATCTTGACCATACTCTAAAAACATTACCATCAACTGTAGGGAGTGGATGGTCAAAGGCTATACTCATTACTGCTGCTTGAGTATATGGTCCGACACCTTTTAAAGATTTAAAATTTTCAGGATCAGATGGAACTATTCCATTATAATCATGTTGTACTTCTTTGACTGCATGATGAAAGTTTCTTGCTCGACTATAATAACCAAGTCCTTCCCAATATTTGAGTACTTCATCCTCATTTGCTTCGCTCAAATCGGCTATTGTAGGAAAACGATGAGTGAATATATCATAATAATCTATAACTGTTTTGACTTGGGTTTGTTGTAACATAACTTCACTTAACCATATATAATAAGGATTAGTAGTCTCTCTCCAAGGCATTGAACGTTGATTGTTATTAAACCAATGTACAATATTATCTTTGAAATTTTCTTCTAAATACATATATTTCCCTTCCTGAACAATGATTTAATGTTTCAATTTGATTTTAATGGATATTTTACTTACATGATAAATAAGAATAACACATTATTAATGTGAGTTGATTTTGTTATTCTAACTTTTAGATTATAATATATTATAAATTAAGATGAAAAGAGTGAACATAAATGGACACAGCCACGCACATTGTTATTGGAGTTGGACTTACTGCACTTGCAACTCAAGATCCAGCGATGTCAGGCACATTCGCGGCAAGTGCCACAACACTGATTGCAGGTTCCCTTATACCTGATGGGGATACAGTTTTAAAATTAAAAGATAATTCAACATATATTTCCCATCATAGAGGCATTACGCACTCTATTCCATTCACTATATTATGGCCAATATTAATTACATTTTTAATATTTGTTATATTTAATCACACATCCCCTTTACATATATGGATGTGGGCACAATTAGCAGTTTTTTTACATGTGTTTGTTGATATTTTCAACTCATACGGAACACAAGCTTTAAGACCAATTACTAATAAATGGATACAACTCGGCGTTATTAACACGTTTGATCCAATTATATTTATTATATTATGTATAGGCGTGGTGTTATGGGCACTGGGAGTACACCCGTATTTGGCATTCTTTCCAATAATCGGTATTTTAATAATTTATTATATAATCCGATTTAAAATGCAATCTTTCTTAAAGAAACAAGCATTAAAGCAAATTAAACAAGAGCATAACCCTGTAAAAGTATTTGTAATTCCTACAATGAAATTTATGGAATGGCGTATTGCTATTCAAACAGACGAACATGATTATGTTGGTAGATCACATGGTCGAAATATTGTTTTTAGTGATAAAGTTAAACGTCAACATTTATCTATCGACTCATTATTATGGAAAGTTAAAAGTAATAAAGATATAAGAACATTTTTAAACTTTTCTTCTATATATCGTTGGCAAACAACGCCATTAGATGATGGTTCTACAGAAATTCGATTAATGGATTTAAGATATTTAAATAATGATCATTATGCATTTGTTGCTATTGCCCATCTAACATCTCAAAATGAAATAGATCATTCTTATATTGGTTGGGTATTTAGTGAAGACAAATTACAACGTAAATTATTCGCAAAATAATAATAGCCAAGGTTCAAGGACATGTAATAATGTAATCCTTAAAAGTAAACTGCTTAAGTTAACTTGATGGATATGCAAAATACATGAGTCCTATACCTTGGCTTTTTATATTTTAATTATTATTTTTATCAATTTCACTATTGTCACTATCTTTTATATGATTAGCATTACTTAAAAAATGATTAGATTGAATAGTTGATTGTGTATTTTTATTTTTATTTCTATATTTAGCATGAGATACAAAATGAGATAACGCAAAATTAATTAAACATAATATCAAGATGAAACATAATATATATAAATGATATGGTATATTAGCTAGACTTACTCTGCCAAACAACACTGATTGCGCTAAACCATTAGTTACATAATAAAATGGATTTAACATCAATACATGTCCAATCATTGTCAAATGTGTTTTAGGAACATAAATAATTGGTACTAAAATAAATTCTATAACACAAAATATATAAAAATATATATCCGCTTTATGATTTAAGATTTTTACTAAACCAAATAACACTGATAGTAAACAATTTAACACTATTGTTACTAACATAAAATATATTGTAGCTAGTAATGAACTTTCAAAATTAATTGGTTTCCATATTGCAATAATTGTCATTAATACAAATAGTAAAATACCTCCAGCAATTGTAGTAACTACTATGGGTGTTACTGGGGATATTTTAAACGATTTAGTAATCATATAATCTTTAGCGTATATTTTATAACATAAAAATAAGCTGAGGACGATATACCCATATGCTAATAAAGTTAAAAGTCTATATAACCATACACCTTGTATCATTTCTGTTGCGTTTGTCACCTTGAAAAATATTTCTACCGCAAATATTAAGACTAACCCAACTATAAAACTTACCGTAAACCATTTCCATAAGTTTTTAACATGTTTTAAAGAATAATTTAAAACGTGTGGTAAATTTTTAAAATAAATAATTATACTATCGATCATACTTACACCTACAATTCAATATATATCCACTTATTATCTTTCATATCGGCAATAAAGTATCCATCACCAGATTTACAAATCCAAACATCTTTATTAATGTTGAATTTATCTTTCAATTCACTTTTATTAACAATAGGCATTACAAAACCGTTTAACTGATCATCATCATTAAAAATCATCTTAATCGGTTGAGAAGTTACATTAGCAACAAAACGATTATCTTCTTCAGGTACTAGTGATTTTTTTACTGTATCGTGGTCTTTGTGTAAATGACTATTGAAGTATTCTACATACTTACTATAGTTGGATTTAATATATGGAGATAAAGTTTTGAAACTATGCTTTTCATACAAACCAGCTGGATTAAAATACTCTAGTTTACTTTTAGCTACGGTATAATTTTTTCCACTTTCATTTAATCGATAATTTTTACTATTTTCTCCATCAATAGTAACGACACTATATTTAGGTAATGTTAGATTATTTGAACCTGAAATTTTAACGCTTCCTTTTAATGCTATTCCATAAGCTAATTTATTTTCATATGTATCTTTAGTTTGTGTTTGAAGTGGAGTTTGATTCCCCGCTGAGATATTTATTATTCCTAAATTATTAAATAAAAGAATGCCCATAAGTGCTAATCCAATTATAAAACTGGTCATTAAAGTCCAAAATCTTACCAAAAATATTGGTGGTTTGGCATGATTATAGCGTTCAATTCTTTTAAAATTATAAGTCATCTCAGGCATTCTTGTTCGACTTTTTTTCCAATCAAGATCAAATGATGAAAGTTCTTCTTTTGATTCAATACTTTTTCGGTCTCTTTCATGATCTTTAAATACAGGAATTACTTGTTTAAGAGACCCTTCCATACGAATCTGTCCGTGTGAGACCCAAGTAATATAGTTACTCACTTGTTCTATTTTATCAACGTCATCATCAATAAAAACAATCGTTTGGTTATGATTGATATAATCATTTGATAGCTCTATCGCTCGATTTGTAAAAGATTCATCTAAATATTGAAGAACATGATTCAAAATAATGATATTGGATTTAGATGATCTGGCTATACTTAGTAGTAAATGAGCAAATTCTTGTTTGGTTAATTGTGAAACGAGTTGTTTTTCATCTAAATGGGCATATTGAATGACTTGATCGTATTTATAATCAGAGACTTTATATGGAAATAGTTCAACAATGTGCTTAACGTAATCTTTCACAGTTTGGTTTACAATTTTTCGGTCTTCAATATCTCCATAATATACATGATCACTTTGAACTAATTTTCCTTTATCAGGGTGAATAGATCCTGATAATAATCTACCTATTAATTTTTTAGAAGAACCTGGTTCACCGATAATACCTAAGGCCTCACCTTGATAAATATGTAGTGAGACATTATTTAAATCAATATCTTCAGCGGCGTATCCAAAAGGTAAGTACCATTTTTTAGTTTTTTTATTTCTATAATAATGAGTAACTTTAAGTAACTTTAAAACGATTGAACTTCCCATTTCTTTTCATCCTTCTATAATTTTAATAATGCAATTGGTAAACCTTCTTCGGGTTCGCTACTTTTAATTCTAAATCCCCAAGCGAATATACCTTTTAATCTTTCCACTTTAAAATATTGATCACTGCCATCATTTAATTGATAGATTCTGCCTAATTCAATTTTATTACGATCAACTAAATAACTTTCAGCTACAATTACTTTACTTTGATAAACGTCATATTCATTCAAAATACCGTTCATTTCTGCTTTTCTCATTTTTTCTTTATAAGTTTGTATTTCATGTCTTAATTCTGGCTCAGACATTTCACTCAATTTCTTCTGTTCCATTTTCGATACCACTTTCTTCTAATTTAGATTTAATTTTATCATATTTATAGCCTTTTCTCATAAGCGTTTCTATCGTTTTTCTTACTAGTTGTTGCCCTTCATATTTTCTTTGATGCTTTTGATATGTTTTTTCTAAATCAGTTTGTAACATATCGTCAAGTTGTTCTTCGTCCTGTGAAAAATCAAGTTCATCCATGGCTTGTTTGATTTTTTCTATCGTAAATCCTTTTTGCATTAAAGCAGTCATTGTTTTTTGTTTAACTTTTGAAGTTGGACCTTTTTTAGTTTTAATTACTTTACTCGCTACTTTGATGATATCTTCCATTGGTTGTTGTTCTATGTATAGAGCAGTATATTCATCTATAATATTAGTTTCAATACCAGCTTGATACAATTTTTGTTTATAAGTTTCAGGTCCCTTATCCGTTGTATTGATCATAGTGTTTTTCAAACTTTCAGCATAATCATAATGATCTATTAATTTTTCTTGGTAACAATAATCTATCACTTGTTGCAGCGCTTCTTCAGAAATATCATTTTTTATTAAATGTTGACGTACTTCTCTTTCAGTACGCTTTCTAAATGAAAGATATTGAATTGCTATATTTAAACCTCTTCGATAATGGTCATATTTTTGAATCTGCTCCATTTCTGCAGCTTCTAGTACTTGATCTTTCTTTAAATTAAATTTAACAAGTGTATCAATATCTATTCCCATCTCAAATTGATTATCGAGATATAGATTAAAACGTTCTTTGTTCTTCTTTTGTACTTCTAATTTAGTGATTTTAGGCATGATACACCTCCTCATAAACATTGTATATATCATATTATGACATAGTTCAATCATTAGCAATAAAGTCACGCTTTATAAAAATAAAACCCCTATCATATTTACAATGTTCAACATTACATAGTTACTGTAATTTATTCGTACTAACATTGCATATGATAGGGTAATTGTTATTGACCTAGTTGGGCCATTGCTTCCTCATATTGGTCATCGGATATATAATCAAGTTGTTTCATTTTTTCTAAATTGGTTTTAACTCTATTCGTAAAATTATCTGACATGTCATCAATATTATATACACTTGGCGCATTAACTTTGCTTGCTAAAATTGCGCTTTGTAATACACTAATTGTATTCAAATTTTGATTGTTTTTATTAGTTGTTGCGCCGAAGTAATGATTTGCTGCACCTTCAACAGTATATTGATTATCTCCAAAATATATATTATTTAAATAAAAACTAAGTATCTGATTTTTATCATATTGTTTTTCTACTTTATGTGCTACAAACAGTTCTTTTACTTTTCTTGTGAATGAACGTTCGTTGTCATAATAATAATTTTTAACAACTTGTTGTGTTATTGTACTACCACCTTGAACATCATGATCACTCAAAGTAGAAAATAAAGCTCTTGTTGTTCCTTTAAAATCAAAGCCATGGTGTTTATAAAATCTTTCATCTTCTAATGAAATAAAAGCACCTCTGACATATTTTGGCATTTGATCTGCCGAAACATAATCACTTTTATTTTCAATCGATTTTAAATCGTCTACATTAGCTCTCGATGATAAAAAAAACATTAATCCTAAGAATAATACTAATATAATCGCTAATGTAATAAGTATTTTTAAAAAGATACGTTTACTTTTCTTTTTTTTAGGTGGTTTCCCTATTGGTTGATAATAAGTATTATAGTGAGGTTCACGCATATCTCGTTGAGGGAATTCATTAGATTGTGCATATCTGTCGCTTCTTTTCATGCATTTACTCCTTTACTCAAACTCACTGTTATAATGTGAGTTTACCAGTAGTTGAAACCATTAGCTATAGTTTATAGTAAAAATCAGTCCCAAGGTGTACATATTTGACTATTATTTAATATATACAATTCACTCATTTATTACTTCCATATCAACTTTTACAAATAAAAAAGACTTATTGAACTAAATCAATAAGCCTTTAGATTTAATGTTTTATACTAAACAATCATTAGTCTTCTAATTGTTTTACGATTTCTCTATTGAAATCATCTAAATCATCTGGTGTACGACTTGTAACGATATTGTTATCAACAACTACTGATTCGTCTACAACGTGCGCACCAGCATTAGATAAGTCTTTACGTACATTTAATACTGCAGTTAATGTACGACCTTTTAAGTCATCAGTATCAATTAATACTTGTGGTCCATGGCAAATTGCAAATGCTGGAACATCATTAGAAGTAAAGTATTTAGCGAATGTACCAAATCTACCTTCTGCATCACCACGTAAATGGTCTGGTGCAAATCCACCAGGAATTAGAACAGCGTCATAATCTTCTGGTTTTGCTTCGCCGATACCAACTTGAACAGTTGCTTTTTCACCGTGTTTACCAACGACTTCTTCGTTAGCATTAGTGCCAATAACTACTGTTTCAAATCCAGCATTTTCTAATGCCTCTTTCGGACTTGTAAATTCTATATCTTCAAATTCATTTCCTAATAGAACTGCTACTTTTTTACTCATAATATGATCACCTTTCTATTGTGCGATTATATTTATTGTATTCACGTTTAAGTTTAAAGTTAAACATCTTGTACTAAATTTTTTAATCGTCACTAAAGTGTCATTAATTATGATTAGTGAATTATTTGGAAACTTGTTTTACTTTTTCTTCTAATTGATCTAGTAAACCAATCCATTCATCAATGTCTTCAACACGCACTTCATCAGGGTTTACATGATCAATATCCTCGATAAATTTGTTTAATCTCGTTTTGATTTGTTCTATAGTTTGTTGTTCACTCATTTAAAATAGAGCTCCTTTGAAATTTATTTTTGTTATATTTATCCTAACAGAATTTGACAAAAAGAGATATAATCTTAATAATGTTTACTGTACTTTTTACAAATTTTAAAGAGCTGACACAGGTTTTGAGGAAACGTGAAACATAGTATTTATAATATGGATATATTGAAAAATTTTAACTAGTATATATGTTCACAACTCCTCTTTGTCACACTCTTTTTAGGAGAAGTTTTAATGATAATAACAAATAAAAAACCTATTTCAATACACAATGATCCTTGGGAAGCTTATAACGATGTCATTGATAATGGCCAACTCACTTTAAGTAATATCGAATTTACAACAACCAATTTATGTAATATGAGATGCAGTCATTGTGCTGTTGGTTACACTTTACAAACTAAAGATCCAGATCCTTTACCAATGGATATTATATATCGCCGTTTAGATGAAATTCCAAATTTACGTACATTGTCTATAACAGGTGGCGAACCTATGTTTTCGAAAAAGTCTATTAAAAATGTAGTGAAACCACTATTAAAATATGCACATCAACGTGGGATATATGTACAAATGAACTCTAATTTAACGTTACCACAAGACCGATATCTTGATATTGCAGAATATATAGATGTTATGCATATTTCACATAACTGGGGAACCATTCAAGAATTCACAGATGTTGGCTTTGGAGCTATGAAAAAGCAACCGCCAATTAAAGCAAAATTAAAACTATACGAGCAAATGTTAGACAATGCAAGTACTCTTTCTGAACAAGGAATGTTTGTATCTGCTGAAACAATGCTCAATCAAAGCACATTACCTTACTTGGATAAAATTCATAATGAAATTGTTAATGATATGAAGTGTAGTCGACATGAAGTACACCCTATGTATCCAGCTGATTTTGCAAGCTCTTTAAATGTCTTATCTTTAAAAGAAATGAAAGAAGCGATACATCATTTATTAGATATACGTGACCAGGATACTTGGATGTTATTTGGTACATTACCTATTTATCCATGTATTAATGATGAAAACGATCAACAATTATTACAACGTTTAAGAGATGCAAAAAATGTCACAATGAGAAATGACCCTGATGGGCGTAGTCGTTTAAATGTAAATGTATTTACAGGTAATGTCATTGTTACTGATTTCGGAGATGAAAATGGTACTATTTCAAACATACAAAAAGACAGATTAACAGATGTATTTAATCAATGGCTCACTTCTGATTTAGCCCAATCTTTAAATTGTCATTGTTCTGAATATCATTGTCTGGGACCAAATGTGTTAGTGAAAAATATGTATTACCCTGATACTGATTTCCGCCAAAAAGAAATTGAAATGCATGCAAAACATATCTTTTCATAATTTATAATCATAATGCTTAGCAAACTAAAAAGACCTAATGAAAAATTTATAGTTTCATTAGGTCTATTTATATGCAATTCTAAATAAGCTTTTATCTAATTTTCAATATGTTGAATTTTAGATAAATACTCAATAGTGTTTTTACTTTCATCACGTCGTTCTTTGCGACGAGCGACACGTTGAGGAGCTGTTTCATGGAACCATTTTTCAACTTTATCTTCTGGATAAACTTGAGGAACGCGTACAGGTTTACCATTCTCATCTAAAGCTACAAAGGTTAAAAAGCTAAGTGCAGCTAATTTACGTTCTCCTTCAAAGACATCTTCAATAATAATTTGCACACAAATTTCCATTGAACTACTACCCGTATAAGAAACCATTGCTTCGTATGAAAGGATGTCCCCATTCTTGATTGGTAATAAGAAATCTACTGAATCTGTTGAGGCAGTTACTACTGAATTACCAGCATGTTTCACAGCAGTAATTGCTGCAATTTCATCTACATTTGCCATTAAAATACCGCCAAACATCGTATGAAGATGATTAGTATCTTGTGGATACACTTGACTTGTTTTAATACTTTTAGATTCAGACATTGCTTTTTTATTTACTTGTTCTTTAGTCATTCATATCTTCCTATCTCTCTATGAAATTTCCCTACTGTACTTGGTATTTACGACTTATTTTGCCCAATTTCCGTTTTCGAAAACGAGTTCTTTTGAGCCATCTTCTAAAATACCATAAATGGTTAAATCAGCACTACCTATCATGAAATCTTCATGAACATTTGAATCATTTAAACCACTTGCAATTTTTTCTTCAGTTGTCATTTCAGTTCCACCTTTAATGTTGAAACCGTAAGCAGATCCTAACGCTAGATGACAGGATGCATTTTCATCAAATAACGTATTATAAAAAATAGTGTTTCTATTTGAAATTGGAGAATCATCTGGTACTAGTGCTACTTCTCCCAATCTACGTGCACCTTCATCTGTATTTAATAAATCTTTTAAGACATCTTCGCCCTTTTCTGCTTTAAAATCAACAACAACTCCATCTTTAAATGTTAAAGTGAAACCGTCAATGATATTACCGTTAAAGCTTAATGGTAATTTATTTGTTACATAACCATTTACATTATTTCTATCTGGCGCTGTGAACACTTCTTCTGTAGGGATATTAGCAATAAATGCTTGTTGATTTCCATTTACATAGCTAGTAGCATCTTCCCATATATGTCCCTGTGGTAACCCTACAACTAAATCTGTACCTTCAGAAATATAATGTAACGCTTTATATTGTTTATCTTGCATTCTTTTAGCATGTTTACTTAAATTACTTACATGTGTTTTCCAATTTTCTACAGGGTCATTACCATCTACTCTTACTATATCAAACACTTCTTCTATAAATGTTTCATAAGCTTCTTCTACTGATTTATCAGGGTATACTCTTTGAGCCCATGCTTTTGATGGAAATGCTGCAACCACCCAAGGAAATTGATTTTTTTGGCTTGCTTCCATATATCCTTTATAACCTTTGGAATATTGCAATTGAAATGCTTTCAATTTATTAGAATCAATACCATTTAATAAATCTGGGTCTTCAGTTAATATTGCAAGGTTAGCAGCGCCTCTTTCTACATAATCCATACGTGCATTAACATCATAAGATTTAACTTCATTATTCTCAAAATGGTCTACAGTTTCGTATTCAAATTTCATACGTTTTAATTTTGGGTCTGAATAATCGACTCTTACATCTGATGCACCAGCTTTATATGACTCTTCTACAACTAGATGAGTTAATTCTAAAGCTTCGACAGATGAGCGTATAAATACTGGCTGTTTTTCTTGAACATTCATGCCTACTTTAACTAGTAGTTTGGCATACTGTTTCAATTTTTCTTGGTAGTTACTCATTTAGACTCCCCCTTTATTGTCTTAATTCTCCTAGTGCATCTGCAATAGCAGTCACTTCGCTAGGTGAAAATGAATCTTTTGAAGTTACAAATTGATGTATTTCTTTAATTTCATTTTGATCAGCATCTTTAAATTTATCAGGATCAATAAGCGCTTTATTAACTATATTTAACTTTTGTCTTATTTCGGTAATCATTTCTTCATTTGTAGTTGCCAAACTTCTCACCTCTTTACCTTAGTATTCTATCAAACTAACATAATTTATGGAACTTTAATAGAATTTGAAAAAATTTGCTTTCTAATTGTTTGAAGAACCAGTAAAATGGGGATATAATTACATAGTTTGGAGGAATTAATATGGTAGACGTAGCTTTCGTATGTCTTGGTAATATCTGCCGTTCTCCAATGGCTGAAGCAATCATGAGACAAAGACTACAAGACAGAGGTATAACTGGTGTCAAAGTTCACTCTCGTGGCACTGGAAAATGGAATTTAGGTGAGCCCCCTCACGAAGGGACTCAAAAGATTTTAAATACACACGGCATTCCATTTGATGGTATGATTAGTGAACTTTTTGAACCAACAGATGATTTTGACTATATTATTGCAATGGATCAAAGTAATGTAGAAAATATTAAAGCAATTAATCCTAGCATAAAAGGACAATTGTTCAAATTACTAGAATTTAGTAATATGAAAGAAAGTGATGTACCTGATCCATATTACACTAACAATTTCGAAGGTGTTTATAAAATGGTACAATCATCATGTGATAATTTAATTGATTACATCGTCAAAGATGCAAATTTGAAAGAGGGGTAAAATTATGGAAAACAAATTCATTCCTGGAGTATTATTAGGCGCTGTTATCGGTGGCGTAGCAACATTAGCTGATAAATCAACTCGTAATTCTTTAAAACAATCATTCTCAAATGTTAAAGAAGGTAAAAAATCTCAAAAACCTTCTAAAGTAAGTAGCATTAAAGATGAAGTTATGTACTGGAAAGATGTTATCGAAGAAATTCGTCGTAATAACCCAGAGTTAGAACGTTCTATTAAAGATGCAAAAGATACTTTTGTTAATAGAAAAAATGAACGTATTGGAAAATAATAGTTAATTATTAGATGAATTATGAATTAGAATTTTGTAATAATAAATCACTATTTCTTAATTAACTATTCAAATAGAGTGAAGATATTCAATAACTGTTATCCCACTCCATTGAAACGGGGGTGAGTTTAGAGGTTGAGCTATTAAATGATTTTTAGCTTATTGGTAACTAAAATTAGTCTCCAATAACCAAAAATTAACTCAACTTCATCTCACTCCCTTTCTTTACAATTTTAATTAAATTAAAATGTGTTTAAATATAATATTCAAATTATTAAAGGAGATTGTTATGTCAAAGAAAGAAAAAACAAGTTCCAACTTCCTTAATTCTGCTAAAGAATATGAAGATAACAAAGATCAACAAAATAGTGATAACAAAATTAAAGTCGATCGTACATACATTGAACCTCAAGAATTTCAATCTAAGACACCAAAAAAGAAGAATCAGGTATTCTTCCTTTCAAGATTAAACAAACCTGCAAAGTATACTAAAGATTCGAACTTTTTCTCTTATTTGGTATATAGAATTGGTAAGGACGATGCATCAGGTTTAGCAGCTCAAATGACATATCACTTTGTTCTTGCTATGTTCCCTATGCTCATTTTCTTATTGACTTTATTACCAGTTTTTAATATCGATCAAAGTCGTATTACTGATATGTTAAGTAGTGCACCATCAGAAACATCATCAATTATTAAAAGTGTTATAGGCGATGTTACTAAAAATTCAAGTGGCGGCTTACTATCTGTCGGACTGATCTTAGCAATATGGTCTGCATCAAATGGTATGACTGCCATTATGAATTCATTTAACGTTGCTTACGATGTTGAAGATAGCCGAAATGGTATTTTACTTAAGCTTTTAAGTGTTGTATTTACTATTGTAATGGGATTTGTATTTTTAATAGCTATGGCTTTACCTACCCTTGGTTCTGCTATTAGTCATTATTTATTCGGTCCATTAGGTTTAGACTCACAAATTAAATGGATATTTACTTTACTTAGAGTGGTATTACCTCTAATCATTATTTTACTATTATTTATAGTATTGTATTCGGTAGCACCTAATGTTAAAACTAAATTTCGTTCAGTATTACCAGGTGCAATATTTACATCAGTCATTTGGTTACTAGGTTCATTTGCATTTGGATGGTATATTTCTAACTTTGGTAATTATTCTAAAACTTATGGTAGTATCGCTGGTATTATTATTTTACTGATCTGGTTATACTTAACAAGCTTTATTATTATCATTGGAGCAGAAATTAATGCTATCATTCATCAACGTAATGTAATTAAAGGCGAAACACCTGAAGAAGCTGCTTTAAAACATGATGATAACAACCAAAATCATTATAATGAAGATACAACTTATGAATATAATGATAACCGTGAATTAGGTTCACAAGAAGATTATAATATCGATAAAGATGCTAAAGATAAGTACCAAGAAGATCAAAGTACAATTAAAGATAAAATTGTAGATAAATTTAAAAATAATGATTCAGAAGAAGATAAAAATTCTTAATTATTATATATTAAAGGCCAAGACGGATTGATGTTCATCAACCGCTTGGCCTATTTGTTTGTAAAATTTTATATCATGTAATAACTATCTTTATTGGATAAGATTATGTTGAAATGCATAAATTACAGCTTGTGTTCTATCTTGTACTTCTAATTTACTTAATATATTACTAACATGTGTTTTAACAGTTTTAATTGTAATATGTGAAGCACTGGCAATTTCCTGATTGGAATAACCTTTTGCAATTAATAATAAGATTTCCATTTCTCTTTCTGTTAACATTTCATATAATTCTGCACGTTTTTTCATTCTATTTCGCATTTTCACTAATACTTCTGGTTCAAAAACAGATTCACCATTATAAGTTTTACGAACCGCTTCAGCTATATCACTTGCACTAGTTGTTTTTAAAATATAACTATCTACACCTGCATCTAAAGCACGATAAACTTCTTTATCTTCAATAAAACTTGTTAACATAACTACTTTAATTTGTGGTAAATCTTTTTTTATTTCTGTTGTAGCTTCTACACCATCCATATCATCCATTAGTAAATCCATCAATATTAAATCGGGTTGCAATTCATGCGCTTTAGCTATTGCATCTTTACCAGATTCTCCTTCACCTACTACTTCAATGTCGGATTGTGTTGATAAATAACTTGATATCCCTATCCTAACCATTTCATGGTCATCTACAAATAATACTTTAATCGCCATAAGAATCCTCCTTGTTCAATGGGGCTTTAACTTCTATACGTGTTCCGGAATCAGGTAACGAAACGATATGGAATGTAGCACCAATTTCTAATGCACGTTCTCTCATATTTTTTAAACCATAGCTTTGTTCCAATTTTTCATCTACATTAAAGCCTTTACCATTATCTTGTATACGTAATAATAAATAATCTTGTTTATTAAATAGTTCAACCGTCACTCTAGTGCCATTAGAATGTCTTAATGTATTTGAAATAGCTTCTTGAGTAATTCTAAATAAATGATCTTCGATACCTTTAGGAACTTTAAATTCTTGTATTTCATGTACAACTTTCATCGGAACTTTCTTTTGAAGATCTATAACTAAATCTTTAATTCCTTCACCTAAGGACTTATCTTTCAACCCTAGAGGTCGTAAATGTAATAATAAAGCTCTCATTTCAAGTTGTGAATCTTGTACCATTTTCTCTAAAACTGGAATTTGTTGGTCTAATGGGGGTTCTAATTTAGTTTCTTTAATCGCTGATAACATCATACTCGCAGCGAATAATTGTTGACTTACTGAGTCATGTAATTCTCTAGCTAGACGTTGTCTTTCGTCTTCAATAATCTTTTTAACTTTTACATCGTTCATGTTGTAGTTTTCATTAGTTAAGTTTTGTGTTTTCATTCTTAATCGATGTAATTCCTGATTTAATGGTACAAGTGTATGATATATTTCCAGTGTTTCACTATATAATTCTATATTTTGGTCATTGATACCAACTGTTTCACCTTCAATAGATCGTTCTATTTGAGAATTAATCCAGTCATTCTGTTGATTAATTTTATAAGCTAAAACAGAGCCTACAATGATACATAATAATATCACTATGATATTTAAAAATAAGAATACAGGTATGCCAAAAATCTGTGTATAGAACATACCTTGAAAATAGATGATGTTAACAAATACTTTATCAATAAATAAAAATGCGGTTAACATACTATACGTTAAAATGAGCATAGAGCCTATTGCTCTTATATAGTGATTCATCTATAAATCACCTCTACGTCTCCAATAAATGTTGATACGTAGACATTGACAGTGTAATTTTCTTCTTTAGTTTTATCTTCAACATGTATATTATTATTCTCTATTTTATATGATTTTTCATTAACATATGCTGATCCATAAAATGCAGCTGCATGTATATTGATATTATAATTTAATGGTACGATCACTTGTACCTTACCTAATATATGTCTAACAACAATAGTATTATTATCTTTGATATTTGCTGCTTTTGTTAAATCAATATGAATGTCACCAATTCCATGTTGAATTTGGACATCTTCCCATTTATATACATAGACAGGTGTTCGTTGTTCTCCAAACCATTTCTGTTTAATGAATGCTGGAGATGACACTTCCTCTTCTGTTGCCGTTACTTTTAATGGTTTGAATTTAAAAATTAAGTATCTAACAATTAGCAATAATAAAAATATAAATAAAATGATAATCGTATATTTATTAGACAATAAAGTGAAAGCGATTAATAGTGCACCAATCCAAAATGCAAGCAAGCCCCTCACTTTATGAAAATATATATATCCTACATAAACTAGCACGCATCCTAATAGTAAAACGAGTAGGAACCCTATCTTTTCAAAGAATATATAATAAAAATTAGCAATAATCATTAATGCTGTAAAAACTATCAACAATTCTGTTGATATATATTTATGGGTCATGGTTCGCCACCTTTCTATGCCACAGCACTCATATAATGAATTAAATGACACTCTTTTTCAATAGTCATTTTTTCTTTTGTCTGTTCACTTATTTTAGTTTCTATTTGTGCATAATAAGCCTCAATATGATTTAAGTAATTTCTTAATGCTGCAATTTCATGATCATGTACTTCTTCTGCACATTGGATATTATATAAATCTGCTATATCTATATATTTATTTTCTAATGCTAAAGATATACTGTCAATTAACTTTTTGAGCTGTGCTCTCTTCCCATTTAAATATGCTATATAACTTTCAATACTTTTTATTTTTTTATCTAGTTTCATTTTATATTCATCGATATTATATCTTAATGACGATTTAAAAATGTGATTTAAATAATTCTCCATATAATTCATAGAACCACCTCACCATTGATTAGGTTCTATTATAAAACAATTCCGAAACCTTAAGTAATAGGCTCCGGAACCATATCGTATTAGTCCTTTAGTCCTAGATTAAATCATAATCATTTACTTTAATTATTTAAGGACTGTCTTAATTTTATATTAATTATCTATTTTTGTTGTTAGTAAAGGACCATCTTTAGTAACAATGACAGTATGTTCAATTTGAGCAACATAACTTTTATCACTTGTTTCAAATGCCCATTCATTTTTACCTTCAGTTACAAACGTAGCTTTAGATGAAATAAATGGCTCAACTGCAATGACAAGTCCTTCTTTTAATAATGTTTTATCTTTTGGATCATAGTAGTTCATGACATGATTAGGTGCTTCATGTAATGATTGACCTACTCCGTGACCTGTTAAATTCTTAATAACTGTTAAATCATTTTGACGCGCAGTTGCATGAACTGCTTTACCAATATTACTTAATTTCGTGCCTGGTTTCACTTTAGCCATTGCATTTTCAAATGCCATTGTCGCTACATCACATACCTTTTGTTTTAAAGGATCTGATGCTTCACCTACAACAAATGAAATGCCTGTATCAGCATAAAATCCGTTTTTTAGTGCTGATACATCAATATTAACTAAGTCACCTTCACGAATAATACGTTTCCCTGGAATACCGTGAGCGACTTCTTCATTCACACTAATACATGTTTGACCTGGGAAGTTTTCGTCATGAATTGGTGCAGATAATGCGCCATGTTCTTCAAACAATTCTTTTGCAATATTGTCTAATTCTTTAGTTGTAATGCCTGGTTTAGTTTCAGCTTGCATTGTATCTCTTACTTTAGCGCAAATATATCCAATTTCTTTTAGAGCTTGTAGTTCTTCATCTGTTTTTACAATCATTTTTATCCCGTTCCTTTATATTTATATTCTATCTTATTATAGCAAAAATTTTTTGATATACTAAATATGAATGCATTATAAAGTATTTATTTTGTTTGTATAAGAAAGAGAATTTGAAAAAGCGATCTACGTTTTAAAAATTCCCTTTTTAAGGGGGACAACAACTTGAATGAAAAATGGTATAAACATATTATTGGTGCACGTACAATTAAGACAGGCTTAGCAACCTTCTTTACTACTGTGTTTTGTATGTTATTAAACTTAACACCAATTTTTGCCATATTAACAGCAATCGTAACCATAGAGCCTACTGCTAAAGCATCTATTAAAAAAGGCTATCGTCGTTTACCAGCTACAGTTATTGGAGCTTTATTTGCTGTTGTATTTACATTTATTTTTGGGGATCAATCACCGTTTGCATACGCCTGTAGTGCAACGTTTACGATATTGGCTTGTACTAAATTAAATCTACAAGTTGGTACAACAGTTGCTGTTTTAACTTCAGTTGCTATGATACCTGGTATACATGAAGCTTATGTATTTAATTTCTTTTCACGTTTATTAACTGCTTTAATTGGACTTGTTACTGCAGGACTTGTAAATTTTATGATTTTACCGCCTAAATACTATAGTCAATTAGAAGATAATCTATATAGATCTGAAGATAAAATGTATGACTTATTTAACCAACGTTGTCATGAGTTACTACTTGGACGATTTCAATCTGATAAAAGTAATAAAAAAATCATTCAAATTAGTAACTTAAACCAAAAAATTGACTTATTAACTGGATATCAACGTGATGAACTTACTTATCATCAAAATAAAGCCGAAGATTGGAAAAAGCTTAATAAACTAACTAGTAGGGCTTATACTAATAGATTATTAATGACACACCTAGCCAATATTATTTATTTACCTAAAGATGCCTATGTATTCTTTACTCCAGATGAAAAGTTAGCAATATTAAAAATAAGTACAAGTATTAGCCACATTCTATGTGATGGTACATTTAAGCGTGAACGTAAATCAGCTTCAACTTTAAAATCTTCAGTAAAACAACTTGAAGAATTCGATCAGAATCAAATTAAAAGTCATCTTATATATGAAATTTTATTAATCTATAAAATATTAGATCATCGCTATGCGTAAAAAATATTTTCAAATGAAAGAGACTGAGACATAAATCCTAGAAAAATAGCCAGTCAATGAGTTTATCCAAAAAACTCATTGACTGGCTTCTTTATTTATAATACTTCGTATTATCGGCTCGCTTTCTTAGGGGACAGCTTCAGCCTGTAGTCTTCAGCTTGTCCTGTTCCCTTAAGAGTCTCGCCAAAATACATCGAATTTATATGTAATTTTACATCAAAACACTTTAAAAAATAAGGCCCTTTCGTATAATTTAATAAACATCACTAAACTAAATTAACGAGGTGCCTTATGTATAAAGATTATAACATGACTCAACTTACACTACCAATGGAAACTTCAGTTCTTATCCCCACAAATGATATGTCACGACATGTTTTAATACTTATTTATTTTTGTTTGCACGATCAATTAAAACTTGTTTAGCCGCTTCTTCTTCTGTGTTGTCTAATTGTTTTGGTTCAAATGGAATACCTTTTCTTTCACAGGCTTTCTCTAATAGGTAATCAGTGATTTCATGATTTTTAGGTAAAATCGGGCCATGTAAATATGTTCCTAATAAGTTCTTATAATGAATACCTTCTTGTCGATCTGTATCATTATTACCGTATCCATGTGTCACATGTCCTAAAGTACCAAAATTATGGAATGTTCTACCGCCATGGTTTTCAAATCCTACAATTGTACCAAATGTATCACTTTCTATAATAATATCTCCAGTTAAGCGATTTTCTTTGGATTCAGTATAAAAGTCTAAAATGCCTAAACCATCAAGTTCTGTCCCATCAGGTGTAATATATTTCGTTCCTAAAAATTGATAGCCACCACAAATTGTCAGACCTGGCATACCATCTTCAATTGCTTCTTTCAGTGGTGTTTTAATTTTACTTAATTGTTTCGTTGCTAGTGATTGTTCACGATCACTTCCCCCACCGATAAAGAAGATATCACAGTCTTCAAATGTAACATTGTCTGTTTCATTGATTTCAACAACTTTAAGCTGAATATCACGTTTTTTAGCTCTCATTTTTAATGCGATAATATTACCTATATCGCTATATAAGTTTAATTTATCAGACATAAAATGATAAATTGTCAATTCATGCTTCATTATGATTGTCCTCCTTCAAAAGAACGATTCAATTGTTCTAGCATTGGTGATAATGAAGTATAGTTTGGAATGGCAACAGTAAATCCTGTGTAATCCATTGTTTTAGCAGTTGCTTTATAAATATCTCTTTCAAGTACTACTGGAACATCTACTTCTGCTAATTTCAATCTTAATTGTAATTCTTCAGCACGATTTCCTGTTACTATGATAGCTTCTATATCTTGATTACTTAACTTCTCAAAATCAGCATCATATATCCAAGAAGTGTCTCGACCATCTGCAGCATTGTCATTTAAACTAATAACATACACTTTACGTCCTTCTAATTGTTCACCTACTGATAAGCTAGCATTCATTCCAGCTGGATTTTTCGCTAAATTAATCATTGCTTCTTTTTGGTTCAATGAGAAGTATTGCATACGTCCATTGTCAGAGGTATATGTTTCAAAACCTTTTTGAATAGATTCATCATTTAAACCAAGTTCTCTTAAAACAGTATATGCTGCTAGCGCATTATAAGCATTAAAATCCCCTGCTATTTTCATATTAAATGACGTTTCACCAATATTTAATTTAAGGAATGGTGAAGTTTCAAATGAAGTCACTTCATATTTAGGTTGTTCACGCTTAAATCCGCATTCACAATGATAATGACCGATTTGATTGTAATGGATATAATCGTATTCAAGTAAACGACCACAATTTGGACAATATCTACTTTCGTTCATAGTACTTTGTTCAAATTCATGTGCGTGTGCTTTCATGCCATAATAAACACGTGTTTCACTAGCAATTTTAAGACGACTAACAAACGGGTCATCGGCATTTAATAATAATTTGATACCTTTATCGCTAATTGATTTAGCAATATTGTTAACCATGATGTCTATTTCACCAAATCTGTCCATTTGGTCTCTAAAGAAGTTGGTAAATACCATCATTGACGGCGTTACTTCTTTAAGTACTCGTGGTATTGATCCCTCATCTATTTCAATAATTGCAATTTTTGTTTGCTTTGTTGTTTGCATAATAAAGGCGGATGTAATTCCTGCTGCCATGTTCGCACCTTCATTGTTATGGATAATATCGATATGATTGGCTTTTAATGTGTGTCCAATTAAGTTAGATGTCGTCGTTTTTCCGTTAGTACCACTAATAAATACAATATCATCTACTTGTTCGGCTAATTTTCTTAATATATTTTGATCGACTCTACGTGCGATTTGACCTGGTAAGTCAGTTCCATTTTTACCCACGGCTCTACTTGCCTTACGCGCTAACTTCGCTAAATGGGTTGCAGTCCATTGTCTCATTTGTTTCCTCCCTATTACTATTCACTCGCATAATTATAACACGCAGAGGGTATAACTAAAAAGATTCTCAATTAAAAAGATAAAAATGCACCCTAGATTATAATAATTATTATTTACGAATGAGAATAAGTTTGTTATACTCAGTTTAGTTAGTAAGGAAAGTAATTAAATTATTTAATATGAGGTGAATAAAAATGTTAAACAAAGAACTTTTAGATGCATTAAATGAACAAATGAATCATGAGTATTTTGCTGCTCACGCATATATGGCGATGGCATCTTATTGCGATTCAGAATCATATGAAGGTTTCGCAAATTTCTACATTCAACAAGCAAAAGAAGAAAGATTCCATGGTAAAAAAATCTATGACTACATTAATGATCGTGGTGGTCATGCTAAATTTACAGCATTACCAGCACCTAAAGTTGATTTCAATTCTATTTTAGAAACATTTAAAGATGGTTTAGCTCAAGAACAAGATGTTACAAAACGTTTCTATAATTTATCTGAAATTGCACATAGAGAAAAAGACTACGCTACTATTTCATTCTTAAATTGGTTCTTAGATGAACAAGTTGAAGAAGAATCAATGTTTGAAACACACATCGATTATTTAAATCGTATCGGCGACGATTGCAATACTTTATATCTTTATGAAAAAGAACTAGCAACACGTTCATTCGACGAAGAATAATACAATTAGGTTTTATTGAACTCTAAAAGTTATTTTTTAATAGTTGAATAATAACTAAAAGGTTTGTTTCCTAACTTATTTAGGAGACAAACCTTTTCTTTTTTGAGGAGGTTGTGGTGCTTTCCTTATTACTTCTTTAATTGGTTGTTCTACATAAGTGATATGTGTCATTTTGGTATAGACCATCTATTCATCCTTATCCTATTTTAATAAGTATTAACTCAGCTCAATCTCTAATTGAAAATATTTTTGTGAAATCTGATTTATTATGATTTATACTCATTTTGATGTAAAGTAAATGATATTAGTCATGTATTAAAGGAGTTGTCATATACAAAATGAAAAATGCATTTGTTGCGTTGGACTTTGAAACTGCTAACGGTAAACGTACCAGTATCTGTTCAGTAGGTATGGTCAAAGTCATTGATAATAAAATTACAGAATCATTCCATACATTAGTTAATCCAAATGATTACTTCTCAGAACAAAATATTAATGTTCATGGTATTCACCCTGAAGATGTAGTCTCTTCTCCTGATTTCGCTTATGTATATCCATATATGATGCAATTTATAGAGGAACTTCCCGTAGTTGCACATAATGCAGCATTTGATATGAATGTATTGCATCAAAGTATTCAATCAATTGGTTTAGAAACACCCCATCTTACCTATTTCTGTTCATATCAATTGGCCAAACGCACGGTTCAATCTCACCGATATGGATTGAAACATATGATGGATTTTTATAAGTTAGATTTTCACGGTCATCATGATGCATTAAATGATGCTAAAGCTTGTGCTATGATTACATTTCGATTATTAAAACACTATGATGATTTGTCTAGTATGTTAAATATTTATGGTAAAGATTTAAAAGATAAAGGCTAATAATGAAGTATTTTACTTACATTACTAGCCTTTATAAAAAGTCATATATTGTCATATTTCGATAAGCTGATTGCTCTAAATTTCCTACTGTTACACCAATTAATCGGATTGGTATATCAGGATCTTTTAATTCTGTATAAAGCGTATAAGCAATATTATATATATCAGTCTCTGAATTAACTGGATCTCTTAGACTTGTCTGCTTTGAGAGTGTTTCATATTGGTATGTTTTAATTTTAACTGTCACCGTTTTTCCGGATTTTTGTAATTTATTAAGTCTCTCTGCTGTTTTCCCTGATAATTCCCAAACCTTTCTCAAGATTTCATCATCATCATTTACGTCTGTTGCAAAAGTACGTTCAGTTCCAACTGACTTACGTATTCTTGTAGCTTTCACCTCATTGTAATCTATACCTCTTGCCTTATTATATAGACCTCGTCCTCTCTTACCAAATAAACGTATTAATTCAAACTCATCCTTATTATATAAATCTTGCCCTGTAAAGATATTATTATTATGCATAACCTTTTCAGACGCTTTACCTACTCCTGGAAATTCCCCTATGTCCAAATTCATTAATATATCGTGAACGTTGTTATAATCTATCACTGTAATACCATTGGGTTTATTCATACCACTTGCTAATTTAGCTAAAAATTTATTATAAGAAACTCCTGCTGAAGCAGTTAATTCTGTTTGTTCTAAAATATCTCTTCTAATGAAATTAGCAATTGTTGACGCAGGTAAATCCGGTCTAACTAGATGTGTTATATCTAAATACGCTTCATCTAATGACATAGGTTCAACTATTTCAGTATAACTACGAAATATATCCATTATTTGTTTAGATGCTTCTCTATATGCATCAAATCTACTCGTAACATAATAACCATTCGGGCATAATTTATGCGCTTGAGACATGGGCATAGCTGAATGTACACCGTATTTTCTTGCTTCATATGATGCTGTGGAAACCACACCCCTATTACTTGCTTTGCCACCGACGATCACAGGTTTTCCTTTTAATTTTGGATTATCTCTCATTTCAACTTGTGCAAAAAAGTAATCCATATCAATGTGTATAATCCTTCTTTCTTCCATGTATTCACCGCCTTTCGTTCACTATTATCTATTACTCTCATTATAAATTGTAAGACAACATTTCACGAACTTCATGCTTTGTTTTACAAAACAAAAATACCACCTCCTCAAATTAGAGGGGCGGTATTATACCTTTTTCATTATTCATGATGCATTTCATTAGGTTTATGTTGGTATAAATATAAACCTTCATCGTATTTTTGAATATATTTAAATTTACTAGCAAGTGCAAGGGAAACTAATAAAATATCAAATACACAATAACCAACGTGAATACTAAACATAAATATTAATGATGAGTATGCATATGTGCTAATAAGTACTAACAATATAGAACTAATGATAATTAATGGAGCTAACATGATTATGCTAAATTGCCATCTATTAAAGCAACTTTCAGTATATTGCAATATCATTGTTCCCTTTTTATATTTCAATTGAGGCTTTTCACCTTTAGAAAATAAAATGAATAAAATATGATGTATAAATTCATGAACAATTAATAAAATCACAAATCCCGCAAAACCATAAACTAGATTTAATAAAATATTTTGTTCTATAATATGAGTTATTTTGTAAGCCCATTTATATGTAAATAAAATAACAAACATAACTAGTACTATTTGCATTAATACAAAACGACGTAAGTTTATTTTATCTGGAAACAAATCAATTTTATGCACAACCAACCCTCCATTTATCTCTAAATTTAACATTAGTATACAACGTTTAATAGCGATACTAAAGCTATTTTCAAGAAAGTAAGTTGCTTGTAATATAATTTTAATAATCGTCTTTATATAGCAATCAACAATAGTTAAAACAGACTATTTTCTTTCAAATAATGCAACTGTTTCTATATGAGTCGTTTGTGGGAACATATCTACTGGAGTAATTTCTTTCAAATCATATTGTTGACTAAGTAATTGTGCATCACGTTGTTGTGTAGACGGATTACAAGAAATATATACAATACGCTTAGGATTTAATTCTAATAACGTTTTAATGAAAGTTTCATCGCAACCTTTTCTTGGTGGATCGACCATTACTACATCTGGTCTTATTCCTTCTGCTTTCCATTTTAGAATAACTTCTTCTGCTTTCCCACAGACAAAAGTTGTATTTTCTAATTGGTTTATAGTCGCATTTTCTTCTGCGTCTTTGATTGCAGATGGTACGACTTCCACACCATAAACGTGCTTAGATTTTCCTGCCATATATAAACCAATTGTTCCTATACCACAATACGTATCCAAAACAATTTCATTGCCCGTTAACTGAGCGTATTCTAATGCTTGGTTATATAGTTTTTCAGTTTGATGTGAATTAATTTGATAGAAAGATTGATCGCTAATATTAAATGTTATTTCACTTAGCTTATCTTCAATTTCATCAGTACCATAAAGTGTAATAGATTTACGCCCCATAATAACATTTGAATGTGCATCGTTGATATTTTGTTTAATACTTGTTACATTGGGATGCAATTTAACTAACGCTTCTACTAATTGATTGGCTTGTTTGAATGCTTTGCCATTAGTAACTAATATAATCATCATTTGATTTGTATAATGACCTGTTCGTACAACCAAATGACGTAGTAAACCTTTTTTAGTCTTTTCATTATAAACACTGATATTAAGTTCAGATATGAGTTGTTTTACATCATTCATAACTTGTTGATGTTTCTCATCTTGAATTAAGCAACTATCCATGTCAATAATGTCATGGCTACGTTGGCGGTAAAACCCCATTATAGGTTTTTTATTATTATTTAAACCAATTGGTATTTGTGATTTATTTCTATATCTCCACGGGTCTTCCATTCCAACAGTATCGTGTATAACTGTATCGTTAAATGATCCTTTTCGATGAAATAAATTGATGACTTGCTCTTTTTTCATTGTGAGTTGAGATTGGTAAGTCATATGCTGAAGCTGACACCCACCGCATTTATCATAATAAACACAAGGGGGTTCTACACGAGAATCACTCTCTACAATTACATTTAGAAGTTTACCTATCGCAAAATTTTTCTTCACTTTAATAATTTTGTATTCTATTGTTTCGTTAATTAAGGCATTAGGAACAAATATAGGATATCTATCAATTTTGACAACGCCATGTCCTTCATGAGTTAAATCTAAAACTTGGCCTGTTTTTATTTCATTTTTCTTTAATGTTTCCAATTTCTTTCCCCCACATATGAAAAGGCTAGGACATGTTATTTTTACTATCCTAACCTTGTGTTAATTTCATATTTATTATTATTTGTCTTCATTCTGTTGATGATCTTCTGATTTTAACTGTGGTGTTACTGTTGGTTGATCAATTAATTCTTCATTATGAATGTCATGAGGTGTAAATACATCAATATGTCGTTCTAAATTCAAGAAGTTTGCTGGTAATTTACCACCATATTCGCCATCAACATTAAGTTGCATATCTGTAAACGATGAAATATTGATTGATTTTGCTTTTTCATATATTACTTTAGGATGTTTTGTATGTTCGCCTCTTGATGCTAAGGTCATGATATGCCCTAATTCTGCTAGGTTAGCTTTTTCAACAATAATTAATGTGTAATAACCATCGTCTAATTTTGCATCAGGAACTAATTTTTCAAATCCTGCCATAGAATTTGTTAAACCTAATAAGAATAATAATGCTTCACCTTGAAAGACTTTATCATCATATTCAATGCGTAAGTCAACTGCCTTCATTTGTGGTAACATTTCGAATCCTTTAATGTAATAGGCAAATGATCCTACGATTGACTTTAATTTACTAGGTGTTTCATATGATACCTGTGTAAGTTGGCCACCTGCTGCTAAATTGATAAAATAACGATTGTTCATTTTACCGATATCAACTTTAGTACTATGACCTTCAATAATCACATCTAAGGCACCCATAATATCATTTGGTAAATGTAAGGCACGTCCAAAATCATTTACTGTACCCATAGGTATAATACCCAATCTAGGTCTATTAGGTTGTTCTGCAATACCATTTACAACTTCATTTAAGGTTCCATCCCCACCAGCAACAATTAAGATATCATAATTGTTATCGAGTGCACGTTCTGCTTCAAGCGTCGCATCACCTTCACGCTCTGTTGCATAGGCACTAGTTTCATATCCAGCTTTTTCTAATTTTATTAAAACATCAGGTAACATTCGTTTAAAAAGTTCTTTACCAGATGTCGGGTTATAAATAATTCTTGCTCGTTTTCTCATATCATATCCCTCGACTTCATATACTCATATTCAATATTAAATGATTTACTCACGAGTTAAAAGTATTTTTTAGAAAAACTTGGTACTTTAGTACCTTAGTTTTTCTTATGCATTAGCTTTAGCTAAGGCGTTCCTTAGCTTTCCTGGTACTTTAGTACCTTAGTTTTTCTTATGCATTAGATTCATCTAAGGCGTTCCTCTATTTTCTTATGCATGAACTTTAATTCAAATGTTATTTTATGTACCTAATAGCTTTAACTATTAGGTAAGTCATACTAATTTTGCTTTGCAAAAAAGTATGGCTTTGTATGAATGAACTTTAATTCAGTCGTTCTTATATATATCTATTAACTAAGTCATCACTCTTCATTCTACAAAAAGAAACACTAAAAAACTCCTACAACAATTAGTTTACACTAATCGTTATAGGAGCAAAAATCAAACCTATTATCTTTTATCTAATTCTTGTTTTAATAATTGATTTACTTTTTGAGGGTTAGCTTGACCTTTTGAAGCTTTCATAATTTGTCCTACTAAGAAGCCCATTGCTTTACCCTTACCATTTTTATAATCTTCTACTGATTGTGGATTATTATCTAATGCTTCATTAACAAATTTTAATAAAGTTGCTTCGTCAGAAATTTGAACTAAGCCTTTATCTTCCATAATTTGTTTAGCGTCTCCACCATTTTCAGCTAATTCTGGGAAGACTTTTTTAGCAATTTTACTGCTCATTGTTCCGTCTTCGATTAATTTAATCATACCTGCTAAGTTTTCTGGAGTTAATTTAGTATCTAGTAAATCAACTTGATTTTTGTTCAAGTATTCGTTTACGCCACCCATTAACCAGTTTGAAGTTAATTTTACATCTGCTCCATGTTCAATTGCACCTTCAAAGAAATCAGACATTTCTTTTGTAAGTGTTAATACATGTGCATCATATTCGGGTAATCCTAAATCATTAACATATTTAGCTTTACGTTCATCAGGTAATTCTGGAATAGTTTGACGAACACGTTCTTTCCACTCATCATCAACATATAAAGGTACAATGTCTGGTTCTGGGAAGTAACGATAATCGTCAGATCCTTCTTTTACACGCATTAAAATTGTTTTACCAGTTGATTCATCAAAACGACGTGTTTCTTGGCCAATTTCTCCACCATTTAATAATTCTTCTTCTTGACGTTTTTCTTCATACTCTAAACCTTTACGAACATAGTTAAATGAGTTTAAGTTTTTCAATTCAGCTTTTGTACCGAATTCTTCTTGACCATAAGGACGTAAAGAAATGTTAGCATCACAACGTAATGAACCTTCTTCCATTTTACAGTCAGATACGCCAGTATATTGAATGATAGAACGTAATTTTTCTAAATAAGCATATGCCTCTTGTGGAGAACGAATATCTGGTTCAGACACAATTTCAATTAATGGTGTACCTTGACGGTTTAAATCAACTAATGAGTAACCATCTTTATGTGTTGATTTACCAGCATCTTCTTCCATGTGTAAACGAGTAATACCAATACGTTTCGTTTTTCCGTCTACTTCGATATCAATGTACCCATTTTCACCAATTGGTTCATCAAATTGAGAAATTTGATATGCTTTTGGATTATCTGGGTAGAAATAGTTTTTACGGTCAAATTTAGAATTAGTTGCGATATCCATATTTAAAGCCATTGACGCACGCATTGCCCAATCTACTGCTCTTCTATTTACAACGGGTAATACACCAGGGTATGCAAGGTCAATTACATTAGTATTTGAGTTAGGTTCTGCTCCAAAATGCGCTGGTGATGGAGAGAACATTTTTGAGTCTGTTTTTAGCTCAACGTGAACTTCAAGTCCGATAACTGTTTCAAAATGCATTATTTCCACTCCTTATAATTTTTCATAAGCGTCATGTAAGTTGAATTGTGTTTCATATTGGTATGCAACACGATATAACGTCTTTTCATCGAACGGTTTACCTATAAATTGTAATCCAATTGGGCGTCCGTTTGATTGTCCACAAGGAACAGAAATACCTGGTAAACCTGCTAAGTTAACTGGTGTTGTTAATAAGTCATTAGCATACATTGTCAATGGATCGTCAATTTCGTCACCTAAATCAAATGCAGTTGTTGGTGCTGTTGGTCCTACTACAACATCATAATTTTCGAACACTTTATCAAAATCATTTTTAATTAAAGTTCTAACTTTTTGTGATTTTTTATAATAAGCGTCATAATAACCTGAACTTAATGCAAAAGTACCTAAGAAGATACGGCGTTTCACTTCATCACCGAAACCTTCTGATCTAGACATTTTGTATAATTCTTCAAGTGATTGTGCTTCTTTTGAATGATAACCATAACGAATACCATCAAAGCGAGCTAAGTTAGCTGATGCTTCTGAAGATGCAATTACATAATATGATGGTATACCATATTTAGTATTTGGTAATGATACTTCTTCTACTTCAGCACCTAGTGATTTTAATGTTTCTACAGCATTTTTAACTGATTTTTTAACATCTTCACTAACACCTTCACCTAAATATTCTTTAGGTAAAGCTACTTTTAAGCCTTTAATATCTTTACCAATTTCAGAAGTGAAGTCTACATCATCAACTGGTGCACTAGTAGAGTCATTAGCATCTATTCCAGAAATTGCTTCTAAAACTAAAGCATTATCTTTAACATTACGTGTTAATGGTCCAATTTGGTCCAATGAAGATGCGAATGCAACTAGCCCAAAACGTGATACACGACCATAAGTTGGTTTCATGCCTACGATTCCGCAATAAGAAGCTGGTTGACGAATAGAACCACCAGTATCTGAACCTAAACTAAATGGTACTAATCCTGCTGCTACAGCTGCTGCTGAACCACCAGAAGATCCACCAGGTACAGCTGAGTGATCAAATGGATTTACAGTTTTCTTGAAATAAGATGTTTCTGTTGAACCACCCATCGCGAATTCATCCATATTTAATTTACCAATTAATACAGCATTTTCATTATGCAATTTGTTCATAACTGTAGATTCATAAATTGGTACAAAACCTTCTAACATTTTGCTTGCACAAGTAGTTTCTAAATCTTTTGTGATGATATTATCTTTAATTCCCATTGGGATACCAAATAACTTACCTTCCATTTGGTCTTTCTCTTGTAATTCATCTAATTCTTGTGCTTTTTTCATTGCGTTTTCTTTATCTAAAGCTAAGAAAGATTTAATTGTTGGATCTGTTTCTTCAATTGCATCATAAATATCACTAACTATTTGTGATGGCTTAATTTCTTTATTTTTAATTAAAGTTAATAAATTCTCAACAGACTCATAGCGAATACTCATCTTAAGCGTCCTCCTCATTCATGATGGCTGGAACTTTAAATTGTCCATTTTCAGTTTCTTTTGCATTTTTTAATGCTAATTCTTGAGGAATGCCCTCGATAGCTTTATCTTCACGTAATACATTTTGTAAATCTAATACATGATATGTTGGTTCTACACCTTCTGTATCAGCACTATCATTTTGTTTAGCAAAATCTAAAATACTTTCTAATGTATTGGCCATTTCATCCGTTTCTTCAGGAGAAATTTGAAGTCTGGCTAAATTAGCTATATGTTCAACTTCTTCACGTGTTACTTTAGTCATTAAATAAAAGCCTCCTTATTACTCATTCATCACTAAATTGTATCAAATATTCATTTAAAAATCTAAGTATTTATTGAGTGATGGCAATTTAAATAACTCATTTCATATCTTAGGTTGATATTTATTCAAATATTGGAGTGAAATAAACTCGAACCACATCGATTGTTAATTGTGTTTTTGTTACTTATTTATAAATAAAAGCATATTTATTGAAAAAATATCACTAAGTATATCTTTGGATACATTATTATGCATAATTAATAAACAATAAACAACACACATTTATTAAAGTATCCTC
>NZ_RXWW01000042.1:0-26602 GCF_003970495.1 Staphylococcus pasteuri
TATTTTACTATAATAAATATTTAACTTTCATACTCTTTTAGTTGATTACTGTTGCTCATAGCGATATTATTAAAACTCAAATATTTTTTACGCTTTAAAAGAAAAAATATTAAATCAAATTTCAAAAACGATGTTATGAAAGTAGTGTTTATCATGCAACCTCGATATATAGCAAGAATCTATTTTATCATTCTATTTACTATATCCTTGTTCGAAACAAAAATATTCAACTTTATGACTTTAAATTTATTTTTAGCATATATTCCATTTGAATTGTGTTTATTATTAAAGTTATTTAAACCAATGAAAAAATTTGAATGGCCATTATTTGTCATATTTGGAATGATCTTTTTATTACTTGTTCCAAATACCTTTTACATGATTACTGATTTAATTCATTTAAACCAATTTCAATTCAACTTCTTAATTGGATTAAACTTAAAAGAATGGATTTTCTTTACTTATTTAATGCTAGGTGTCTTTTTAGCAATGTATGTTATGATATTGATTTTCATGGAAATCTTACATTTTACAACACATATTTGGTTGAACCGAGCATTAGTTATTATTCTTATGTTTTTAAATGGTTTAGGCATTTACATGGGTCGTTTTTTAAGAATTCATACTGTTTATTTAATCAATGAACCCCTTAAAATCTTTTACGAAGTTATAAGTGTGTTTAATCTTAAAACATTTATATTTGTATTATTAATGGTCATCATGCAATCAGCAATCATTTTATTTGTAAAAGGAGTTCGACTACAAAAATGATTTTTAACTTACTTATCTTATTGGCAATTATTGTAATTATGCAGCTCATTATCGGACATTTTATTCACGATATTGGGTTTAGCTATGCTAAAAGTATTATTTTAATGTTTTTACCTCTCGGAATAGGATTGTTTATTTTACAAGTTTTTTATTATGAACGACGTTTTCCTAATTGGAATGTTCCATTAGGCGTTAAATTACGGTTAAAATATATGTATATTTTAACGTTTTTCGAATATGTAGCAGTGTACGTTTGCTTATTTTGGCTTAAATAAAATCTCATGGTTGTTAATAGTAATGACATTTTGAATATTGCACTTCAAAATACTACTATTAACAACTTTTTTTATGACAATGACTTGAATAATGACATTACTCGCTCGCGGCTATCGTTATGATTCACCATTTGTTTAGGGTAATCTTGACCTAATTCAATCCCTTGCTGCTTCAATTTCTTTTGATTTTTCTTGGTATCATGCAATAACTTTGCATCGACATCATTAAAAACGGGTAACCATCTTTTTATATATAATGCTTTAGAATCAAAACGTTCACTCTGTCTCATCGGATTAAACATTCTGAAATATGGCACGGCATCTGTACCAGTTGATGCAGACCATTGCCATCCATGAACATTAGACGCACTATCATAATCAATCAGTTTATCTTTAAAATATGCTTCTCCCCATGTCCAATCTATTAATAAATCTTTAGTTAAAAATTGAGAGGTTACCATTCTCATTCTATTATGCATATAACCAGTTTGATTGAGTTCTTCCATTGCAGCATCAATAATTGGAAAACCTGTTTCTCCATTTTTCCATTTTGTAAATTGATGTTCATTATTTACCCAATCAATGTGTTGGTATTTTTCTTTAAATGCTACATTTGCAGTTTCTGGATATTGCGTCATTAATACATAATAAAACTCTCTAAAAATTAACTCTCTTATAAAAGCTTCATAATTTGATTCATCCATGTCATAACCTTGTAGTAAATCATTAAATACTTGAATAATATCAATAAGACCATATGCCAAAGCAATGCTAAGTTGACTGGTCAATACTTCAGGAAGATATTCTCTATTTGAGTCATAATTTTGAATATCATGTTCTAAAAAACTTTGCCATTGTTGCTGAACGTCTTTTTCTGATAATCCTCTATCTTCAACATCCAATTTCAATTTCTTTTCAGACGTTGATGTTTTATTGGCTATATCTTTTAATTTGTATTGATCTATTTTTCTTTGCATGACGTATGGGCGCCATTTTTTATAAAAACTTGTAAACACTTTATATGGTTCGCCTTGATTATTAAATGTTTTCTTCGGATTAAAATAATGTTGTACTCTTATGGGTTGGACTACAATTGAAGCTTTATTGAAATGTTGTTTTTGATGAGGATAGTCATATTCTTCTTTATGATAACTCATAATATCACTAGCCATAACAACCTTATCCAACTCTTGTGACTCACAAAATTCAATTAATTGATCGTAATCAATCATATTTACTGAAATATGATTGTTATGTAATTCATTTACAAATTTCTTTAAGGTTCCTTTATAAAATGTCTCTTTTAATTGTGAATGATCTCCAAATTGCTCTACAGGAATGATAAACACACATGATTCAATATCATCTAAACACTGATAAATATACGCTAATAATGGATTATGATTTATTCTAAAAACTCGATTTAATACAACACCTATTTTCATTCTATTGTTACCACCTATTATTTTTTATAGTTTGTTTAATACCCTACTATGAGTTTAATTAATACATTTAAAAATAATAAATATATGCTGCAATCAATAATAATGAAGTAAATAAAAATCCAAATATTAAAATAAGCTTGAGAACAATAGTTGCTCTCAAGCTCTTATAAATCATAGCTCTGATATTTCCCAAGAAATAAAACAAAACCTATAGCTATATTTTTATACTAAACCTAACCATTTCCAGTAAGTTAAACTGAAAATAATAACAAGAATGTATCCAACAATAGTTAATGGAATACCTGATTTCAAGAAATCTTTAACAGTAAATGTGTCAGTTCCGTATGCAAGCATGTTTTGAGGCGCACTTACTGGTAATAAGAATCCAAAACTAATAACAAATTGTTGTATTAATACAAATCCAATAGATTGATCTCCTAAATGTAACGTAGATGTTAGTGAAATAAAGACAGGAATCAATGCAGAAGATAAACTAGTAGCACTCGCAAATCCTAAGTGTATTAAAATATTAAATAATGTAATGAGTGCTATTGTCGCAATAATTGGTAATCCTTTAAGTCCCATCAACCCGAATGTTTGGTCACTTAACCATTGTGCGGCACCTGTTTTTAACAATACATTACCTAATGAAATACCAACACCAAATACAATAATTGTGCCCCAAGGTATTTTCTTTTCTACGCCTTTCCAAGTAATTACACCAACTTTAGGCATCAACATAATACCTAATGCTATTAATGTAATTGAAGCAGAATCAATAGGATGTAATACCTTTTCAGTTGACCAAAATAGTAATAATAAAACTGAAATAATAATTAAACGCCATTCACGAGGTTTTACAGGACCTAATTGATTTAATTCTTCTTTAATTAGCGCTTTCCCACCCTCAATAGATTCTCGTTCTGGCGGCATGACTTTTATCATAATAAAATAAAGGGCAATAGACATTAGTATTGACCATGGTGCAGCATATAAGAACCATTCGCCCCATGAAACGTCATGGCCTAAATTTTGGTTAATAAAATTAATTGCAACAATATTTTGTGCTGCAGCTGTTTTAATACCTATATTCCAAATCGAAACAGCTTGAACAGATGTAATAATTAAAAGTGAAGCAAGTTTACTTTCTTTTGATACTTTAAATGCTGCGATCATACCTAATAATATAGGTACTACAGCTCCTGCTCTTGCAGTTGCAGAAGGAACAAAAAATGCTAGTACTATGGAAACAAGAATAGCACCAATAACAATGTTCTTTGTTTTATTTCCAACAATAGATAATACTAATAATGCTAAACGTTTGTGTAATTTCGTTTCTTGCATAGCAGCTGCTAAAAATAATGCTGCTGCAACTAAGGCTACTGCAGATGTAGAGAAACCACTAAACGCTTGTGTTAAAGCATTATTAGTCCCTAACATCTCACTACCTTTTATAATAGCGTCACCATTTTTTGGATTACCTAATTGTTCTGATAAGTTTTGAACTGGACTAAACCCAAGTAACAGTATGATTAAACCTAAAATTAACGTCGCTGAAACAGGGTAAGACACCGCTTCTGTCACCCACATAATTACTGCAAATGCTAAAATAGCTAAAGCCATTTTAGCCATAATAGGCAACCCAGCTGGTGTAGGTAAAAGTATAATGGCAATTAATATAACAAAGCTTACAATTATCCATATAGGCTTATAGCCTTTTTTCTCTTTCTTACCTGGTTGGTTATGAACATTCTGGGAGGATTGTTTTGCTTTAGACATGTGCACCTACTCCTTATTATCATTATCTTGTTACTATAAATTATATCAAGAAAACGCTTTATCCAATATAACCAATTACAAAAGACACATAATACTCAATTTTCAAAATAAATATTATACAACTAACTAAACTACACTCAATTAAATATTTTAATCTATGTTAAATTTAATTGGAAATGAATTATTTTAGTTTGTATTTAAGCGTTTCTTTAACCTTTTCCACTGATAATGCTGATTTATCCAATTGTTCACGTTCAGAATTACTTAAATTCAACTCAACGATATTTTCCACACCATTTCTTCCTAATTTCACAGGTAATCCTAAACAAATATCGTCATATCCATATTTACCTTGAGCATACGTAATTGCTGCTAATATACGATGCTTATCTTTCAATATTGTTTCAACCATTTCATAAACCGCTGCAGCAGGAGCATAATAAGCTGAACCATTTCCTAACAATTGAACTATTTCAGCACCGCCTTTGCGTGTTCTATCAACAATCTGTTCTATTATATTTTGTTCTAATAATTCAGCTATTGGAATGCCATTGACTTGAGTAGAATTGATTAATGGCACCATTGTATCGCCATGTCCACCTAATACTAAGCCTTGTACGTCTTCAACAGACACATCAAGTTCTTTGGCAATGAATGTTTGATAACGCGCACTATCTAATACACCGGATTGTCCTAATACTTTATTTTTAGAAAATCCAGAAGCAACTAATGCAGAGTATGTCATAGCATCTACAGGATTAGTTAATACTATGATAATGGCATTCGGTGAATATTTAGCTATTTGTTGTGCACTAAGGTGAACAATATCTTCATTAGTTTGTATTAAATCATCTCTACTCATTCCTGGTTTTCTAGCAATTCCTGCAGTTATGACTACAACATCTGAATCTTGTATTTCAGAATAATCAGCAGTTCCTTTAATTTCTACATTAAAATTAAATATTGGAGCACTTTCTAGTGTATCTAACGCTTTACCTTTAACCACATTTTCAGACTGTGGTCTATCAACAACAACTATGTCAGCGCTTTCATTTTGAGCCAAAATAAAAGCCAATGTAGAGCCAGTTTGCCCTGCACCAATAATCGAAACCTTATTTCGTTTATTCATCCTGCACACTCCCCAATCATTAAATATTAAAAAATAAAACTCTGATATTTCAATATTATTATAACATTGAAATATCAGAGTTTTTTAGTTGTATGTGTAATTTATTTTTTAATTTGACCAAAAATTTCATGATTTATACCAAAAACATATAACAGCGTAAAGAATGCTGCTCCGCTTAATATAGTTAACACAAGCGTTAATATGAGTGTACGTTTAAAGTGACGTATAAATGCAATAAAAAGTAGTCCTAAATTATACGCAAATAACAATCCGAATAAGGTCATTGTCACTAATATCTCGGGATAAAAAATATTGCATAATAGTACAATGACTGCAAATATTAAATAAGGAATCATAATTAAATTACGTTCAAATTTAAGTTGTTTCTGTCGTTTATCTTCATTATTCATTCTTTATAAATCCTTCCTAACATTTAATTATAAAATATCTCGACCTAATGCCGCAGTGTATATATCAAACCACTCTTGATCAGTTAATTCAACATTTAATCCAGCAGTAGCTGCATCAATTTTTTCAATAGATCGTGTTCCTAATATTGGCATCACCTCATTAGGATGTCTAATTAACCAAGCTATCATAATAGCAGAAACGTTCACTTGATATTTATTTGCTAAAGGTTCAATGACTGACATGAGGCGTCTACTTTTATCGTCAGAAGTATCAAACAGCTTACCTCCCGCAAAAGGACTCCAAGCCATCACTTTAACTTGATTTTGATACATTTTATCCATTACACCATTATGTAGTATATCTGTTTGATATGGTGACAATTCAAGTTGATTGATACTAATGTGCAACTTATCATGATTAAGACTTTGTTTTAATAAATCATATTGCGTTTCATTAAAGTTAGATACTCCAAATGATTTAATTTTACCTTCATTAACCAATTCTTTTAGAGCATCTGTAATTTCATCGGGATTCATTAATGGTGACGGTCTATGAATCAATAAACTATCTAAATAATCTACATTTAATCGTTCTAATGAATGATTTACTGACTTAATAATGTGTTGGTGGCTATGATCATATCGGTGTCCATCTGTAAATGTTTGAGTTTCAGATGGTAAAACAATACCGCATTTTGAAACAATTTGTATTTGTTCACGCAATTGTGGTGATAATTTTAATGCTTTACCAAAAAGCGTTTCATTTTGATAATCGCCATAAATATCTGCATGATCCATAGTTGTAATACCACGTTCTACAAGTTGATTAATAAAACGATTTAATGCTTGATCTGATAGTTGCCATTCATTAGCCCGCCAAAATCCTTGCACAATTTTTGAAAAATGAACATATTGGTTAATTTGTGTTCTTTCCATTATAATCACGACCCTTATTTTTTATAATGTATTCACTTCAGTTAGGAACAGTTGAAATTTAAATTAAGTAAATTGTAACATATCCAATTTATTTCTGAGTCGATTTACATCTATATGTTCCCCTATAATCACTATCGTTAATGGCATTTCTTTAGCTATAGCCCCAAAGTCTGGCAAACCATATGAATATTGAAACTCAATTGTTTCATTAGGATTGTCTCTAAATTTTAAATAACCTTTTAATCTCAATACATTTTTCGGTAATTGCATAATAAATTGGTAAAATAATTGTCGGTCAATAGGACTAGTAAACGTATATTTCATACTAATAATACCGTGATGATGGTGATGTTGATGAAGTTTTGTTGTTTTATCTGTTTGGTTTCGAAGTTGACTGATGTCAAACTTTCCATAAGTAGTCAAAATATGCGGTGCACTCGGATTAATTTTATTTATTTCGTTCTCTATTTTATTTATTTCTTCAGAATCAACGCAATCCATTTTGTTAATGACTAATAAATCACTCATTTCAAGTTGCTCTTCCATTAACGTTTGTGTGGAACTAGTGTAATCATTCCTATTTAAAAATCTTTCAACATCCACTACACTTATAATTTGTGGCATGTCTATATTATCAACTATGGTTGGATCTTGACATGCAGCAAAGATTTCGATAGGATTAGCGACTCCTGTTGCTTCTATAATAATATGATTACAATCATCTTTTTGAATTAAAGATTGAATTTGATTAATTAAATCAGTTTTTAAGTCACAACACACACAACCATTAATAATTGATCGTACTTCTATATTTGAATCTAAATTTTGACTATCTACATCAAATGAGCCAAATTCATTCATAATCACTTTAATTTTCTCATCAATTTTTAATAATTCACTAATATAATGTGTCAGTAACGTAGTTTTACCACTACCTAAAAAACCGCTTATGATAGAAATTGATATTTTTCTAGATTTATTATTTTTCATTGTAAAATTCCTTTTCTATTACAAGTATTTTTAAAAATGATAACATAAATATTTAATTATCTTTTTGCTTGATTTAACGATAGATATCTTCTAAACTTTAAACATACTTTAATTTTAGCATGACATTGAATCACAGTGTGTTGTGAATTATATTCCGCACAACATAGACGGATTCCAATCCGAATAGAGAGAAAAACGGATAGAATGTCTGGAGGAGAACTTTAATGTCTGATCAACATAATTTAAAAGAGCAACTATGCTTTAGTTTGTATAATGCACAAAGACAAGTAAATCGCTACTATTCAAACAAAGTCTTTAAAAAGTACAATTTAACTTACCCACAATTCCTTGTATTAACAATTTTATGGGATGAATCTCCCGTAAATGTTAAAAAGGTTGTGACTGAACTAGCACTTGATACTGGTACAGTATCCCCACTATTAAAACGAATGGAACAAGTTGATTTAATCAAACGTGAACGTTCCGAAGTCGATCAACGTGAAGTATTTATTCACTTGACTGATAAAAGCGAAAAAATTAGACCCGAACTTAGCAATGCTTCTGAAAAAGTTGCAACTGCTTCATCATTATCACTTGAAGAAGTGGATGAACTTAACCGTCTTTTAGGTAAAGTCATTGATGCATTTAATGAAGCTAAAGATAATTAATTAAGCTTTTGTCATGGTAATTTAAAGTTAAAGGTTAGAATCAAACACTTTCAAAGTATAAAAATGCTCTAAAGTACATCTCAGTGCTTTAGAGCATTTTTATTTTTCTAGAAACTATCAATCACATTTTTACTCATTGGTTCAATTGAGTTATTTTATATAAATATCCTTTATTTTGGATAAGTGAATGATAACTACCTGCTTCTTTGATTTCACCGTCTATCATAATTAAAATTTTATCAAAATATGGTAATAAACGTAAATCATGCGTAGCAACAATTAATGTTTTAGCTTGTTTATCAATTAATGTCATCAATTGATCCGTATGATCAGTATCTAGACCAGTAGTTGGCTCATCTAAAATCCAAATATTAGTTTGATTTCTTAATAATAAACGTGCCATGCTTAATCGTTGAATTTCTCCGCCTGATAAAGTATCTCCATCCATTGTTATTTCCTGATTTAAAGCTAAATGGCTCAAATTTAACGCTTTTAACGTATGCCGCATATCATCTTCATCACAATCTGTCAATAAATTATCTTTGATGGTTCCGTCGAATAATTGTTGTGATTGTAGTAATGCATTGATTTGATGATATTTTTCTTCCTCTTTAATTTGAAATACCTCTGTTTGATTTAACATTACCTGTCCGCTGCTTACTTGATATAATCCTAACAAAACATGTAATAGCGTACTCTTACCGCTACCAGATGGACCGATAATAGCGACACGTTCACCTTCTTTAATATGAAATGAAACATGATTCAATACTGATAGTTCTTGATTGTCATATTTAAATGTTACATCTTTTACTTCATATAAATCATGTTCATTAGTTTTGTCTAAATCTGTATATAGATGTTCTTTGGATATATCATCGTTTTGAATAACTTCATTAATTTCTGATAACGATTGATCTGTATCTGCTTTATAAAAAGCTACATTACTCATTGGTACAGCTTGTTCAAACAAAGTTAATATCATTAATACAATACTGGTTAAATATACAACATCTAAAGAGTGTGTATGGACTTGAATAGCGCCCAAAACTAATGTAGCAAAAATTGATACCATAGCAATGATATTTAGTAAATAATCATAAACAGTTAAAAATCCCTGTTCTTTACTTTGCAATGCATCATATTGTTGTAAATGTTGTAATACATCATTCTTATAATCTTCGTCCTTATTAAAGCGTTGTAATTCTTGAAATCCTTCACGATAATCAAAAAATCTTGTTAAAAATTGTCTTTGTTGGTGTGATACTACTGTCTTCAATTTACGTGCCCTTTTAGCACTTAAAAATGGAACAAGCCATAATGTCAATATCATACTCGCTGCAATTAATATTGCATGTGCTGGGGAGATGAATAAATACACTGCTATCGTTATCAATGCAGTTATTCCTATGACAATAGGCGGATAATAAACTCTTAAGTATATGTTTTGTAATGCTTCTACTCTACTTACCATACGTGAAATTAAATCGCTAGAATTATATTTTCGATAAACATCTGGTACTACTCTAACCAGTCCTTTAAAGAATTGTGTTCTTACATTTCTTAACATAGTAAAGGTCGTACGATGAGAATATAATCTTTCATAATATCGAGATATCGCTCTTAAAAAACCAAATAGTTTAACCGAAACAACTAACACCATTAAAGCATATAATGGAGCTCCTAACGCACTTTCAGTAACCATATATCCACTTAGAAAGAACATCGCTAAAGCAACTAAACTCCCCACGACACCTATAGCTATTGCTATTACTAAATCTTTATCAATTTTAAATTGAATTCGTGACTTCATGATTCATCACCATTTTCTTTAACATTAACTGAAATATTTTTATCATCTTTAATAATCTCACCATCATGTATATATAAACGTCGTGTTGCTTGTCTAATTGTGGAGTCTCTATGAGCAATTATAAGTTGCGTCGTTGCTTTAAATTGATGATGCATCACGCTTTGAATCACTTGTTCCGTTTCTATATCTAAACCAGTTGCTGGTTCATCAAGTATGACTAAGTCTGGTTCCATTACAAGTAAACGACACAATTCAATTCTTCTCATCTGCCCACCAGATAACATTTCTCCACCATCACCAATTAGCGTATGGATTCCATTTTTTAATGATTGTACCTTTTCTTTTAATTGCACTTGCTCTAATGCTTCTAAAATAATATCTTCACTAACGTCATTAAACATTGAAATATTATCTTTAATTGAGGCAGTAAAAATGTATGGACGTTGACTTAAAATACCTATTTGCATTTGATCATATTTATATGAGACATGACCTTCTGTAGGTTTAAGAGATTGACTTATTAATTTAGCAAAAGTCGTTTTACCTGCCCCACTTGGTCCAACTAATGCGATGTGTTCATGTTCATTAATATCGAGAGTGACACGATTAATTGAGAAGTCATTCCCCTTTTCATTACTATATTTAAACATGACATTGCTTAAGCTTATAAGTGGGGATTGGTTTGTATGATAATAATTTATAAGTACACCATTTTCTGATGTACTTTCTAAATATTCAAATACAACATCACTTGCACCTTCACTTTGTTTGCCCGTATGAAACGCTTGTCCTAAATCCTTAATGGCATTATAAAATTCTGGAGCTAAAATAATAGCGATTGCTGCTGTTTTAAAATCAATCGTATGAAAAACAACGAGACTCAGTGCTGCTTCTAATGCTACAAGTCCAATTCCTAATAAGCTGATAAACTCTAACATTAAACTTGATAAAAATGCACTTCTCAAAATTTTCATTGTTAAATCTCTAAAATGTGTACTATCTTCATAGATTTTATTTTCTGTTTGTTTTGTTTGGTTAAATAATTTCAAAGTGATTAACCCTTGTGTCATATTGAGAAATCGTTGTCCAAATTGATTTAAATAAGTCATTTGATCCTTAGATTCATCACGAGTTTTCAACCCAAATATAATATAAAATAATGGAATGAATGGTGCAGTTATGATCATTATCAATGCTGTGTTTAAATGAACAAAGCACATCGCAATCATAATAGCTAAAGGAATCATCATTGACTTAAATACTTGCGGCAAGTAACTTTGATAAAATGGCGCAATACCATTTATTGTCTCTGTTAAAAGTGTCATTTCCTCACCAACTGATTGTGTTGATTGGTGGTGAATCACTCGTTGACGCAAGTCATGTTTAACTTTAATAGATAAACGGTTACCTAATAATTGATTACAAAAATTCAAAGTTGCACGTATCATCAATACTACAAAAATAAAACTGAGTATAATCATTGGCGATTGTTTTACTTTAAATAACATTATATTTAAAAAGTCTGCTATTGCTATATTCTGTAAAACTACAAATAATGCTAACAATATACATACTATTAGCATTAATGCAGGATAAATTTTATACTTAAATACTAATTGCATTAATTTTTTCACTAGATATTCACCTGATTTTTATTATAATCTCTATATTAAAGATTGAAAGATTAATGTACAACGATAGTGCTTTTGACAATTATATGACGACAAATCTTTCTCATACTTTGGTCTAGTGTTATTACTATTTGTAGCGTGCTTTGAAATGAGTATGCTATTATTATATGGTGAATTTGAAATAGTCAAAAAAACATTTAATATATGAAAGTAGGTACATTATGTTATTACTTGAATTAATCAAGGGGCTTATTTTAGGTATCGTAGAAGGTCTAACTGAATTTGCTCCTGTTTCCTCTACAGGACATATGATTCTTGTTGATGATATGTGGTTAAAGTCCACTAAATTTTTAGGTGAGCAATCAGCTTTCACCTTTAAAGTTGTTATTCAATTAGGTTCTATATTTGCGGCAGCATGGGTGTTCAGAGAACGTTTCTTTGAAATATTACATATTGGGAAACATCAACCTGAGCAACAAGCGACTACTGGACGTCGTTCAAAACCAAAAAGATTGAATTTGATGCATGTTTTAGTAGGTATGATTCCAGCCGGTATTTTAGGTTTCTTATTTGATGATGTCATTGAAAAATATTTATTTAGTGTACCAACAGTTATGATTGGTCTTTTCCTAGGTGCAATCTACATGATTATCGCTGATAAGTATTCTGAAAAAGTAACTCATCCACAAACTGTAGATCAAATTAATTATTTCCAAGCATTCGTTATTGGTATTTCTCAAGCCATTGCTATGTGGCCAGGGTTCAGTCGTTCTGGTTCAACGATTTCAACTGGTGTCTTAATGAAAATGAACCATAAAGCGGCATCTGACTTCACATTTATCATGTCAGTACCAATCATGCTTGCAGCAAGCGGATTATCTTTATTAAAACATTATGAATATATTCATTTAGCGCATATTCCATTTTATTTATTAGGTTTCTTAGCTGCATTTATTGTAGGTTTAATAGCAATTAAAACATTCTTACATCTTATTAATAAAATCAAATTAGTACCGTTTGCAATTTATCGAATTATATTAGTAGTTGTCATAGCTATCCTTTATTTCGGTTTTGGTATAGGTAAAGGTATCTAATTAAACATTTTTAAGACTAATTACCGTTGAGAACAAGTTACTTTTCTCAACGGTTTTTTCTTACTTAACATTAATAAATAATACAATGTTAATTTTAAATCACGCCCTTTAACAAAATTATCTTTCAAACCAAATTTCGTACATTATTTTTACCAACAGTAGTTTATTTTCATGTATCATAGGGTATGGATAAAAATAGTAAAAATTAATGGAGGCAACGAGTATGGACAAAAAGAAACTCATAAAAACAGCAATTAATGTTTTACCTATCATCATCGTTCCGTTAGTCGTAGAACGTAAAAAAATAAAAGATCATCCTGATGTTAAAAAAGCGACTGATGCTACATCTAGAGCAGCATCTAAAACAACATCTGCTATTTCTAACAAGACTTCTGACGTTAAGACATACGTTGGTGACAAGAAACAAGAATTTGATAATAAACGTGAATTGAAAAAAATCGCTAAAGAAAATGACCCAGCTTATATTGAGAAAAAAGGCGAAAAATTAGCGAAGCAAAATCGCAAAGAAGCAGACAAAATGGATAAAAAGCTTCAAAAAAATATTGAAAAACGTCACAAAGAAGAAGATAAACAACGTGAAGAAAACGAAAAACAACGTATTAAAGATATGAAGAAAACTCAAAAATACGAAGAAAAAGTAGGATTAACACCAGGTAAGCTTGATGAAAAAACTGAGAAAAAAGGCGAAAAGTTAGAAAAAGAAAATCGTAAAGAAGCTAAAAAGATGGAGAAAAAGCTTCAAAAACAAATCGAAAAACGCCATAAAGAAGAAGATAAACTACGTGAAGAAGCCGACAAATCTAGAAAAAAAGAATTTAAAAAATATAAAGATTACACAGCTAAAAGTGTAGTTAAACAAAATAAAGAAAATAATAATGAGGCTTAATCTTTCATGACACGCATTATTATTGACGGAGATGCTTGTCCAGTTGTTAATTCAGTGATTGATTTAACACAAGGGACAGGCATTTTTGTTACAATTATACGTAGTTTTAGTCACTTCTCAAATCAAATTGAACCTAAACATGTAAATACTGTCTATGTGGATGATGGTCCTGAATCGGTAGACTATAAAATTGTCCAATTATCATCTTCAGAAGATATCGTTATTACACAAGATTATGGTCTAGCTAGTCTATTACTCAACAAAGTAAAGTATGTCATGCACCATAAAGGATTTATATTTAATAATGATAATATTCAACAATTGCTAGACCAACGTTATATTAATGCTCAAATTCGTAAGCAAGGAGGCAGACATAAAGGACCTCCCCCATTTACGAAACAGGATAAACAACACTTTGAACAACAATTTAATAAGCTTTTACATCAACTTTAATGGAGGTACATAATGAAGAAAATTGCAGTTTATTGTGGCGCAAGCAAAGGAAAAGATGACACATACGTTAAAGAAGCATATGAACTAGGTAAATATATGGCTGAAAAAGGTTACGAATTAGTTTTCGGAGCTGGATCTGTGGGTATTATGGGCGCTATTCAAGATGGCGTTTTAGACCATGGTGGTAAAGCTATTGGTGTAATGCCAAAAATGCTTGATGAAAAAGAAATTACTAGCCAAAAAGTAAGTGAACTTATTTTAGTGGATTCAATGCATGAAAGAAAAAATAAAATGACTGAGCTTGCTGATGCTTTTGTTATGGCTCCGGGTGGTGCCGGCTCACTAGAAGAATTCTTTGAAATGTATAGTTGGGCTCAAATTGGTATTCATCAAAAACCAATTGGCGTATACAATATCAATGGTTTCTTTGAACCATTACAAGGGTTAATCGATCATATGATTAAAGAAGGATTTATTGATGAAAAATATCGTCAACTCGCTCCACTCTTCGATACTAAAGAAGCGTTACTTGAAGGTTTACTCAATTATAAACCTTTAGGCGTTCGTACTTATGATTAAATAATTTCTGTTAAAACCAAAATACCCCACTAGAATTTATTCAAAAAATAATTTCGAGTGGGGTTATTTCAATTATTTATCTAAATCAATCACATATCTCACATGTCTTTTCAAAGGATGATACTTACTCAAGTTAGGGAATTCAAAATGATCATAAAATGACATTCCTATTTTTTCCATGACTTTTCTTGAAGGTAGGTTTGTTTCAGCAGTAAAACTATAGACTTTAGAAATGTCTTTTTCTTTAGCAAATTTAAGTACCGCTTCTGCACCTTCAGTGGCAATACCATTTCCCCAAACTTCAGGAATCAAACGCCACCCTATTTCATAAAGTGGTAATTCTTTAAATGGATACTCACTATCTTTAGGAATATAATTTAATCCTATAAAGCCAAGCCATTCATTCGTTTCTTTCAGCTCTACTGAGAATAGACCAATACCATAATCTTTAATAATTTGGTCCATTTTTTTCATATCTAATTCAGAACGACGATAACTCAATAAACTTGGGAAGTATCTTCTGACTTGTGGGTTAGCATTCATTTTTTGAAAAGGTAATAAGTCTTTTTCTTCCCAATCTCGTAATTTCAAGCGCTCAGTTTCAATATAAACAACCATTTTTTACACTCCATTACTACGTAAATACATCATTATATACATTTTATAATAAAATTAACGCGCTATGAAACAGTAAGATTCACATCGCGCTATAATTCGTTTATTAAAATTTTGATTTAGCTTTTAGTTATATAACTGATAAGTTCAATATTAACTGGAATTTCTTTTAAATGATCACGTTGATTTTTTGGTGCTGTAAATGTAGCATCAATAAAATCATTCTGATGATCTAAGTGATATGTTGCAACAAATGTATCTGTATCTGATTCAAAATTAGGCAAGTGCGCAATTACACGTTTAATTTCACCTGTAGAATCAACAACATGTCTACCTGTAATATTTTCTAATTCTCTACCTAATTCTGGTAGCGTTAGCGCTTTTCCCTCTAAAATACTAAAATCCTGTTCATGCATGGCTCTTCTCTCCTCTTCACATTTTTGAAAATGATGACAATAATCATATTAATCTTTATAGTTTATTTTTATTATATATATTTATCCATTACTATACCCATTTTTTTCGTATATCAAACTTTACGTTCAAGACGATATTAAGTTGATATTTTAATCATATCATATTCTATTCTGTTGAAGATGATGCTTTTGATTAGATTTATTGCTGGTTCTGTTCTGATTTAAAATTTGTTACTTCTTTAATGTTGTTCTTAATTAGAAGATGTTTTATTCTTCTCGCTTTTATTAGTATCCTTATCATCACTATTATCAGAACTAGTTGATTGACTTGAAGCAGAGTTATCAACTTCTTTTTGTAATTTATCTTGTTTATCTTTTAAATCGTCTTTTTGTTTATTTAACTTTTTCTTTTGTGATTTTAATGATTTGTTTTCTTTTTCTAATTTATCTACACTCTTTTCTAATGTCGCTTTCTCCTGACTTTTGCCACATGCGGATAACATTAGCGTTGCAGATAAAAATAATACAATCCACTTTTTCATGTTAAACTCCTTTAAAAACAGTTATAAATATAATTCATTTTATCATGAAATAATAATTTAATCATTTTTCTACTTTAAATCTTTCTTCATTTTAATATGTGTATCTTCATAGCCTATTTGGTGATTCAAGTTTAACATAGCTTGATTTTTCGTATTTATTGTACTTTGTATTGTTTGGGCTCCTTCTTTCATGGCCCAATCTTCTATTGCTAACTTTAATTGTCGTGCAAAACCTTGACGCCGATATTTAGGATATACAAACAATAATTCAATTGTCACAACCTTAGTTTGTTTTTCAAAATGCCCCCAAATTAATGCTTGTAGTTCTTGATTATCTTCAATTATTAATATCATATCTTGGCAATGCCGTAATCTAGCATTAATCATTTCAATTCTTAATGCAATCGATGTACTTGTTGCTTTATAATTTGCTTCTTGAGATTCTAATAATTTTTCGTGTATCGTTGCTACCTCGTTAATTAACTTTTGATTACTCAAATTCAACTGTCTCATCATTTACTCCTGTATTTCATATTATAATCATTGTATTTCTATGGTATGATTAAGCATAATAAAATTATCAATTTAATGTATTGGTAAGTCTTACTTAAAATTATTTTTAAAGGAGCGCTTATGCACTCATGAAGTCTACAGCTCAATTAGCTAAAGAGAATAATGTGAAGTCTTTACGTTTAAATAATACGGATAGAGAAATTTTTGAAAACTACATGATATATATTCGTTCTGATTTAAGTGTAAACCCACATGATTCAGAAGTGATGTTGAATCGCATATTAAAACACTTAATCAGTGCAGAAGGTAAAGGTATGTTAGCTATGGAATTCTTTAACCATAATCCTAAAATGCATGCCAAAAAGCAATTAAAAGAACTTCCAAATGAAACAGTAAAGAATATCTTTAAATATATTTATCAACATTTCGTATTACTAATTGGTATTTTCTGTTTCTTAAAAGGGTTTATAGGTTTCTTTATTGGTGGAGATAGTAACTATCTTTATCTATATACATTTCCTATTACAGTGATAGTTGGCTTATTTATCATTTTCTTATTTATATGGATGATATTTAAAACGATTCAGTTACAATGCTTTAATAATTCAAATTGGGTATGGTTATTAACTTATGCCGTAATTGCGCTATTAATTGTCGCATTGTTTTATGTATTTTTTATACCTCAATCCTTTTTAGCATTTGGTCCTTATATCAATGTTAGTAATTGGTCATTTATTATTATTTCCGCCATTATCACACCTATTTCATTTTATATTGATCATCACTATTTTAATAAAAATTCAAATACGATTATGTAATGTTCACGAATTGATGGCCACATTTTCTAATTGAATTTAACATCTTTGAAATAAATAAGAAGGCAATTTCTACTAATAATTATAGAAATTGCCTTCTTATTTATTCTCACTAATTTAATATAAAAACATCTACAATAAACCATATCACCATAATAAACATCACAATAGCTTGAGCAATTGTACTGGCTAAAAACGCAATAATCGATCCACAGCTTACTTTAATCGCTTTTTTCAAATCATACCCTTGTATTAACTCGATAATAATTACAAGTACAAACGGTACAATGATAATACCAAATGGCGGAACTACAAAGCATCCAATGATCACGCCAATAATAGCCCCATATTCACCAAATTTAGATCCACCATATTTTCCAACAAAGTATTTATTCATTAGAAAATCAGCTAAGAATATCAAAATGGTAAAAATAACCATTGCGATATAGAACACCCAAGATAACCTTCCGTTGTGAAATCCAAATTGATAAATAAGAAAACCTACCCATAAGACTAAAACTGAAGGAATGACCGGTTTAACTAAACCGACAAAAGCTAAAATAAATGCAATTGTAATTAAACTCCATAATAATACCGTCATTATTAACTACTCCATATCTGATATAGTAATTTTTTGATCTTTCGTTAAAAAGATTAATATAATCCCTAAGAACAATGATCCTGCTGACACATAGAAAACATTTTCCAAGCCAACCCATCCACTCATCATACCACCTAATAAGTTACCACATAACTGCCCAATAACCATTGCGTTGGCAAATAATGTTGAAGCATAACCTGGGAAATCCGGTAAAATATCTTGGAAGTAGCTTATGCCAATTCCTAATAATATAGCTAAGAAAAAGGCTAAAAATAATTGACCAATCAACATCATATAGAAATTTTTAAATAAACTAATACTAAAATAGAAAGCCCCGCCGAATATACCACCATAAATAAGTAACGTACGTGTTGGGAGTTTTGTAGATAATACGCCTAAAACGACCATAAAAGGTACTTCTAAACCTGCACATAAACTTGCTAAATAACCAACGTAGCCTTCCTTTTCGTGAAGATAATCAGTTACGAATAAAGGCATGTTCATTGTATACATCCATTGTCCAATATGTAATAAAATAAAAGCTAAAAACGGGATCAATAGTGTCTTATCTTTGAACATATTAGGCGCTACCTTCTCAACGTGTTGTTGCTGAGTAATAGGTTGTTTGATGTTTAAATTTTTATAGAAGAACACTTGTAAAATTAATGTAAATAAAATAATAGAAACTGTTCCGCCAAATAAACCTGAGTAACCATTCAATTCAATTAGTTGCGCGCCAATAAATGGACCAAATAAGAAGCCTAGTGAGAACATTGAACGTAATACTGTATTAGCAAATTTAGCATTTTTACGCGAACTTGAAACGTTAATAGATTCTCTCGCAGATGCATAAAGTTGTGGCATTGCCGGAGCGAATAAACCTTGGAATAAAGCATAAAGGATTATAAATAATAAGATATCTTTTACAAAGAAATAAATGGAAAAGCTAATTGCTCCCATCATTAATGCTGTAATTATAAGATATTTTCTATTTATGTTATGAGTATCTGAAAATCTTGCAATAATCGAATTAACTGTAAATTGGCTTATAGCTGCTAATGCTAGTAACACACCATACTGTTTGGTGGTCATACCTAAATCCTTTGTCGCAAACAAAACAAGGTAGGGTACTGTTACAGCGATACCCATACCTAATAACAACATGTTCAAAACAAACAACTTATAATTCTTTATATATAGTAATTCTTTAAACATATGACTAACCTCTATTCATTATATGAATCAACTCATCTTATTTAACGTATAAAGTTCAACATTAAATTAACAAATGAATCTACTTGTGGTAACTGTAACATGCTTTGATCATAACTCATATAAGTCGAACGAATAAGTGGATCATTATCAATCGTCACTTTTTCAAATCCAAACATATTTTTATCAATATTTTTCATCATTATTTCAGGTAATATAGTTACACCCACACCACTAATTAGCATTTCTTTACAAGTGGCAACTTGGTCAACGGTAATGGTCGCATGATAGTCTTGTTCTAAATTATCGTTATACCATTGTTTAATTTGATTTATATAAATTGGGTCAGCTTGAAATTCTATAAAAGGCAACTTTCCAACCTCTTCACGTCTATCTTTAGGATAGATAAAATAATGATCGTCATTAAATAAGTGTGTGTTGGATAAATTCATGACTTTGTTTCCTCTAGTAATCATGACGTGATAGTCTCTATGATTTGCCTTAATTTGTTCAGTAGACCCAACTTGTACCTGAATTTCAACATTAGGAAATTGAGTATTATATAAGCTTAATACTTCTGGTAATAGTGTTTGACCTATTAAAGAAGAACAACCAATAGAGATCGTTCCGTTAACTTCCCCAATATGCGCCTGCATTTTATCAAAGAATAAACGCTCTCTCTTTAACATATCGCGTGCATGTTCAATAATCATTGCACCTTCAGTTGTTGTTATGAGTTGCTTTTTCGTTCTAATAAAAACGTCTACACCAAATGAACTTTCAATTGCTTTTACCCGTTGTGTGACAGCTGGCTGTGAAATATATAATATTTCTGCTGCTTTACGTAATGTTTTTGTTTCGTCTAATGTTATTAATAAACGATAATCATCAATTTTCATAGTGTCCCCCTAAAATATACCGTTTCCGTAAAATCCTATAATCAATGATGTTTGTTATATTTATTTTGTTTGAGAAAATCATTCTTATTTTTTATCGTGTTGTTTAACTCGCTGTGGCTTTTTATTTTTAAATGGATGATTGTGTTTATTTTTCTTATATTTTTGATTTATTTTGTGATAACATTTCATAACTTTACTTTGAACATCATCAAAGTTTTCAACTATTTCAATCATTAATTGATGTGCAATAATATATGCTTCATGATATTGTTTTTGGCTAATTTGCCCATTTTGTAATGCAAATAATAAATCATCTTCATCAACTAACTCGTATGAACCATCAGGTAATACCAATACATCTAAGCATAAATCTAGAGTACGTGCATTTCCTTTTTGAGTAATATTTTTAATATTGATATCAAAATAGTATTCTAATGGATTCCCCTTATCATCAAACATAACGGTTAAACTATATCTCTTTTTTTCCGGTAATATTTGTAACCATTTATAATTATCATCTGCGACTATTATATTTTGACCAACTACCGTCACCTCTAAAGGTTCACGTACTTTCTTCATCGTGACCAAGCCTATAATACCTTTAAATCTATTATTATTAACTTTAACCTCTGTATATTCTCTCTCGATCAGGCGACGCCAGTGACGTTTGTCTATATATTTTACTTTCACAGTCACCAACTCCTTGTTTTCATTATATAAAAATGGTTCTATTATGTCATCATATGCTAAATTAGGTCATATTTTCGTGAATTCATTTAACTATATTCTACTACATATCGAGAAAATTTACTTTAAAACGACTAAATTACTATGATTTAATTTAATATGAATCCTAATATATATAATGATTACACATAAATATCAATTTTACATTATTCATATTTACAATATTTTGTTAATTAAAAGTATAAAAAAAGATACCTATGTGAACTAATCTATTTCACATAGGTATGCTGAATGCAATTATTTAATTATTTATGTTTTAATGCATATTTATCTATTACAGTTTGATGTTCAGGATACATTTGATTTAATTCATTTCTTTCAAACAACTCAAATTGTTCATATTCAAATGCCGGCTGACACATACAACCTACTAAACAAAATCCTTCATCATGTTCAAGTGAAGATGCGAATATTGTTCTTTTTGGAACTGTATATTGCATTACCTCACCATCTTCTATATTAGGTCCTAACTGCACAGATTCATATTTACCATCAGGTGTAATCATATGAATCGTTAATGATTGACCATCATGATAATACCAAACCTCATCTGCATCTATACGATGGAAATGTGAAATATCATTGGGTGTTAACAAAAAGTATATACTGCTAAATGCAGCTCTATTTGTCTCTGTTGATGGTTGACGTATACTTTCTTTGAAATAACCACCTTCTGGATGAGGGGTTAAATTCAACGAATCAATCCAATACTGTGCGTTTTTCATTATTTTAAATCCACATTATGGAATACATTTTGAACATCTTCCAAGTCTTCCAATGCATCTACAAGTTTTTCAAAAGTTTCTTGGTCTTCTGGTGATAATTCAATATCTGTTTGAGGTAACATTTCAAACTCAGCAACTTTGAAATCTTCAACACCAGATTGACGTAATGCATCTTGAACTTGAGCAAATTGATCTGGTTCCGCATAAACAATTGTTAAACCATCATCATCAATGACATCTCTAACATCAACATCTTGTTCCATTAATTCTTCTAATACTTCGTCTGCTGATTTACCTTCAATACCGAAAGTAGCAGTATGGTCAAACATATATGCTACTGATCCAGATACACCCATATTACCGCCATTTTTACCAAAAGCAGCTCGTACGTCTGAAGCAGTTCTATTCACATTATTTGTAAGCGCATCAACAATAATCATTGAACCACTAGGACCAAAACCTTCATATCTTAACTGATCATAGTTTTCTTCTCCAGCACCTTTAGCTTTATCTATTGCTTTATCAATGATGTGATTAGGTACTGAATATGTTTTAGCACGTTCTAATACTAAACGTAAGGCTTGGTTAGATTCAGGATTGGGTTCACCTGATTTAGCTGCCACATATATTTCTTTACCGAATTTGGCATATATTCTACTTGTATTTTTATCTTTTTGAGCCTTTTTTTCTTTAATATTATTCCACTTACGTCCCATTATGGTCATCTCGCTTTCATTCTCTATAATTAACATTCTATATTATACATGATTTTTAGTCGTTAATATACCTCTTACATTGTATCAATATATCATTAAGAATAAACCTCACCGTTCATAAAGTAAAAAGTAAAATAAAGCATAAAAAAATTAGCTCCTATCAATTAGGAACTAACTTATATGTAGAATTCTAAATATTTAAATATTCTTCAACATCATCGAATAAAGCATTAAATTCTTTCATGTTGTCTTGGTTCATATATAAATATATTTTTCTTTCATCTTCTGTCGATCTGACTTTATTTAACTTACCTTTTTCAATCAGTTTACGAATTGATACTAATAATTTAGTTCTACTCAATTCTAATTCTGAAATAGCAATTTTTAAAAATGTTTGCATTAACATTTGATCTTTTTGACAATTTTTTTCTGCCAAGTCTAGTACTGCTAAATCATTAAGAGTCAATTTATATTTTTGATCTATATATTCAGACAATGCTTTATATTGTTTATAAAATTCAAATAACTTTTCTAACTTTTCTTTATTCAAAAGACTTGCACCCCCAAATATAAACAGACAACATATAACAACATTATCCTAAATATCTAAAAATCTGTCTTTCCTATTTGTTTTTAATCTGTTGTCAAAATTACCGATAAATTTAAATTGAGTTGTGCAATGTCTTTTTCACTTTATATTCTTCCTTGAAAATTGTAATCATATAAAATGAATTATAGCCTAAGTTAATTTCTAGTGAACATTGGGTAAAATCATGTTCAATAATTTCAATTTTAGGTTTAAAGTAGTAATCAACTGTATCTAAAAATTGACTCGTCCATTCATACTTATTTCTTAAATCTTTTGAAATTAAATGATTAAGATTGCCGCTATAACTATTTATCTTTCCTATGAAAATTAAATGGTTTTTATATGTTGGCATTTCATTGAAACTGATATATACATTGCTATCTCCGTACTCTTCGTCAGCAGATTCATTTTCGATGACTCTCCAATCATATAAATACAATACATATCGATCTTCTAACTCTACTTTCTTATAGTAGCTCGCATCTACAAAATCTCGATTAAACAAAATAGATATTTCATTAAATATTAATCCAAATGTCGTCTTAAAACCTTTTGCATCAAATAAATGCAATGCATTAAAATGATTGGGATTATGAAATAGATTGAAACCTAAACCTGTAAAAGATTCTGTTAAGGACGATATTGTTTCAATGATTAAAGGAGCACTATTACTTAAATCATTATGCTTATCATTAATTAACTGATGATTTTCTACATTTAATAAAAACATCTTCTCTTTCACAAAATCAACTTCATTTATTATTGCCTTTAGATTTTTTATTTGAATTTCATTTTTTAATAATAATCTTTCATTTCCCTCTGTTAAGTAAGAGGTAGTTAGTTTCGCATTATCAATAAATAGATATTCAAATTTTAGTCTTTTAATTTGAGATTCTATTGCTTTAAGCATCACTGGATCATCTATTAAACATGATATATCTAAACCGATGACATGATTAATATTTAAATTCTGTAACTTAATAATATCTTTATAGATTTCACGAATTTCTTTATCATTCAAATTAAAGACTGAAATAACTTCGTATGGGTAAGGTATGTCTTGCTTACTATTCTTAAGTTTGAGTTGCGCATCACTAAAACAAACACCTATACTATCGATAACTTTATAACTATCAATATTAAAAGCAACTCTCAGTCCTTTTTTGATAATAATTTCTACAATATTTCGTTTGTCTTCATATGTCATTTCATTATAAATCTCTGTAAGAGTAGGCACGATATAAAAAATAACTTCTGTTCTTGAAAATTCAAATTTATCTAACTTGTTATAAAGGAATGTATATTTTAATTCTTCTATCGTTTGAATTTGAATCACGCTTTGAAACGATTTAGCTTTCTTTATCTTTCCTTCATCTAATTGTATATCTTCATATTTTTCGATCTTATGTTGTTCTACTAATTTTTCAATATAAGGTTTTAAAGATTCTGAATCTTCATCAGTATCTATATTTATCTTAAACATAATATTCTTATCATATTTTGAAAGTTTTCGATAATCGTTAGGTGTCACACCTAAGTACCCTTTGAACATTTTTGAAAATGTTGACATACTACTAAATCCTAAAATGTCACTAATATGACTAATCGTTTTATTAGTTGTTAGTAATAACTCAATTGATTTGTTAATTTTCAGAGTATCAACATATCTTTTGAAGCCCATACCTATTAATTGATGAAACTGGGAAGAAATATTTGATTTTGATGTGAAAAGTTCAGTAGAAATATCTTTTAATGTCAGTCTTTGTTCAATATGGTTATCTATATATTCTAATTCTTCTTTCAAATCATTATAATACGTATAATTATATTGATCGATTGCTATACTCTTATCAACTTTTGCTTCTGTACCTATAATCTGAACTATTTTAGTCGTTAATTCGTCAAGTACCTCTCGATAGTCTTCATTAATATTTCTAAGTACTAACTGTAAAACTAAGTCTTTAAGTTTATTAGAAGATTTAATCAAATTGGCTGTATATTGAAAATCAAAAAATGAAAAATTTTGTTCAGCGAACCAATCACTGGTTAAATAAAGCATAATCACTTTGCCATTAGTATTTAAACTAAATACATCAGCATTGTTAATAATATAGATCTCGTTATTAATCGTCTTTTGTTTACGAAATTTTTGAATATGCATATCACCTTCTATTGGCCAAAATAAAATAATACCATCCTGGCACCTTGTCGTTGGATATGCGACATTAGAAAGTATACGCAAGTAAGAATTTGGCATAACTCTCCCTCTCTTTTCTAGTAAAACCAATACATCTTCTAAACTTAATTATTATTCTAAATTCTTAATCTAAACAATTTAACGCAATTATAACATGCAGACAAAAAATATACTTGTTTATATATCTATAAATAATTAAGTAATAAAGCAATATAAATATATTTAATAAAAAAAGATGTGACGTTTATTTCCTTATAACTCTTATTAAAGAATAAAAAGGAATAATTTTGAATCAAAACAATGAATATCACGTCAACATCTTTGTCTTAAATGGTATTTTTTTATCGAAATCGATTTGCCAATCTTAATATATCTTTAATGATATTTAATAAGTTAATAAACAAATTGAAACCCATTTCCCTTGGAGAGAATTGTCCTCGTTTCATTCTATTAAAATCATAAAGTGTATATAGTAGAAATAATAATAAGCTTACTACTGTAATAACTGTGTGAAAAATTGGATTATGAATGAATATTCCGATAATACTTGCAATAATAAGCGCTAATAATGTGACAAATAAATAACGTCCCATACTAGAAGCATCATTAATTAGAAAGAAACCAACAATACCAAAGGCAATAAATGCACCAATTGCTAATATAATATTCTTATAAAATACGTCTGGACCAAGGTTTTGTAAATAACTTGTGAACATGGCATATGATAAAAGACCTAATATAACAGCATATATATGAGAAATGACAATGCCATACTTACGTGCACGTTGGAATACTAAAGTGATTAACACTAAGACCATTAAGGCTAAAGATAAAGGTCTTCTCCATTCCATTGGTAAGTATTGTCCGAAATAACATCCTATTCCGAAGATAATCCAATAATACATAAAGAATAGCCATACTTTTGCATATGCATGTGACCGTTGTTTATCTTTTGTTTTACTTGTGTGCTGTGTAGTTTGTGACATATGGTTTTGCTCCTTCATGTAATGTTTAAATTAATGCGTTGATTTTACATTTATAAATTATCTTTAAAACGCGACAATAACTAAATCGATAGAATTAGTCAACATTCTATACTAATTATACACTTTGTTACAATTTATCAAACTTCTAT
>NZ_RXWW01000042.1:26612-73057 GCF_003970495.1 Staphylococcus pasteuri
TTTTCATTTAAAAATCGTCTTCAAAACTGTCGTATCAGCATTTATTGTTTAAAAATAATTCAATTTCTAATTGTTAATAATATTACAAGATAATAACAAACCACACAAAGCCCTATATTTTTGTTAGTATGGGTAGCGTAGTGAAAAACGAAAAAGCAATTATACATAGTAATCATTCATTTCTATGCTAATAATTAAAGCAAATTTAAGGAGGAGTCACTTTGAAAAAGTTAGCCTTTGCAGTAACAGCCGCTTCAGGCGCAGCAGCAGCACTTTCTCACCACGATGCCGAAGCTTCTACTCAACATAAAGTTCAGTCAGGAGAATCATTATGGACTATTGCTCAGAAATATAATACTTCTGTTGATAGTATAAAACAAAATAACAATTTAGATAATAATATGGTATTCCCTGGACAAGTCATATCAGTTGGTGGAAGTGCTTCTCAAAGCTCTAATTCAAACACTTCTTCACAATCTGGTTCACCTTCAACACATACAGTAAAATCTGGCGAATCATTAAACATTATTGCTAATAAATATGGCGTATCAGTAAATGAATTAATGTCAGCGAATAACTTAAATGGTTATTTAATTACACCAAACCAAACGTTAAAAATTCCTAATGGTGGTTCAGGTGCAGGTGGCGCTGGTGCTGGATCTGGTAGTGCTACTGCTACTACAGGCAATACAAGCACACAATCACCTTCTTTCAATCACCAAAACTTATATACTGAAGGACAATGTACTTGGTACGTCTTCGATCGTCGTTCTCAAGCCGGTAAACCTATCAGCACATACTGGTCAGATGCTAAAAACTGGGCTACTAATGCAGCTAATGATGGTTATCAAGTAGACCATTCACCTGAAGTAGGCGCTATTATGCAAAGTGTTCCTGGCGTTTATGGTCATGTTGCGTATGTTGAACGTGTTAATGGTGACGGTAGTATCTTAATTTCAGAAATGAATTATACTAATGGACCATACAATACAGATTACCGTACAATTCCAGCTTCAGAAGTATCAAGCTATTCATTTATTCATTAATTAAATACTTAAATATTGATATATATTTATAAAACTACCAACAAAGTTTAATTTTTGTTGGTAGTTTTTTTGTCTTATCTTAATAGATATACAATTATTATGAAGTTGATACATAAAGTTCTAATGCTTTGGAAATCAAATTAACGTTTTCCAAAAGCAGTAGTTCCCTTAGAAGAGACCTAACATAGAGTATTCTAAAGAGAAATGCTGCAAGCAACGCAAGTTGAGCATACTTCTCAATTCGACAATATTTAAGAAACATCACAAATATCCACGTTGAATAAATCATTTTGTAAGAACTACTACCCCATAGTATAAATATTAGTTCTTAATCATCATTCATTTCTTCTCTAAATCTAATACCATTTGTCCTAACCTCTTAAAAATTATAAGTATCTATTCAACTATTTTAATTCAATAGGTAGTTTTCAAGTATACAAAAAAGAAGGTTGGAAATATTTTAATGATTATCCCAACCTTCTGATTTATATCGCTATGTTATATATTATTTTAAGAAGAAATGCATAATAAAGTATACAATCGCAGCTAATATAGCTGAAATTGGTAATGTTATTACCCAAGTAATTATCATACGTTGCGCTGTGCTCCATCTAACACCTTTTGCACGGTTTGAAGCACCAACACCTAAGATTGATGAAGAAACAACGTGTGTTGTTGAAAGTGGGAAATGTAATGATGATGCTACGAAAATAGTTAAGGCAGATGATAAGTCAGCTGCTGCACCATTAGCTGGTCTAATTTTCATAATGTTACCACCAACAGTTTTGATGATTTTCCAACCACCTATTGCAGTACCAAGACCCATTGCTGTAGCACATGCCATTTTAACCCATAATGCTGGTTCAACATTAGAACCATTTTGGATATTAGCAACGATTAAAGCTAACGTAATAATACCCATTGATTTCTGAGCGTCATTTGTACCATGTGAAAATGATTGTAACGCTGCTGTAAATATTTGAAGAAATCTAAAGTTACGATTAGTACGTGTTAAGTTAGCGTTTTTAAATACTACTTTAACAATTGAGTACATAATAAAACCAACACAAAATGCAATAACTGGAGACACAATTAATACAATAATAATTTTAGTAAATCCTTGATAATGTAATACTCCAAATGATCCTTCAGATGCAATCGCTGCACCTGCAATTGAACCGATTAATGCGTGTGATGATGAACTTGGAATACCATATAACCAAGTAATTAAGTTCCATGCAATTGCTGCGATAATAGCTGCTAAAACAACGACTAACCCATGTTGTAATTTAAATGGGTCAACGATATCTTTAGTGATTGTACCAGCAACCCCAGTAAATGTTAACGCACCAATAAAGTTCATGACTGCCGCTAATAAAATGGCTGTTCTTGGAGTTAATGCTCTGGTAGATACGGCAGTAGCTACAGCATTGGCTGTATCATGGAAACCATTGATAAAGTCAAATATTAATGAAAATATAACTATAGCTATCGTGACGATTAAAATATATTCCATAAGTGAGGACTCCCTTAGCTATTTTTCATGATTATAGTTTCAAAATTATTCGCGACTGTTTGGCATTTATCTGCAATTTCTTCCATGCTTTGATAAATATCTTTTATTTTAATTAATGTGATTGGATCTGTCTCACTATTGAAGATATGTTTTATAGACTGTCTTAAGATACCGTCACAGTTCGTTTCAAACTCTTTAATATTAATTGAGTGAATACGCATGTGAGATAATTTTTTATCTACTAATAAACCTACAGCAAGTTTCATTTCTGCTACTGCTTTTTGAATATTATCAACAAATTCAGCCATGAATTCATCTGTATATTCAATTGAATACATTTCAAACATTCCTGAAGTTTCTTCCATAGCATCTAATACATCATCAATTGCGTTACATAAAGATAAAATATCTTCACGTTCAATTGGCGTGATAAAAGTCTGGTTTAAATCAGTAATCACTTGATGCATTAATTCGTCACCATGAGATTCGTAAGTTTTGATATTGTCAGAATATGCTTTTAAATCTAAGTGTGTGTTGAAATCCATTTTTCCAAACTCGATTGCAGCACGGTCAAGATTGAAAACCATTTCCTCTAACTGAACCATGAACTTATCTTTTTTCTTACTAAACATTCAAAATCCTCCATTTGAGCGATTGTTACCAATCACATTCATAAATTTTTACTCCATAAGATATGTGGAACACATTTACAATTTTCAGAAAAAAGGAGATTCACTTTTTCATTATGTAAATATTTTGTAAATCATAGTTATAAGCAATGATGTTTGCGTTCAAATAAATTGCGTTTTGTTCCTACTTGAAAATATCACAAAATTTACATAACTACAATTCAATTTACAAATTCTTAACAAATACGCAATTAAAATTTTACATACCTTCTTCATTATGCCCAAAACGGGTATAATGACAATTCCACTTTATAATTTAACGTTTTATATGATGACTTTCAATTATTTTCCATGAACTAATTATGGATCATAAATTTTGCTATTATATTCCTACCATTTTATAATAACAATACTTAACCAAAGGAGACTAAAATGGAATTTACATTAAAAGCGATTCAAGATGCACATAGTAAATATACTGGACCAGATTTTCCAAAGCTATTTAAAGCTTTTAAAGATATGGGGATGACAACAAACATCGTTAACATTCAACAAGGTACATCAACATATGTTAATACCGAGAAACAAACGATTACTACAAATGGTGTTAAAGCGACACATGATGTGGCAACGTCTTCTCATTCTAGTAGCGTCAAAGATATACTTAAACGTCACCAAAATGGGGATACAGATTTCCCTACTTTTTGTGAAGAAATGGCACAAGCTGGTATATATAAATGGGATATTGATATTAATGCAGGTACTTGTTCATACATTGATTTAAATGAACAAACGATTGTAAGTGAACAAATACCTCAATAGCAATATTAATTATTATATAAAAAGGAATTCATACAGCGTCTTATAAACGGTGTTAATGAAATCCTTTTTTATATTCTATATTGAATGCCTGATTGTTCTTTTTGAATGGTTATATGCTGCCAATGCAAATATAGCATAAATAGCTGTATATACTGCCATGACAATAAAAATTGGTGTTTGGTTTGTAGAACCTAATAATGTCATAAATGCTAGAGAAGCAAAGTAAGCATGTAATAATGCAATCACTAAAGGTAAAGCAAAGTTGAAGAATACTTTAAGTTTTAAACCTTTTGCCATATCTTGATAAGTAAAACCTAATTTCCGTAATATCGAATAATTTTCTATTTCATCTTCAGTTTCATCTATTTGTTTAATATAGATAATACATCCGGCAGCAATTAAAAAAGTAACCCCTAAAAATGATGTAACAAATAATAATACTCCTGTTAAGCTTGAAATTTCACTTGCAGCTTCACTTCTAGTTTCAATATTCTTATCCACATTTTTAACAGCATTTTGTAATTCCGGCATATCTTTTTTATGCTTAATATCAAAACCGTATTGGGATACAATATCTTTTGCTTCAGTATGATTTCTTAAATACTGGTAGTCTTTATCATTCAAAACTAAAGTTGGTCCACCTAAGTCTACATCACTCATGAAATATATTTGATTAATTTCTTTGTATAATTTAACTTTTATCGAGTGTTGTTTTGTACCTAACTTGGTTACACCATGTTTTTTGTATTTCATCATATCGCTGACTTTACCTTCAGGTGCAATAATATCAGTATATCCTTTAGATACTTCAACATTAGGTATATATTTATCACTCGTTACTGCTACTTCATAAGGTTTAGCAATCCCTTTTTCGAACAATTTGTCTTTAAATAATTTGCTGTATACAACTTCCTTATAGTTGTAAAAATGTTTAATATTTTTATTATTTAACTCATAAGCTAACTCATTAGCCTTATCTTTATCTTTTAACGTAACATCATGTGGAGAATTTAGTAATACTTCATTCGTTAACGTACCTCTACTGATAGCTGCAAAACACAATACAGATACTGTTATTGCAGAAATAATAGTCATAACTGTAAGAGAAAATGCATTTTTCTTAATACGATACATAATTGGAGCAGTAAACATAACATCATGAATACTTACAGTATCTTGTCTTATCTTTTTAATTGCTTTAAAAATTAACGAAACTGTACTTCTATAGAAGAAATATGCACCAATGACGGTACAAATTAGAATAACAAATGGTTGAATTAAGCCATTAAAATGTTCTACAACTCTGGTAGATAGATAATAACCAAACAAAATCATAATGATACCTAGTATCCCTAAAATTAAATCACCAATAGTAAACTGATTGTGATTAATTTCTCGCTTTGTCATATTTGAAGCTAATTCTGTAATGGAACGTCTTCTTATATAAAGATAACTTTGACTAACAGTCAATATGTACGCAACTAAAATTAATAGAAGTGCTTGTATTATAGCCGATACACTAAAGATAATTGATACGGTGATATTAATTCCAAGTAATCTTAATACAATCATTAACAATATTTTTGATCCAAAGATTCCTATAATAATACCTAAAATAGAAGTAGTTATAAATATAAGCAACTGTTCTATCATAATCATTTGCATAATATTAAATCTAGAAAGACCAATCGTTTGAAACAACGCAAATTCACGTCCACGTCGCTTTAAAAACAATAGATTCGCATATAAAATAAATACGATAATCAGTACAAAAAGAAAATAACTACCTATTTGCGATCCTTCTTTAATAATTGGATAATTTTGTTTTCCATATAAATGATGTGCATATTTTAAAGTGATAAAACTAAAATAAAGGACTACGCTAATTACTAATGAAAATAAATAAATCGCATAATGTGAAAATTTTTGTTGGAAATTTTTAAAAACAATTTCTTTAAAGGTCATAATTCACTCCACCAAGCACACTTTGTGTTCTAATAATCTCATTATAAAATGTCTGTTTATTATCTTCACCTTGGAATATTTCTGTGAATATCCTTCCATCTTTTAACATCACTACACGATTCGAATAACTTGCGGCTACAGGATCATGTGTAACCATAATAATTGTTGTATTAAATAATTCATTCATCTTAGTTAATCTTTTTAATAAGTCTTGCGTACTTTTTGAATCTAACGCTCCTGTTGGCTCATCAGCAAATATAATGGAAGGATTTGTAATAAACGCTCTTGCTGCAGAAGTTCTTTGAATTTGACCGCCTGAAAGTTCAGAAGGATATTTATCACTAATATCCTTAATATTTAAAGCTTCTACAACTTTTTCATACCGTTCCTTCATTTCTTGTTTGGGTATTTTCTTAACAGATAGCGGTAGCATAATATTCTCTTTTACTGTTAATGTATGTAAGATATTATAATCTTGGAAAATAAAACCTATTTCCTTTTTACGTATATTAGATAAATCTTTATTAGATAATTTATCCAACGCTTGACCATTTAATTTTATTGATCCTTGTGTAGCATAATCTATAGAGCTAAGTACATTCAATAGCGTTGTCTTGCCAGAGCCTGAAGGACCCATAATCGATATAAATTCGCCCTTATCAACTGACAAATTAATATCATGTAGTATTTCTTGAGAAGAATGTTGATTTCCATATATTTTAGTTAATTGATTTACTTCTAATATTGTCACGTTAACACTCCTAATAATCACTGCTCAATCACATTGCAATGAGGTTGAAACATAAAGTTCTTGTGCTCTGGGAAACTTGATTAACGACGACCCAAAAGCAGGATTTTGCCCCGACCTCTTTTATATTTTCACTTTTATATTATAACGATTCCTTATTACAAATGTACTAATAATGAATAACAAAACGCATGCTTAAAATGACAATGTTGTCACTTCAGACATGCGTTCAATGACTTCATTTTGTTGTGGGAATATGAGACTAAATGTAGTTCCTTTACCTACAACAGAATCTACTTTAATTTCAATACCTAATTGTGATTTAACACTATCCACTAAATATAGCCCCATGCCTGATGACGTCGTCTCATTTCTATTAGCCGTGGACGTATAACCTCTATCAAAGATACGAGGCAAATCTTTTTGGCTAATGCCACGTCCATGATCTTTAATTTCTAGTGTAATATGGTTATCAGTTAATTTACCGCTTATTTCAATCATATTATTTTCACTATATTTCAGTGAATTAGATAAGATTTGTCTTATCATCATTCGGCACCATTTCAAATCTGTATAAACGTTAAAATCATCAGTAAAATTCAATTCAAAACCTATACCTTTTATCTGGCTAATATGTCGTGTTAGTTGAATTTCGTCAATAACCATTCTTTTTAAAGAAACGTAGTCAAAATACATATCTTTATTTTGTGTTTCTAAACGTGTTAAATATAATTGTTTATCTAACATTTCATTGATACGCGACCATTCATATAATAATGCTTGTTTACGTTGAGCATCTTGTTCTTGGTCGATGATTAATTTCAATGCTGTAACAGGTGTTTTAATATCATGAACAAATTCAGTTATACTTTGTTCGTGATTATTGATTTGTACTTGTTGTTCTAAAACCTTATCCTTTTGAGTAGTAATATTACGATATAAATAATCTACTATTTGTTGTTGGAATGGTGTTTCAGCCAAGTCTTTATGTTTAATTTCTTCAATTTCTTTGTTCTTTTCAAAATGCTTCGTCAATCTCGATTCTTTAAAGAAAGTAATGATAATAAATATGATACTCATACCTAAATTAAGCACCACAATATACCATACACTATCAGCAGAAATATCATAATCGATATATGAAATGCCTAGCATAACAAGATTGATAAATACAATCCATATAATCCAATTTATACGTGATTTAAAAAACAACCAAAACCATTTAAAGTTATTCATGAGCCATATACCCTTTACCTACTTTGGTTTCAATAGCACTATCCATCCCTATTTCTGATAGCTTCTTTCTTAATCTATTTACATTAACAGTTAATGTGTTATCACTAACAAAGGCTTCATCGTCCCATAAAGCAGTAATCAATGTATCTCGTGAGACAATTTGATTTCTTTTGTTAACTAACATTTCTAAGATAATCATTTCAGTTTTAGATAAGAAAATGACTTTATCCCCTTTTTGAATACTATCTTTCGATAAATCAACGGTAGCATCTTGCCAGTTTAAAGTACGTTTTTCTTCAACCCCAAATTCATACACTCTGCGATAAACAGCTTGTAATTTAGCAATCAGCACATTAGTATAAAATGGTTTTTGGATATAATCATCTGCACCTAATTCCATACTCATGACTTGGTCCATTGGATTATCACGAGATGATAAAAATAAAATGGGCACGTTAGATACTTGTCTCATTTTTCTACACCAATAAAAACCATCATATTTCGGTAATTGTACGTCTAATATTACTATCTCAGGATTAAATGCTTCAAAAGTATCCATAACATTGCTGAAATCATCTATCCCTACAACATTAAAATCCCATTGCTCTAATTCTTTTTTCAATTCTTGAAACAGTGTGTTATCATCTTCAACTAATAAAATTTGCATACGAATCACCTAATTATTTTGTATATTTGATTTTTTCTCCTGATTGAATACGTCCTTGGAAATGTTTGATACGACAATCTACTTCAAATCCACGCATCATCATTCCTTGTAATGGTGCTTGTACAAAATAATACACAGGCCAAAACATTTTCGGAATGTAATCAAATAGATGTACTAAAACAATTGCATTACCTTTTAATAGACGGAACTCTAATTTCCCTTGTTTCTTCGCATTCGATTTAACTAATCTTCCACCAACTAATTGCAGTGTAATTAAATCTTTTTCAGTAATCATTCTTTTTAATATAGCTAAAGGCTTATTTTTATTTTTAACATAAATATAATAATAATCATTACTTTTATAAGTCTTTACAATTGTACCTCTCGTTTTATCAAGCCAATTAAAAAAGTATTCTACAACTTGATTGAGCGTCCATTTTTTAGGAAGCACTATTTTCGTCGCAGTTCTGACATCATCATACTTTGAAACTTGTAACTCAACATTAATATGTGGACGTTTTATTTCTAATTGTGTACGTTCAACAGGCACACCATATGCACCCAAACGTTCAATCGTTTGATTATCATTACGACTTCCTGGTATATATACTAGCTTTTTAACTTGATTTACTGCTGCTGCCCTTCCAAAATTGTCAGCAGCAATTAAATTCAAATCTCGCGCCGTCGCTTGTGTCAATTTTGCAGAGTTTTTAGTTGGATCTAAATAAAAAATAGCTATATCAATATTTTTCATAGATTCAACCACATCTTGATAATTAAAAATATCACTTTGTAGCCAAGTCATATTTGTCGTAGCTTCATGTTCTGGTTTAGGATACTTGGACAATACATATAATTCAGCATCTTCTTCAATAACTGAACTTAAATGTTTCCCAATATATCCTGTTCCGCCTGCTAAAAGTACTTTTGGTTTCATATTTTAACTCCCTTGTGTATAATCTACACTCCAACTGTATTATTGCACGATTTAAAGCAATCTTAACTTATTTATATTATAATATAGAAGTAATCGAAACTTAAATGAATATAGGAGTGTTTTCATGCCTCACGCTATTCGTGAAATTAGTATAAAAGACGTAGACAATTTTATTGAATTACTTACCAAAATTTATGATGAATCTGAATTTACTTTCTACAACCCTGGTGAATACGCACCTACTACTTCTGAAGTTATTAAAAGATTAGAAGATTATATTACTTCTTCATCTAAAGCCATTTATGTTGCTGAAAGTGATGAACAACTTGTTGGCTATGCATTTGTAGGAACAGAAACATATGAACGAACACGCCATGAAGCTATCATCTATTTAGGTGTTAAAAAACTTTATCAACAACATGGTGTTGGACAAGCTTTAATTAATGCAATTGAAGCTTGGTCACTCAACCACAATATCCGCCGTATCGAAGCTACTGTTGTGACAGAAAACGATAGTGCAGTCAATTTGTTTAAAAGTACTGGGTTCCAAATTGAAGGCGAATTAAAGGATAAGTTATTTATTAATAATAAATATTACAATGAATATGTGATGGCCAAAATTTTAAATTAATGCTAATCTCTGTATATTAAATATTATCATAAAATGTATTTAAACAACGTAAAGTAAAATTCCATCATGTATAGAAAATACCGTTAAAACACATATTTCAAGTGTTTTAACGGTATTTTCATTATAATAACTATTCACTAAATGGATCTAATTGAACATCTTGGTTTATATTATTGTTTCCATTTGTGTTTGATTCATTGTTACGTTCAACACCTGAAGAAGAAGTATTTCTACTTAAAAATAATAAGACGCGCTTAATATTTTCTTTTGACTCAGGTTTTTCTAAATGAAATTGGTATTGATGATGTAAATGGTGAGACCCATTATAAAATAATGTATCTACTGGTACATCTTTTTCTTTAAGTTTTTTATAAAAATCAATATTTTGACTATAAAAAGGATCTGCATCTCCTACAGATAAGAAAGTTGGTGGATATTTATTAGTCACTTGATTTATTGTGGACATTTGAGATAAATTTTTAAAATTACTTTCCCAATTTGTCATACCAGTATAACTTCTCATAAATAATTGTATTCTCGGAAATTCTGTCGCTTTTACAGTTTTCATATCATAGAAACCACCAAAGAATATCGCTGCTTTAATTTGTGAAGGTTTGAATTCTGGTTCAAATTTCATTTCATCTCTTAATGATTTGTTTGTTTGCATTGCAACATATTGACTAGTTAATTGTGCACCAGCTGAATCACCGCCAATAATCACTTGATCAAAATCAATTGGTAAATCATGTTCATTAGTTTTGATAAATTTAACAGCCTTATTCATTTGTTCAATTGGTGTTGGATATTTATATTGTGGTGCTAAAGCGTAATTGACGTTGACAACAATATAACCTTGTTCAGCAATTTTAGATAATAAAGGATTTTTATATTGTTTATCTCCTGCAATAAAGCCACCACCGTGCATCCAAAAAATAACAGGTAATTTACTATCTTTACTCATGTCTGATGGCATAATAATATCCAATTTACTATTTGGAACACCTTGGCCGTATGAAATATTTTGCAATAATTTAACATTTTTATTATTTATTTGGACTTTTTCTTTATTTTGGTGATTATGTTCTTGATCATAATGTTTTTTTAATAGTAGTCCTATACAAACACTAACGATTAAAATAACACATATCGTAATAAACAACCATTTATGTTTTGCCTTCATGATTGATTGTCCCCTCATAAAACTTTACTTATATTATAAATTAAAATCTTAACTTTATTTAAAAAAAGCAATTCATCTTTAATTGAATAAGATGAATTGCTTTTAAGGTTAAATCAATCATATTCAATTGTAAAGTGCATTTACTTTTTTATAATTAAGCAATATGATCTTTATCATCACTTTTACGTTTATAATATTTTACAAGCACTGCAACAACTATAAATAAACCAACAATTCCCATGATGTTGTATAAATAATTAATTAAGTCTGCAAATCCTACGAAACTTAAAATATAAGCAGCAATCATCATGATAATAATAAATAGATGATATTTCTTACTATATGGTTCTGTGAATCGTGCAGCAAATGAATAACATAAACCTAAGATTGTATTGTACATTACAGCTAGCATAATAATAGTTAATACTAAACCAATCCAAGGATTAATTGCATTCGCTAAGTTTAATGTAGGTATCGCAGCATCTTTAATTTTTGGATATTCTGCTTGTAATGCAAAATTAATCAATGCAAGTAAGATTGTGTATACAATACCACCGAATAATGCTCCAGCACCTGATACTTTTCGTTTAGATGCATCACCGCCAATAGCAACAACTGTACTAAATCCTACCGCGAAGGCGAGTCCTCCGTATTGGATACCTTTTAAAATACCAAATATAACACTTGGTTTATCTACTGTTTGATTAACATCACTTAATGGCACTGAACCATTAAATAAATAATACACTGCTACTAATACTACTATTACAATTAAAAATGGAGTAACAATTCCTAGAGCTCTTACAATTTTATCGAAATCAAGTAATAGTGTGCCGTAAATGACAACTGTCATTATCAAAGCACCTAGCCAAACAGGAATATGAAAGCTTTCCTGGAATGTTGAACCTGAACCAGCAATCATTGTAACGGCAATTCCAAATAAAAAGAACACAAGAATATAATCAAATATTTTACTGAATTTTTCACCGAAAACATATTGTAGCGTTGATTCATGGTTTGTAGCTTCAAAAGCCGTACCTATTTTAGCTACTTGTCTACCTATAAAACCTAAAATTAAACCTGATAATAATACACCAATATATGACCATAAGCCATATGGTGTGAAGAATTGCATTACTTCTTGACCGGTTGAAAATCCTGCGCCGACTACTATGCCGACATAGGCGAAACCAATTTTGACAGCTTCTTTATTCAGCCCCATGAAAAAATAACCTCCTTCATTTTACACACGTTGAATTATAACGTACTGCTTTTTAATTGCAACCCAATCCATGTAGCTAAAAATAGCTTAAATTCCCAATTTAGACTTTGATATCAAGCATTTTCGGATATTCACTAAATTCAAATTTTAAATTTTCTAAACATTCAATCAATTTATTTACTATTAAAAAAACCACTGAATTGATTTTACACAATTCAATGGTATTTACAAAAATAAGTCAAAATATTAGATTTTTAACGCGCATCTCGATGTTGATTTAACTCATTAATATCAACTACTACGTTGTCCATGCGTTTCGCTGTATCTTTTAATACGTTACGAGCTACATTATTGTTTGGATCTAATTTAAGAATTCGTTTAGCTATATCAAAAGCCTTTTTATCAGAAATAACGGGCTCTGGAATTGCATGTAGTAACAGCATTTGTAATAAGCTTTTAACTTCATTTCCGTCAGTAAGTTTTATGGATGAATCTGCATGATAATATGCAGAGTGTAAAGCACCTTCATAGTCACTAAGTGGATAAACAAGAAGTAAAAATGCTAAATCGTGCATTTCAGGTGTTTCTTCCACTTTCATCATATCTAAAATACAAGTATAGAACATCATACTTTCTACTTCATGTGCACTTGAAATATATGCTTCTTCAAATTCCATAAAATCTGTTTCGGACATTAATTGTCTTACTAAATCAAACTCGCCATTCAATACATGTTTTTTTATAAGATGTTGCATGGCAATGTCCTCCTATTAGCCAGATTTTATCGTACATTTAATATTAATCATATCACATATAATCTTAACTTTCATTTCAAAAAATAAAATTCAACTTAATAAATGATAATTTCATTTAAAATGATGTTTGTTTTACTTCATCAAGAGCATCAGACATACTTCCACCTATTGATAATTTAACTGCTGCTGTAAAACTTCCTTCTACTATTGGCGCGTCTACTTTAACAATTTTATATGGCCCATCATACATATCTATAGCCATATCAATATTCATTTCTGATGATCCAATATCATAAAAGCATAATGCATCTTCTTCTAGTCCATTAATTAATTGCTGTACTGTATCAAAAGATGTACCAATATCTCCATTTACACCACCATTAGCTACTACATTAACATCTGATGCCATTTGTTGTAATAATGCTTTAGTGCCATTAGCTATAGCTTCACTATGACTAATGATTACAATTGTCGTCATTATCTTTCATCTCCTATTAATGCATTTAAAACATAAACCATACTTTGTGCGCCCGGATCCATATATCCTTTAGAAGCCTCTTTATAATATGAAGCACGTCCCTTTGTTGCAACCATATCAATAGTCTCGTCTGCAAAACTTTGTAGTCGCTCTAAATTAACTTTTTCGTCTGCTTTAACCGCTTCGAATGTTCGTGCTACAACATCATACATTGTCTTTTCGTTTAGTTCAACCTTGCCACGTTTAGCGATAGCTTCGGTAAATGTTTCAAGTAAAGTTACTAAGTTATCGTGGTCAATATCATCACTAACGACTTCTGCCATTTTAACAAAACTAAACCCGTATAAGGGCCCTGAGGCACCGCCAATATTGGACATTAGTGTCATGCCAGTAGATTTAAATAAATTTTTCATTGAACTGTCGTCTACTTTATCTTTTAAATTTTCGAATCCTCTTAACATATTTACACCATGGTCTCCATCACCAATAGCTCTATCAAGTTCTGTTAATGTATCTTCTTGTTCTTTAAACGTATTTTCTAATTCTAATAAGTGTTGTTTCGTTGTATTAATATCCATTATTAGCCCTCCTTGTTATTTTTTATTGATTAAGCGTTAAAATATCGACTAGTCGTTGGTGCAAGTAATGCTTCTAGGAGTTTTTCAGAATAAGGTACGATTGTGATTGAAAATCCTTGCATATCTAATGATGTCATATAATCTCCCACATACCAATGTTTCACATTTACATTTTGAGCCTCAAAGTATTTTTTGATATATGACGTTGTAATGTTCAGTTCAGACAATGGTGTGCCACCCATACCATTGACCATTACGATAACATTCTCAGTCTCAACTTCTTTTAACAATGCATCACCTAAATGCTTCACAATGTCATCAATAGACTCCATTTTTTGACGATGTAGTCCTTTTTCACCATGAATACCAATACCAATTTCAATATCATTTTCATTTATATCAAATCCATATTTACCAGTTGTTGGTACCATTGGTGGTGTTAATGCCATTCCAATACTTTTAATAGTAGGTAATATATTTTCAACTTTAGATTTAATATCCGCTAACGACTCGCCATTCTCTGATAAATAACCCGCATATTTATGAATGAAGACTGTACCAGCAACTCCACGACGCTGTTCTACATCAGATACAGCAATATCATCCTTAACAACAACCATATCTACATTAATATCTTCCATTTCGGCCATTTCTTGAGCCATTTCAAAATTCATTACATCTCCAGCATAATTTTTAACAATTAATAATACGCCATCACCAGTATCAACATATTTAATAGCTTCTAAAATTTTATCTGGCGTTGGAGAAGTAAATACCTCACCACATACCGCAGCATCAAGCATACCTTGTGCAACATATCCAGCATGTGCAGGTTCATGACCGCTCCCTCCACCTGAAACGAGTGCTACACCTGATGTCTTTTTATCTTTTTTAACAATGATTGTATCTTCAATAATATCTAGCTCAGGATGTGCAATTAAAAATCCATCAAGCATATCACTTAAAAAGTCTTGTTTATCTTTAATTAGTTTCTTCATTGTTAGCCCTCCTTTGTCATTCATGTCTATTATAAATCAACCCTTTTAGAAAACGTTAACAATATACATAACAAAAGAGCGAAGCCTCCTAAAGACTTCACTCTTTTTCACACAATTTATACACTTTTAGTTTTATACATAAGATATAAGAAATAAGGTGCTCCAATAATAGCGACTATAATACCCGCTGGTACGCCAGTTGGTTCTAAAATAACTTTACCAAAAGTATCTGAGAATACTAATAGGAATGCGCCAACTAGTACTGCTATTGGTAAAAATAATTGATGACGTGGACCAACGATTCGTTTAGCTATGTGTGGTCCCATTAATCCAATAAATGATATAGAACCAGCCACTGCAACAGCTACTGAGGAAAGTACGACTGCAACAAAGAATAACACCATACGTTCTTTGCCCACTTTAACGCCTAATCCTTTAGCTACATGTTCGTGTGTATTAATAATATTAAGTTCATTAGATTTATAAAATAAATAAGGTAATATCACAATAATCCATGGTAAAAAGGCAGCGACGAATATCCATTCATCTCCCCATATATTACCTGCAAACCATGTAGCAATAAATTCAGATTGATCTTCATCAAATTTTGACATTAAAGTGATTGAACCACCATATAATGCGGTTTGCATACCTACACCAATTAATACCATACTTGAAGGTGTGACACCATTTCGCTGATTAATACTAAACATAAATATAACTAACGCAGTTGCTACACCACCTATGACACTAATAAGGGGTAATACATAGACAAAATTGTCAGGTTTTATTTGTCCTATCGTAATAAATAAGGCAATAGCAAAACCACCACCAGCATTAATACCTAAGATACCTGGTTCAGCTATTGGATTTTTCGTGACACTTTGAACAATTGCGCCACTCATACTTAAAGCAGCTCCTGCTAGAATAGTAATCAACATTCGGGGCAGTCTAAAATCCACCAAAATGAGTGTATCTGTATAGTCGCCCTGACCAGTCAATATTTTAAAGAATTTACTTACTGGTATATTATATTCACCGGAGGCTACGCTCCACGTACAAGCTAAAAAGACTAATATTACAAACGTAATAAACGTGATGATTTGTTTGCGTCTTAACTTACTGTCTATCATATAGAACGTCCCCCTCTTTTAACTAAATATAAGAAGTAAGGAACGCCAATAAATGAAATAATTGCACCTACAGGCGCGCCACCTAAATATCTTGCTAACATATCAGCTACTAACATTAAAATACCACCTAATAAAGCAGTCAAAGGTAACACTTTAGCATAATCTGTTCCAATTAAAAATCTAACAATATGTGGCACCATTAAACCTACAAATGCAATTTGTCCTACCATTGAAACAGCAACACCAGCAAGTATCATTGATAAAACTAATATCACAACACGAATTACTGTTACATTTTGTCCTAAACCTTTAGCTAAAGATTCTCCCAAGTTTAATATCGTTAATTGTTTACTCATCGTAAGAATAATAAGTAACGCAATTATAATGATAGGCGCAGTCCATATAATTTGAGACCATGTTGTACCTGATACACCACCGGCACTCCAAAATGTAAGAGATTGGTTTAATCTAAATATGAGTGCTACACCTTGACTTAACGCAGTTAACATAGCACTTACAGCTGCACCAGCTAAAATAATACGCATAGGATTAAATCCGTCTTTTCTTGAACGGCCAATCATTAATACAATTGTTCCACCTAATAATGCACCAAGAAATCCTGCAATCATTAGTAATGTAAAAGGAGCTTCTGGATAAAAGGCATATGTCAGTGCTAATCCGAATGAAGCGCCAGAGTTTAATCCAATTAAACTTGGATCTGCCAAACTATTTTTCGTTACGCCTTGAATAACTGCACCTGCAACGGATAAAGCCATACCTACTAATATAGCACCTAAATCTCTAGGTATTCTAATTTCACTTATTACATTGTGTTGTTGGTTTTTTGGATTATAGTTGAAAATTGCATCTATTATAGTTGGAATATTAATTTTGGCATCACCATATAAAATAGATAAAAATAGCGCTATTGCTAGCACTATTATTCCACCTATTAAATAAGAGATAAATTTAACATTGCCCTTTTTGCTTGGATTTGACATTATATTCATACCTTTTCTATATGATTTATATTTATCTATTACTTTTTATGATGAGTATGATTTATTACATAAGTCATAAGTAACTAATAGTGGTTTACCTGTTCTAGGATCTTCACTTAATACAACATCAATGTTAAACACTTGCTCTAAAATGTCTTTAGTTAGTATTTCATTAGTTTCCCCATTAGCTATAATTTCTCCTTTTTTCATAGCAATAAGATGGTCTGAGAAACGGATAGCTTGGTTAATATCATGTAACACCATAATAATGGTACAACCTTGTTCTTCATTTAATTTTTGAACCAATTCTAATATTTCTAATTGATGAGAGATATCTAAATAAGTTGTTGGCTCATCTAAGAAGATAATATCAGTACGTTGTGCTAAAGCCATTGCAATCCACACACGCTGTCTTTGACCACCACTTAAGTCATTGATTGAACGATGTCTAAATTCTGATGTTCCAGTAACATCCAATGCCCAATTAATTTCTTTTTTATCTTCTTCAGATAAACGACCAAAGCCTTTTTGATGTGGAAATCGGCCATATGAAACCAATTCGCCTACTGTTAAACCATCAGCAACTTCTGGTGATTGTGGTAAAATCGCTATTTTTTTAGCGATTTCTTTCGTAGATTGGGAATGAATACTTTCTCCATCTAAATTAATTGATCCATCTTTTACGGATAGTAAACGAGAGAGTGCTTTTAATAAAGTAGACTTTCCACAACCATTTGGTCCTATAATTGATGTCACTTTACCATCAGGAATCTCAACATCTAGATTATTTATAATAGTCGTATCGCCATAACCAATTGTTACTTGTTCACCATTTAAACGACTCATAATTCCCCTACTTTCTAAAAAATTACTTTATATTCAGAAAAGATAACTGTACTTTTATATTTTTAATATCAATGTAATTGATAATCATTATCATAATGGTTATTATAACATTTCCACTATTTTTTGACTAATAAATTCATGATTTATTATAAATTGTCAATTAAAAAAACCACTTTAAGTTAACTAGAATGACTTAAAGCGGTCTTATAAATACTTTTTTATTCGTCTATCAAGAATCCATTTCCATACACATCTCTCACATCATGAATAACAAGGAATGCTTGATGATCAATATTTCTAATGATTTTTTTAGCACGTGATACTTGTGTCTTAGTAATAACTACATAAAGTACATCTTTCTCTTCTCGAGTATAATATCCATGTCCATTTAAAATAGTTAATCCACGACCAACTTGTTCGTCAATCGCTTTAGCCACTTCTTCTGGTTTACTTGAAATAATCGTCATCGCTTTCTTAGTATTTAAACCTTCTATTACATATTCCATGACCTTAGTACCTATATAAAGTGAAATAACTGTAACTAGTGCACGATCTATTGAAATAACAGTTAAAGAAATCACTACTACAATTAAATCGAAAAATAATAAAGCATAAGGTGTACTCACATCTAAATATTTATGTGCAATTCTAGCTAAAATTGTTGTTCCAGCCGTAGTTCCTCCAGCTAAAACAATTACTCCAATACCTAAACCAACACATGAGCCACCAAAAACTGCATTGACAATGACATTGCCTGTTTCAATATGCCAAGAATCAGTTAAACTTAGGAATACAGAAATTAGGACAGTTGCTACAATGGTCAAATACATACTACGTTTACTTAAAAACTTATATCCTACAACAATTAAAACTGCATTAACTACAAAGTTAACTATGGCTGGAGATAAATGGAAAGCATAATATAAAACAATAGCTAAACCAGTAACGCCACCTTCACCTAAATTACCAGAAATGATAAATGCATTGACGCCTGCTGAAAAAATAAATGATCCAACTATAACTAAGATTAAATCTCTTACTAATCTCTTCAAGCAACCACATCCCTATTATTATTTTTTTTTATGATTAACAAAATGTTAGCACACGCACATATCCTCCTACAACACCGCTTCTTTAAATAATTCGTATTTTGAGTATTTTATGTTTAAAACCATAATTTTTAAAAGTAAGAAACTTCATTTTAATTACTGAGATGAGTGTGTTAACTAAATTTTAAATTTTCAGAATTTTTAATTTACTTTTCACTATTTCTTTGTTATACTTACATTAACTTCTTTAGTAAAGAAGTTATCTCCTTTGTGTTGTTTATAGTAACAAAACAAATTTTGCTCGAAGTACTGTAACAGTACCTAGTCCTTACCGTTACAAGTACATTAATATTCATTTCCCATAAAAGCCAAGTATAAGAAGTGTGTCCTCACTTACTATACTTGGCTTTTATCATGATTCCTTATTTTATTTGATATAAAATACACCTCCCATTTTGGAAAGTCATCCCAAAATAGGAGGTGTTATCAATTTATCTTACCAAGCAAATAAACCTACGAATGCAGCTGTTAATAATGAAACTAAAATACCTGCTAATAACATCATAGGAACATATTTTGATACAAAATCTGACGTTTTCTTGTCTACGATACCTTTTAACGTACCGATAATCATACCAATTGTGGAGAAGTTAGCAAATGAAACTAAAAATGTTGAAATGACTGCTTTATGATGTGGTGAAAGTGTGTTAATCGTTTTAGACACTTCACCCATAACTACAAATTCGTTTGTAACGATTTTTTTCGCCATTTGTTGTGCAACTAACCAAGCTTCATCAAAAGGAAGTCCAAGTAATAATGCAAATGGATACATAAATACACCTAGAATTTGGTTTAAACCAAAGCTACCTTTTAATCCCATTAAATGACCAATACCACCAGTAATTAAATTAATAAGACGATCGGCTAAATCAGCTAATGCTACGAAACTAATGACAAAAGCAATGATAATTAATACTAACTTTCCTGCTGCTAATACAGAATCACCTAGGAAAGAAAAGAAAGGTTGTTTTTCAATTTCATCATTTTTAATACTGTAAATAATATCTTCTTTTTCATCCACAGTAACTGGATTAAGAATTGATGCAACGATAATTGCATTCACAATGTTTAAAGGAATAGCAGTCAATACTAATTCACCAGGAATCATTTGAACATATGCACCAACAATCGCACCTGAGACTGAACTCATTGACATCATAGCTACAGTTAAGACACGCACTTCACTCATACGTTTCAATTGTTCATTAGACACAGCTAATGCTTCAGTATTACCTAAAAACATCATCTCAATTCCAAAGAATGATTCGAATTTAGGTTGACGTGTAATTTTAGCGAGTAACCAACCAATTGCACCGATTAATTTTGGAAGGATATTAAAATACATTAATATATCGAACAGCGGTACAATTAAAAGAATCGGGAATAAAGCACTTACTGCCATATCCATTTGTTTATTAGAAACAAAACTATTAAATGCAAATCCTGTGCCTTCATTTGCTGATTGTATAACCCAGGAAATTCCATTTGCTGCTGCTTTAATTCCAGTTTTCCCCCATGGGAAGTATATAAAGAACCAAGCTAGGAATAAGTTCAATACGACTAAAATAATAATTGATTTCCATTGTATATTTTTTCGTGATCTTGAAAATAATACTGCTATACCAAGGAAAACAATTAACCCAATGATATTAATCAATAAAAACATCTGACACCCACCTATTTATTTAATTTTCCAAAAAACGTTTTTTGCTAAAGTAACAACTTATTAAATATGTATAACTCTATGACAAAGTGAATTGTCACTCCCAAAACAGAGTATAGATTATTGAATTTATTATACCATTTGTAAAATTGACTTAAAATAAGTATTTTCATTATCAACTTGAATTTTATTAACACATCGTGACATATTATTTGTAGGAATAAGAACTGAAGTTTCCAATAGTAGTGTAAGTTGAGTCATATAAAAATTTTTATACATACGGAATTTCTTTAATTTAGTTTAATGATGTTTATTAAATTACACGAAAGGTCCTTATTTTTTCAAGGTGTTTTTCAATGTATAAATACGTAGTATATATGGCGAGACTCTTGAGGGAACAGGACAAGCTGAAGACTACAGGCTGAAGCTGTCCCCTATGAAAGCGAGCCGATAATACGAAGTATTATAAATAAAGAAGCCAGTAAATGAGTTTTTTGGATAAACTCATTTACTGGCTATTTTTCTAGGATTTATGTCCCAGCCTCATTAATCTTAATCAGCAAGCTTCTGAGATGTGACAAAGTGTTTATATTTTTCATGTGATGTCATTAATTCACTATGTGTACCTTTACCTGTCACTTGACCTTTATCAATAAAGATAATTTGGCCCGCTTTTTTAATTGTAGAAAGTCTATGTGCAATAACAATTGTTGTACGACCTTCCATCAATGTTTCTAAAGCTTCTTGAATTTTCAACTCGCTCTCACTATCTAAATTAGCTGTAGCCTCATCAAGCAAGAGAATATCTGGATTTTTAACAAAACTACGTGCAATATCAATACGTTGTCTTTGACCACCAGATAGCTTAAGTCCTCGTTCACCAACCAACGTATCATATCCTTCATCAAACTGCATAATAAATTCATGACAGTTCGCTAATTTGGCGTATTTTGTAAGTTCCTCATCAGTTACAGTGCGATTCACACCATATAAAATATTGTCTCTTATAGTACCACTCATCATAGAATTAGATTGCATAACATAACCAATTTTTGTACGCCATTTAGATAATGGAATATCAAAAATACTAGTTCCATTATAAGTAATGTCACCACTTTCTATGTCATACATGCGTTCAATTAAATTAAAAATGGTACTCTTACCAGAACCTGAAGGCCCTACAAATGCACTTACCTGCCCTTGAGGAATATTAAATGAAACGTTGTCTAAGATAGGTTTTACATCATATTTGAAATTGACATTATCAAACGAAATTTCGCCATCATGGATTTCAATATCTTTTGATTCTTCTAGAGCTTCAGTTGGTTCGATAGGTTCTTGCATAATTTCATAAATACGATGACTTGCTCCGACAGCTTTTTTATAATCTGTAATTAATGTTGATAGATTGATTAGAGGCATAGATAATTGTATTACGTAAAAAATCATCGCAATTAAAGTTCCGGCAGTAATAGCGCCTGTCGCGATTTCTAATGCACCAAAGCCAAGAATAATAGCGATTGTTAACAACATCACTACACCAGAAATAGGTTGTACAACAGCAGAAATTTTAGCTTGTTTTAAACCTAATCGATAAATTTCATTTAAATTAGTATGAGCGTTGTCTAATTCGAGCCTTTCCGTATTAGACACTTTAACTAATCTCATTTCAGTTAATACACGACCAAGTAAACCACTAAAGTTAGCAATTTCAGTTTGTGTATTAGTTGAAATTCTCTGCATTACTTTACCTAAAGGAATCATAATAAGTACAAAAATCGGAATTGTAATAAATGTTAATAACGTCATTTTCCAATCCATGATAAATAACATAACCAATGATCCTAATAAAGTTAATACAGAAGGTAATAAATTAGGTAGCTTTTGAGATATAAATTCATTTATCACCTTTGTGTCGTCTGTTAAACGACTCATCAGTTGACCACTTTCGTTCTTATCAAAAAATGGCATTTTTAATTGAATGATATGTTCCCATAATAATGAACGGATATCATAAATCATCTTTTCACCAATTTTACTTAGTAAATATAATCCTACACCACTTAAAATAGCGTTAAGTAAGAAAATACCACCAAAAATGGCTACGAGATTCCAGTTCATAGTGCTTACTGAGAATTTATCTACTAATCTCCCAGTAAATAGAGGAACTAATAATCCGCTCAAACTTCCTAATGAAGTAATAATAACTGCCGCTATGATTAACCCAATTGGCCAAGTGAGCCGTTTAAATAAAAAGAATAAAGGGTTAGTTTGTTTCATAATAATACCTCTTCTATTAAAATTCATATTTCAAATTTTGCTCAATCTTACTAAAACATTCTGACATCCCAAATAATCAGTCTTTATCAATTATAATCAAATATCAAAAATTTTAAATCATACATATACCTCTTAAATAATGTGTATGATAAAATATGTTAGTCGAAAATAACAGATAAAGGAAAGAAATCATGAAAAAAATCTTTATACTCATTATAACTATGTTCTTCGCAATACACATTATAACACCTTTTGCTAATGCAGAGAATAATGATATTACTCCAGTTCAAGCTGCAAACGAAGGTGGATACAATGTAACCGAAGTATATCAACCTGAAAGTGCTATTAATGTTAGTCAAAATGGACAAATTTTATATGAATATAATAAAGACAAAAAATGGTATCCCGCTTCTATGACTAAATTGATGACGATGTATCTCACTTTAGAAGCGGTAAAAGATAAAAAACTATCACTAAATGATGAAGTAAAAATGACTAATCGCGAATATCAAATGTCTACACTTCCAGAATTAAGTAATACCAAACTTTATCCAGGTCAGAAATGGACTATTGCAGATTTACTTCAAATTACTGTATCCAATTCAAGTAATGCGGCTGCTTTAATTTTAGGTGAACAAGTATCAGGAAATGTAAATGATTTTACTGATTTAATGAATAAAAAAGCCAAAGAACTTGGAATGAATGACACCCATTATGTTAATCCAACAGGAGCTGAGAATTCACGTTTAAAAAGTTTTGCACCTTCCAAATATAAAGATACTGAGAATAATACAACAACTGCTCGTGATTATGCTATTTTAGATCAACATGTTATTAAAGATACACCTAAAATATTACATTTCACAAAACAACTATCACCAACGACACACGGTGTGACGTACTATACATTTAATCATTCATTAGATGGTGCTGATATGAGCTTACCAGGAACAGATGGTTTAAAAACGGGTTCAAGTGATACAGCAGATTACAACCATACAATTACTACCAATCGCCATGGTTTTAGAATTAATCAAGTCATTTTAGGTGCTGGGGACTATAAACATGTAGGCGGAGAAAAACAACGAAATATGATGGGTAACGCACTTATGGAGCGTTCATATAATCAATACAAATATGAAAAAATATTATCAAAAGGAAAACAAAAAATTAACGGTAAAACATATTATGTAGAAAAAGATCTTTATGATGTATTACCAAAAGACTTTTCTAAAAAAGATTATAAATTAGTAATCAAAAATGGAAAAGTACATGCTGACTATGACCGTCAATTCATAACAAAACAAGATGGTTCACCTTCAGTATCAGTGCATAAACCGATTGTACACGAAGCGACAACAGTTGCTAAAAGTACATGGAAGACACACCCTATCATTGCAATACTTTTTGGTTTAGGTATAGTTATTGTCCTAGCCATCGTAATTCACCTTATTCTTCAAGCTATTCGTAAAAAATAAAAAGAAGGACGACGTCTTGGCTAAATGCCATGACAATCGTCCTTTTTATTATATAGGAAATTATTTAGCGTCTTTTCCATATAATTCTTGTTTGATTTTTGTTGTAGAAATACCTTCTGTACGGTTAAGATAAATCACTTCACATTTATCTTTTAAGAAATCAAATTCACCTTCCCAATCGTGTCCCATAACGAAAACATCGACATCGAAACGTTCAACATCAATTTCTTTTTGACCCCAACCATCTTCTGGTATAACTAGGTCTACATAACGGATTGATTCTAACATCATTTTACGTTGGTTATAGTCATAATATGATTTTTTATTTTTCACTTGGTTGAATTCATCAGTAGATAAAGCCACGATAAGATAATCTCCCATTTCACGTGCTCTTCTTAATAATTCAATGTGTCCATAATGTAATAAATCATATGTACCATAAGTAATTACTCGTTTCATGATACGTGATTCTCCTTAACTAAATATTTAATGAAAATTTATATTCTTAATGTAGCATAAATTATTAACGCTTACCATTAATTAAACAAAAAGTAATTCTTTATTTAAAAATTAAATAATCTTTTCTTATGATTTATTTAGTATTTGTTTTAATTTTTGTTTACTTGAAAATGCTGATTTTTTTGGAAATATTTGAGCCAAAAATCGAATATATCCGGGTCTACCAATTCCCACCTCTAATAAAGCACGTCTCCATTGATGATATAGAGGCTTAGTCCAATGTGTCGCACCTTGTTCTACCGCTTCTACTATTCTAAACATGGCATCTCCAGAATAATGTGTCTCTTGCATCAATTTAATATACTGCGTCACACTTTCGATAAATGATGATGTAATAGCGCTATTTTTTAATAAATGCGCTTGAATTAAATAACTTACGATTAAATTATCCATTCGATAACTATAGTATGTTTTCTCATTCATTAGTAATAACAATTCCATTACACGTTGACGTACTTTCATTGCATCTTCCATATAAGGTAAAAATGTATCTGCACGACGATCTGTAACTGAACCTTCTCGCTCATTATAACCATATGCAATAATAGACATGAGATTAATATCACGTGCTTTTGAATATGCTCTCACCATAAAAGTATGTTCTTCGCAAAATACAACATCTTCATCAAATCTTAGTGAAGCAAAGCGAGCACTGAATAGTTTCCCGCCTGGTCCAATCGATTGTAGAATTTCAGGATTACGTTCTAATGTAACCACTTCATCTCTTTTAATTTCCTCATGTGTTGGAAATACTTTCCATTCACCATGAACATCTCGTCCAATTTGACCAATTACTATATCCGTTTCACTGTGATTCTCAAATGTTTTTATCATGACATCAATACGACTCGGTAAATACTCATCATCCGCATCTAAAAACATAAATGCATCTGTATCATTATCCATTGCTTCTAAGCCTATGTTACGACTTCTAGCAGCACCTTGATTATCTTGATGTATTACCTTAATATTTGGATATTCCTTTTGCAATTCAGTTAATACTTGTTTTGTGTTATCTGTAGAGCCATCATTGACACAAATAATTTCAAATTCAGCTTCTGTATCAATAGAGGTAATAGCCCTTCTAATTGTATCCTGTCCATTATATACAGGTATAATAATAGCTAATTTCATTCTTTCACCAACTTATCTATATAATTTATAACTTGATTCAATGTTTCTTTAGTATTATATTTATGCCAATTTTTAAATAACGGCTTTAATTGATTATCTTGTTGTTGAATTTTAGTAATTAATTCTTCCTCTGTTGCCACTTTATATTCATTAGGAATATCATAATAAAATTGATTAAGCCCTCTAACACGTTCATATTCTGTTTCGTCATAGACGTAAAATAGTGTTGGTTTATTAAGTAAACTTGCTTCTATCGGAATAGAGCTATAATCACTAATAATGATATCAGCCATAATAAGCAATGATGTAGTATCAATGTCTTGTGTTGTTCCATGGTTAGAAATTGATGGATGTAAATGACTTATTAATGTATATTCAGGCAATTGACTATTGAAATGTTCCTTATTAATTTGGCGATTTTCTTGATGATTTTCTCTATAAGTCGGCAAGTATACTGCTAATTTACCTTGAATACCATACTGATCTTTCAATCTTTTTTGAGCTTTGTTTATATCTGTTTTTAAATATTTATATAATCTTGGAAGACCAAAACGTAACATCTGAGAAGGTTGCGCATCAAATGATTCATTAAAACAATGCCCCATTTCATCGGCACCAATCAAATAATAATCTGTTGCATTATACACACGTTTATATTGGTTTACTACACTAGGATTATTTAAATCAACTTGATGATCGGTTAATCCAAAATCTTTTAATGCTCCAGAAGCATGCCAAGTCTGAATCACTGTTTGATTTTGCTTTTTATGGTAGGCGCCCATCATTAAATAATACGTATCAATTAGAATCACTTTTGCTGTACTTAAAGCCTTAATGTGTGCAATAACATTCTTATTACCTGCCTTGATATATGTGACATTAGGTAAATCTTGAATATGGTGACGGTGCTTATCAGTAGTAATCACTGTTAAACGATAACCTTTAGCACATAATCTCTCTATAATCGGCAACATATCATTAGGAAAAGTCATCATTACAACTATGCTTTTCTGTTTAACCTTGAATCCTCTAAACAGCAAATTAAATATAGCAATAACGCACATATATATTTTTTTAATTAAAACTCTCATCTTTTCACCGTCTTTATACTGATTTATTGTTATTTATAAATTATAAACGATTCCTACTTTGATAGAAAATAATTATCCTTTCTTTACATTTAACATAAAAAAACAGACCAACCTTTAAAGTCAGTCTGCTTTATTCTTCAAATTACGATATTCCCTTATAAGAAATCTGCAAAGTGATCTCTATATTTCTTATGAAGGATAGAACCTAAAACAAAGAATACCAAAATAACCACGACGTTATATAGTGCCATTTTCCAATGATCAATGAAGTACCATTGGTGGAATAAAATAGCTGCACGATATGATTCAGCGATAAAATACACTGGATTGAACATCATAATTTTATGAACAATACCACTCACACCGTGATCTTTAGGTATCCATAAAATTGGAGACATATAAAATAGTATTCTCATTAATGCTTGCATAGCCATTTGAGTATCTCTAACTAAAATACCTAACGTTGATGTAAATAATGCAACAGAAGCAGTTAATAAAAACGCAAATGGTACATAAAGGAATAACTGAATAATATGAATAGATGGGTAAATACCTCTAAACATACACGCTATAATAATGATTAAAAGCAAGCCAATATGTCCATAGAATCTACTCGTTACTATATAAGTAGGAATGATAGACATAGGAAAATTCATCTTAGCGACTTGATTAAATTTTTGTGATATAGATTTGGTACCCTCGAGTACACCTTGGTTAATAAAGAACCACATACTAATACCTACAAGTAACCAAAATACAAATGGTATACCATGTACAGGTGAATTACTTCTAATTCCCAATCCGAAAACTAACCAATACACCATTATTTGTAAGGCTGGGTTTAAAAGTTCCCAAGCAATCCCTAAATAGTTACTATGGTTAGATATTTTAATTTGGAATTGAGCAAGTCTTTGGATTAAATAAAAGTTTTTGATGTGTTCTTTAAATACAGTTACAACTGCTGACATTGAATTAAACCACACTTTCAAACATTTAATATATTTATATACAATTGATAAATGAGATAAAATGAATCAGACAATTCTTAAAGTAATCTCAAATTAAAAGAATGCTTATACTAATTAACATAAAATATGTAAAGTACGCGCTTAAGAATTAATGATGTTATATCTCAAACTCATTGTTTTTAATATGGAATTTTGTTTTATTCGAATGAAGCATTATAAACAAATTTATTTCAGTGTAAGAAATTAGTTTATTATATCTTCATCTTATTATACAATCATTTAAGTTATAAAACACAATTAAGCATTTTACAAGATTATTGTTTGATGTATATTAAGTCATTTTATTATAAGACATAACTCCTATAGACATTTACAAAATATTAAACAAAATCTTCTGTTCACTTTACACTAGGTTAATAAATTTAACAACTGATGTGTTGTATATTATAATCTATATAAATGCAATTAAGGAAGGACTAATTATGAGCGTATCGGTAAATATAGAACATGTAACTAAAGAATATCGTATATATAGAAATAATAAAGACCGTATTAAAGATTCACTAATACCGAAAAATAAAAACAAAACATTTTTCGCACTAGATGATGTTTCTCTTCAAGCACATGAAGGTGATGTCATTGGTCTTGTTGGTATAAATGGTTCAGGAAAATCCACATTAAGTAACATGATTGGTGGTTCGTTATCTCCTACTTCTGGTAATATTGATCGTAAAGGTGATGTTAGCGTTATAGCTATCAACGCTGGTTTAAATGGTCAATTAACTGGTGTAGAAAATATTGAATTCAAAATGTTATGTATGGGGTTCAGACGTAAAGAAATTAAAGAATTAATGCCACAAGTTATTGATTTTAGTGAATTAGGTGAGTTTATTTATCAACCTGTTAAAAAATATTCTAGTGGTATGCGCGCTAAACTCGGGTTTTCAATCAACATCACTGTAAATCCTGATATTTTAGTAATCGACGAAGCATTATCTGTAGGTGATCAGACTTTCACACAGAAATGTTTAGATAAAATTTATGAATTTAAAGAAGCTAATAAAACTATATTCTTTGTTAGTCACAACATACGCCAAGTTAAAGAATTTTGTACAAAAATCGCGTGGATTGAAGGCGGCAAACTTAAAGAATTTGGTGAATTAGATGATGTTTTACCACAATATGAAAAATTCCTAAAAGAATTCAAGAAAAAATCAAAAGATGATCAAAAAGCATTTAGAAGAGACTTAGACGCTTCTCGATTTGTCGTAAAATAATTTACCCATTAGATTTATATCGCTATTTTTAAAGGCAACCAATGAGTGTTCGAACTAACACATTGGTTGCCTTTATTGTATTTCATATATCAAGTAATTTTTAATGTTTTCTCTTTTGTTTAGCAATTTTTATCATGAATTTGGGAATACTTTTTAATCTGCCAAGACGTTTCCAATCAATTAATAAACGATATATCCATTCAATATTGAATTTTCTAAAGAATTTAGGCGCACGCTTTTTAGCTCCACTAAATACTTCAAAAGAACCGCCTACTCCCATCATAACAGTGTGTTGGAATTGTTTGCTATGTCGGGCAATCCATTTTTCTTGTTTTGGATACCCCATACCCACAAAAATATAATCAGGATCAAAAGTATCTATCCTTTTAATAACTGTTTCATCTTTTAAATTAATATAACCATGATGATGCGCAAAAGTTACTCTTGGATATTTAGCCTTTAATTGTTGTTCTGCTTTTTCAATAATTTCATTTTTCGAACCTAAGATAAATACTTTTTGTTGATTTGCATTGGCTATTTTTAAACATTCTTCTAATAACTCTATTCCTGGAATTCTGTGCGGTAATGGTTGCTTTAATCGATGAGATGCTTTTACTATACCTGTACCATCAGCTATAACATAGTCCGCACTATTAATAAGCTGTTGATAATCTTGGTGTTCTGATGCATAGTCTACAATTTCAGGATTTGCAGTAACTATAAACAAATTATGAGATGTTGGTGTTGTGAAAAATGTTTTAATATTTTCAACCATTTCTGACATTGTTACATGGTCAAAATATACACCTAAGATATTAACCTTTTTACTATTCTGCTGACCCTTAAATGTCATAAAAGAAATCTCCTATCCTACTTGGTCAATAACTCTATATAATGTTGCCAAGTATTATCCTATATATCAAAATTGTTTTAATTCTAACTAAAATGTACGATTATTTTAACACATCACTCAACATTCTAGAAAATTTTATTTAAACACCTATATATTCTTCTAATTTAAGTCTTAAGTCTAAAAGCCAATTTCTAAACAATAGATTATAATGAATATTAAAGTATCAAATACTTATAGATTTACTCAAACAAGTTATTATCTATAAATGGAGCGTTAATATGTCAAAAATCGAATCATTTTTAACTACACACATTCAATTAAATATATTTATCATTTTTATTATTAGTATTATCTATATCATCGTCCACCAAAATCGTTACAAACACTACTATCGTTATTTTGCTATTGTACTTAATTACATTCCTGTACTCACACACGAGTTTGGTCATGTACTCTTCAATAAACTCTCTGGTGGTCGCGCTAAAGATTTAGTTATCGTTACGCTTCCTTCTGAAAGAGAAACGACATTACAACAAGGATACGCTATTACGCAATCGAAAGGTTATTTAGGACAATGGATTACCACATTAGGCGGTTATATTATGCCCCCGTTAATGTTATGGTTAGGTGTTTTAACTGCATATTATAATCATCCTAGCTTTTTTATTATGTTTTATTTAGCTATATTTATTTATTTCCTAATTCTAACTTCTCGTAAGCTGTCACCTATTCTTATTATTATAGTCATGTCACTATTATTATATATACTTTTCCAATACGATGATTTAATGATTACTCACCAAATAGTGGTTTATAGTTATCACTTTATTTTAGGAGTACTGTTAGGTGAAGTACTACAATCATCGTGGACTATTTTTAAATTAACATTCCAAAAACCTAAACATAGTTGGGATGGCAGTACACTAACACAAATCAGTAAAATCCCAACAGTATTTTATAGTCTAGTTTGGATTTTTATTAATTTATATGCCGTTTATTTATTAATCAAATTATCATTTTTCTAAAAATAAAATACAAATATTAGCAACATCACTATATAAAAAAACTTGAGTCTTACTTTTACATCTAATTTTCAGTGTATAACACCAAAATAATGTACTAGACTCAAGTTTTTTATATTATTTTTCAGCAAAAATATTCATTGCATTTTCGTAACTTAAAATAGTTATAACTTCATTTCGTTTAATAATAATCACTTTATTCGTATCATCTTTCGAAACGACTTCAACTTCATTTCCAATAGAAATATCTTTACTTGAAAGGTATACCAACAATTCAGTTTTATCTCTGACACGCTTAATAGTTAACATATCACCTGGCTGAAATTCGAGTATTGTCTTCGTGTATTTCTCTTTATAATGGTGATCTCTAGGTATAACACCACCATGCGGGCAAGTCTCAGGGTAGTCTAAAATTTTGTCTAAACGTTCTACGAATAAATCTGAGATTCTATGTTCAAGAATTTCTGCTTCTTGATGCACTTCTTCCCAATTGTATTTTAAAATCTCTATCAAAAATAACTCGAGTAATCGATGTCTTTTAATAATATCTAAAGTGAGATTTAACCCTTCTTCTGTTAATTTAACACCCTTATATGGTTTCGTTTCTACATAACCAGATTTTTCTAGTCTACTTACCATTTCACTTACTGAAGGTGGCTTTATATTTAAAAATTGAGATAATTTTTTATTTGATACGAAAGATACATCGCCGTCATTCGTCAATATAGCTTTGAGATAATCCTCTTTTTCTTCAGTTAACATCATTTCACCTCACATATATTCACTTTATTGTATCACGAATCTACTTGACATGTTAAAACTTCTCAGTTTATTATAAAATAAATTAGGTTAACCTAAACTTTTAATTAGGAGGTGTTAATATTTGCTAGAAGTTAAGAATTTAAATCTATTTCTAGGTAATAAACATGTTTTAAAAGACATCAATTTTAAAATTCCTATCATCGGAGAAATTATAGGAATTATGGGACCTAATGGCGCAGGTAAATCTTCTATGCTCAAATCATTAACAGGAGATTTTCATGCATCTGGTACTCAGTTATTATATGAACGTCCAATACATAACCAATTGAAACGTATGACTTACATACCTCAAAAATCAAATATCGACTTAGATTTCCCCATTAATGTTGAAAAAGTTATCTTATCCGGATGCTATGGAGAGATAGGTTGGTTTAATCGACCGAGACATGATACTAAAGTTCAACTCAAACATTTATTAGAGGATTTAGATTTAACGTCATTAAGACATAAACAAATTTCAGCATTAAGTGGTGGACAACTTCAACGAGTACTAGTCGCAAGAGCACTTATGTCTAAAAGTATGCTTTATTTATTCGATGAGCCTTTTATTGGAATAGATTTTAAAAGTGAACGCTTAATTATAAATAAAATTAGACAACTTAAAGCTCAAGGTAAATTAATTCTTATCGTACACCATGATTTATCTAAAGCATCACATTATTTTGATCGAATCATGTTACTTAACCAAACATTAAAATACTTTGGTAGTACTGAGGATGCACTCAATAACGACTCCCTTTTAAATGATACATTTTTGTCACAATCACCTCGTCAAAGTTTAGAACGAAAGGAAGTGACCCAGTCGTGAATGACTTTTTAGCTCATATATTAAATTATCAATTTTTAAATAGGGCTTTAATTACATCGATGATTGTTGGCGTAGTATGTGGCACTGTCGGGAGCCTTATTGTTTTAAGAGGTTTGTCATTAATGGGTGATGCAATGAGCCATGCAGTATTACCTGGGGTGGCATTATCTTTCCTTTTTGGAATACCTATGTTTATTGGCGCATTAGTGACAGGAATGGTTGCCAGTATTTTAATTGGTTTTATTACTTCTAAAAGTAAGACCAAACCTGATGCAGCAATTGGTATAAGTTTCACCGCATTTCTCGCATTAGGTGTTATATTAATTAGTTTAATTAACAGTACAACCGATTTGTATCATATTTTATTTGGTAATTTACTAGCAATTACACATACAACATTCTGGACAACGATTATCATTGGTCTATTTGTTTTATGTCTTATTGTAATATTTTATCGACCTTTAATGATTTCTACTTTCGATAATACCTTTAGTAGAATGAATGGCTTAAACACGACAGCTATACATTATTTTGTCATGTTGTTACTTGCTCTAGTAACTGTAGCGAGTATACAAACAGTAGGCATTATTTTAGTAGTTGCGTTATTAGTAACACCCGCTTCTACTGCATTCTTAATATGTAAACATTTATATAGCATGATGGCAGTAGCAAGTTTTATAGGTGTTATTAGTTCAATTATTGGACTTTATTTCAGTTACATATACAACGTACCTAGTGGTGCCGCTATCGTTCTTTGTACTTTTGCTATTTATGTCATCACCTTAGGTATTACAACACTTAAAAATAAACAGAAAAGAGGCGTTGTTTAAATGAAAAAATTAATACCTTTATTACTAGCATTTTTTATTATCTTAGCTGGATGTGGCCAGTCGCAAGATGACAAACAGGATGCCGATAATCATAAATTAAAAGTAGTTACAACAAATTCAATTTTATATGACATGGTTAAAAATGTTGGCGGAAAACATGTTGACGTCCATAGTATCGTACCTGTAGGACAAGATCCTCATGAATATGAAGTCAAACCTAAAGATATTAAAAAGCTAACCGATGCAGACGTTATATTTTATAATGGATTAAATTTAGAATCTGGAAATGGTTGGTTTAAAAAAGCATTAAATCAAGCTGGAAAATCTATCGACGACAAAAAAGTCATTGCTGTATCTAAAGATGTTAAACCGATTTACCTCAACGGTGAAGAAGGCAATAAAGATAAATTAGATCCACACGCTTGGTTAAGTATTGAAAATGGTATTAAATATGTTAAAACAATTCAAAATAGTTTAATCAAGCATGATAACACTAATCAACAATATTACAAAGATCAAGGTCATCAATATCTTTCTAAACTAGAAAAATTAAACAAAGACAGTAAAGATAAGTTTAATGACATCCCTAAAGAGCGACGTGCCATGATTACTAGTGAAGGTGCTTTCAAATATTTCGCAAAACAATATGATATTAAACCAGGATATATTTGGGAAATTAATACTGAAAAACAAGGTACACCATCACAAATGAAACAAGCTATTCAATTTGTTAAAGATAACCATATTAAACACCTTTTAATAGAAACTAGTGTAGATAAAAAAGCAATGCAAAGCTTGTCTGAAGAAACACATAAAGATATTTATGGCGACGTATTTACTGATTCTATCGGTAAAAAAGGTTCAAAAGGTGATTCATATTACAAAATGATGAAATCAAATATAGATACGATTCATGGTAGTATGAAATAATATTTTAAATTCACTTGTTCAATATATACAACGACTTAATATAGTAGATGGCTGGGATAGAATGACTATGTGATTTAAATACCCAGCCACCCTATTAAGTCATATCTTGATAACTAATAGTCTCATATCGTGCGTGAATTTTATATTATCCTCCTAAAATATAAAATAGTTCTCTCACGCACGATATGGTGGTGTTAGTCTATCTCATCTCATTTATGTAGTGGGCTTATACATTATTTAATCTCCCATGCGGTAAAGGTAATATTTCATCCCCCTTTACCAGTAGTTTTAATAAGACAGTTTATGTAAAATAGGTTCGTTTTTTTCTCGAAAATTTTCAATCCTAGTATACTGACTGTCAATGTTATAAAGTCATCCCTAGTACACATAGGAAAAAAGCTCGTGAGGTTCATCCTCACGAGCTTCCCTATTTTTATAATGATTCTATGACATACTATCAACGATGACCATTTCATCGTAATTAATAGATTCTCTAAGTTTTAATGCAGTGCCTTCAGTAACTTCTTCGTCTTCTATTAATTCTCTAAGTATACGTCTTTGTTCACGCAATGCATTGAGTTTTATACGTGTTAACGTATTTTCGCTTGCAGAATTAAAGAAATTGTTTGGTGTTAAGTTATCTATACGCATTAAATAACCATCACAAATCATACCTACTTCTAATTTGTTATCATTAGTAGCTTCTTGTCCTAATCGTTTAACCACATTATAGTGAACCATCTTGTTAATTTTAACAAGTTCTAATAGGTTATCAGTAACACTTAATGAAGATGCTGAATTGATTGTTGTTTTCACACGACGTTTCAAAAGCATACCTCTAAATAATACAATGAGTCGACGTATTAATGAAGCTTGTCGATATACTTGTGTACGTTCAGCATAACGCATATAGTTTTCTAAAATACTATTAGTGATATCTCCGTCATCAACTAATTGTTCCAATGTTTTCGTTTCTACATTAAATGCAATTTTTTGAAGTCTTTCAAGTTCTTTAGAGTTTTCATCATCTTTCTCTACTGATTTTAAGAATGTTAATTTATCATGATATTCCTTAATCACGTTACCATATCGATAACTTGTTTCAAAAGTTGATCTTTGATTTAGGTAATCTATAACATGTTCTAAAATGTAAATTCTTGCCTCTTTGAAATTCATACTACCTACTTTTACTTCAGGCGCATTAGCAGTTACAAATGGTAATAATAGTTGAGCAGCAACTAAACTTATAATAACCATTCCTGAAGCAATAAATAACAAATCGTTACGATAAGAAAAATCTTGATGATTAGCTAAATAATACGGTAGTGTCAACGCAATGGCCAGTGAAATTGTTCCGTGAACACCACATAAAGTCATAATCAAAGCATATAAACTTCGCTTAGGTGGCTTTTCTGTTGTGTTATTGCCATCATCGTCTTGACTAATCATTTTTTGGAATGGACTGACTGATAAATAAAAATAAGGATATAATACATAAACCCATAAAAATCTAAACAGATAAACAGCCAATGCTACGAGAACAGTTATGACAATTAAAAAGATCAAATTGTGTGGTTCTGTTTTAATAATATTAATCACAACTTCAGGAACTAAAAATCCTAATATTGAAAATACAAAACCGTTTAAGACATATCCCAAAATATTCCATGTATGATTATAACTCATTTGTAATCTTGTACGCGTTTGTGCAATTCTATCACGTTCAAAGCCGTGAACTAAGCCTGCTAACACTGCGGCGATAATACCAGAAGCATGGAATAATTCTGCCACTAAATATGTAACGAATGGAGTTAATAATTGAATAAACGTAAACATATTAATGTTTTCTATTCCACGGCGCATTAACGTCAATCTAAAACGAACTAATGCCATTCCAATAAGCAATCCTACAATTGCACCGCCTATAGAAGCAACTAGAAATTGCTCAATAGATTCCATTATTGAGAACGTTCCAGTTACAAGTACTCCAACTGCAATTTTAAATGAAATGATACCGGCAGCATCATTTAATAATGACTCACCTTCTAATATCGTCATTGCACCTTTAGGTAACACTTTCCCATTTGTAATTGCTTGCACGGCAACTGCATCAGTAGGACATAAAATTGCTGCTATGGCAAAAGCTGCACCCGTTGGTAATTCTGGCCATATCCAATGAATGAAAAATCCTACGCCCACTACAGTAGTAATAACAAGACCTAACGCCATCATCATAACTGGTTTTATATATTTTCTTAAATGGACCCTTGAGACATTAACGCCTTCTACAAATAGTAGCGGAGCGATAAGTGCGACCATAAATAATTCCGAATCAAAATTAAACTCAACAGGAATTGGAGTGATAAATAATAGCATACCTAAAGCAATTTGAATGAATGCTAATGGTACTTTCGGCATAAATGTATGAACAAATGAACTAATAATAACAACGCCGACAAATATAAGTAATGTTTCAAATATTTCCAAACTTTCACCTCTTTAATAAATTATTTTTGGGATGAAAATTAAGTAAAAAATAATGGAATTGATGTACTTCAGGGGTTAAATAAAGTAGAAGCGATTATTAAATAAAAAGCAAAACGTATATAACGGCATAATTGAATCCATTTGATAATTAAGCAGTAAGAATTCAATTAAGTTATCACAAATTGGTTTTATCAATACATCAATAATATAAATATTAATTGAAAAGTAAACACATAGAGTCTAAACGAATTTTATGATTTTGGAATGTTAAAGTACTGCACTGGTTAACAATAACGTCCAATATCAAAAGCCCAAACGTCACACTTTAAAGTTCCAAACTCATAAAACATTTTTATCACTTTCCAATAAATAACTACTTAATTTCACAATTTTCCTTGTTCAATATTTTATCATTATTTTACATAATACTTAAATAAATCGCACCTTTATTTCTCATATTTTTCTGACAAATATAAAAGCAATTAAACACTTATTTTTTAAAGTGTCCAATTGCTTTATTTCTTTTCCACAAATTATTTATAGAGCTTCTTCTTATCTTTATAATATAATTTTTCTCTTCTTTCTTCTCTCAATTTTGCTCGTGTTTTTAATTCTTCAGCCGAATTGAATTCATTTTGGCTGAGTAAAATCGAAGACTGTCTTGGCACATCATCTTTTCTATACATATAGGCACCATTTCGATAAGCAGCACGCGCTACCAAATGCATTCCAACTGGAGATGTTAAATTAATAAAAACAAGTGATAATAATAATCTAACACTGAAAAATCCAGCGTTCATAGTAAAGTAGATTAATACACCAATGATAGTCAATAATACAGATAAAGTAGAACTTTTCGTTGATGCATGACTACGTAAGAAGACATCTTGGAATTTCACAATACCTATCGCACTAATCAATGCGATAATACTACCTAGAAAAATTAAAATAGCAGAGATGAGGCTAACGATTTCTTTTATTGTTTCCATTGAAAACGCGACCTCCTCCAATAAATCTAGAAATGGATACTGAACTAACAAATGAAATAATCGCTATTAACATAATTGAATCTAGAAACGATACAGTATCCATAATGACACTCATGACACCAACGATCGACATCACAACTGCACTTGTCGCATCGAATGAAACAACTCTATCAGCAGTGGTTGGTCCTTTAATTAACCTAAGCAGACATATTAATAATGCAATACCAAATATAACCAGAGCTGAAATAATAAAAAATTGAGTCAAAGCCTGTATCATCGTGTCACCTCCAAGATTAAATCTTCATATTGTTTAATATTACGTAATAAATTCTTCTTATCTTTATCTGTCACATCAATACTATGAATTAAAAACTTATTTGTGCCTTTCGATATACGTATCACTGTCGAACCTGGCGTGATAATAATCAATATAGTTAAAAATGTAATTGCCCAGTCGTTTTTCAAATTCGTTTCGTACGTTAATAAACCTGGGTTCATATCTTTAGTTTTAAATAAAATATAATTAATTGTACTAATACTAGCTGTAATCAATTGATATAAATAAACCATTAAAAATTTAAAAGCAACCCATATTTTTCTTAAATAAAATTCTTGTCCGAAAAAACGATGTAAAATATAAATTACGATAATACCAATGAGATAGCCTGAGAAGAAGGTTGTAAACTTGAATTCATCCTCGTCTTGGAATAATACCCACAAAAATGCAATAACAATATTTAGTACGACTTGATTCATCTAGTTACTTCCCTCCTTCAAATGTGTATTAACGTTTTGATGGAATTTATGTTCATCCATATTTAGTGATGTAGCATTTTCAGTCACTTGTAATACAAGCGGTGCCGCAATACCCATTAATAAAACGACTGCAACGAGTATACCTAGAATACCTGTACGATGTTTAGGTATCTTCTTGAAGTCTACTTCTTCACCATCTTGATCGCCAAAATACATCACAAATAATATTCTAAACAAGCTATACATAGCGATTAAACTTGTCACGATCATTAAACCTAGTCCAATGTAGTTACCATTTTCAATTGCACCTTTAAAAATAAGTACTTTCCCTGGGAATCCACTAAATGGAGGTACACCGCCAATAGCTAAAATCATAACGACAAATGCTATTCCAAAAAATGGCTCACGTTTGGCAAGTCCACTCAAGTAGTGATATTGACGATAGCCTGAAATGTAAACTAGGCTACCTACAATGAAAAATAATAACGTTTTAACGATAATATCATTTGCTAGATAGAAAATAGCGCCATTCACACCTGAAAAAGTGTTTGAACCTAAACCAAGAATGACAAATCCAATTGATAAAATAACTTGGTAGGCAGCGATTTTCTTAATATCTTTATAAGCTAATACACCAAAAGCGCCTATAATCATCGTTAAACATGACATAAAAATAAGTAATGGATGCGTCACATTTTCATGATGATGGAAGATTAATGTAAAGAAACGTATTAATGCATAGGCACCTACTTTAGTCATTAATGCTGCAAATAGTGCTGCTAGTTCTGTATTTAATACTGCATATGCTTTAGGTAACCACATGAATATGACAAGAGCTGCTTTAGAACTGAATGCAACAAGAAATATGAGTGAAATCATTGTCACAGTTTGATTATCTTGCATATGACTCAATCTTAATGCAACATGTGAAAAATTAAGTGTTCCTACTGTCTTATATAATAAGCCAATTGCGAAAAGTAAGAACCATGATCCAATAATATTTAATACGACATAAATAATGGCAGCACGTAATTGTTCTACAGATTGACCTAACGTAACAAGTACAAAAGATGCAAGTAACATAATTTCAAACATCACATATAAATTAAATAAATCAGAAGTTAAGAATGCACCTATGACACCTACAGTTAAAAACAGAATAAATGATGGTAAATGAAATCGATTGACACGTTGTTCACCACGACCAAATCCATATGCCATGATTAAAGTAACGACAAAAGATGTTATGGTTACCATTAATAAACTTAATGAATCACCTAAAAACTGTATTCCAAATGGCGCTTTCCAACCCCCAAAGTCTAATGTGATGGGATGATGATTCATTACATAAATTAGTAATAATAATGAGATAATCGTATTCACTATCATTGTATTGATACAAAGAAATTTCGATACTTTATTTTTATCTTTTATAAATACTAGTATTAAAGCGCAAAGAAATGGGAGTAACATTGGCAATATTAATAAATTACTCATTATCTTCTTCACCCCTTAATACATTGATTTCATCTTCTTTTGTTACACGATATGTTCTATAAATTAATACAAGTAAAAATGCCGTCATACCAAATCCAATAACAATCGCTGTTAATACAATTGCTTGTAGTAGTGGATCCACAAAATGTTGATGACCGCCTTTAATAAGTGCTTCAGACATTCCAGGACCATATTGACCCATACTCATAATAATCAGATTACCGGCATGCGTATATATGGAAATACCAATAACAATTCTAATTAAATTAACCGATAGAATCATATACGTACCAATAAATACTAAAAATCCTATTACTAATAATAAAATGAGATTCATGATTTACCCCCACTTATTGATAGCATCACCGTTACAATAACACCAACAACGGTTAGTAATATGCCTAGTTCAAATAAAGTCACAGTAGTCGCATGAACGTGACCTATTAGAGGTAAAGCAATATCCGCTTCAGTTTGGTATAAAAATGGCTTCCCGAAAAATGTTGGTACAATAGCAGTCATTACTGATACTAAAGAACCTATAATCATTAACTTTTTAAAATCAATTGGCAAACTAATCAGTACCTGTTTAACATCAAACGCAAGGAACATAAGAATAAATGCCGAACTGAAAATCAAGCCACCAATAAATCCACCACCTGGATTATTGTGTCCCGCAAAGAACACATAGAATCCAAATGTTAATAAGATAAACACAACAATCTTAGTTACCGTTCGTAGCACTACATCATTCTCTTTCATCTTGTCCCCTCCGATCTTTATAAGTTAATAATGTATAAATCCCAAGTCCTGCGATAATCAATACTAGACCTTCAAATAAAGTATCTAGTGCTCTGAAATCTCCTAGGATAGCGTTAACTATATTTTTACCACCAGTTAATTTATCTGCATTTTCATAGAATTTAGATATTGTTGGCATACCGTCAGTTTGCTGAGTAATGAATATGAGTGAAACAACAGTAACCGCAGTAATCAATGACACAATGATTTTGATTGTTTCTTTTTTAATATTCGCTTTTGCTCTCGGAACGTTAGGTAATCTAGAAAAACTAACGATAAATAGTATAGTCGTTATTGTTTCAACTACTAGTTGTGTCAGTGCTAAATCAGGTGCTTTCATCGCAATGAAGAATAATGTAACAGCAAATCCTATAACACCATTCAACACAACCATTGTCAGACGTTGTCTAATAAATATAAGTACAATTCCAATAATCAATGTAACAATTGATAAAATCACTTCTAATGGTCCAAAAGTAGATACATGCAACTCATGTACATGTGGAAAGCCTACACGAATATAGCCATACATAATTATGGCAACAAAGATAAGCAATGTAATGATAATGTAGTGGTTAAGTTTGTTTTTCATCAACATTCTTATACTATATCCAGAATAAGCTTCAAACTTTCTATAAATAGCCATGTAAGTATCTGTTATAGAAGCATGTTTGATTAATTTATGTGTTAAAGATTTCCACTCTACCATTAAAGCTAAAGCTATACCTACAACGATGACAATAATACTTAAAATAAGTGGTAAATTAATGCCGTGCCATTGTGAAATATGTGGTGCGATGTTATCCACTTGTGTACCTTTAGCTGTAACTGATCTTAAGGCTGGTAAAATGATGTGCTGACCAAAAAGATTTGGAATAACGAATATAATTGGTATTAATATCATTAATACTAATGCGGGCAAACTAAACGCTACAGGCTCATGAATATTTTTCTTAGTAAAATAATCTTTATTAAATTTGCCCCAAAATGTTTCTTTAATCATGTAAAGTGCATAGGTAAAGGTAAAGATACTAGCTATTACACCTATAGCAACAACAATAATCGTTAATGTAATATCAAATTGGTCTAAATGTATAGCCTTTACTAATGAATCAAAAAACATTTCTTTACTTAAAAATCCGTTTAAAAATGGCACTCCTGCCATAGATAATGCTGCTAGCAACATTGTAATATGCATTTTAGGGAACAGTTTACGCATTCCATTTAAATAACGTATGTCTCTCGTTCCAGCTTCATGATCGATGATACCTACACCCATGAATAACGCACATTTAAAAATAGCGTGATTCATTAAATGAAATAATCCGGCAAATAATACTAAAACATAATACTCTGATAATGAATCTGAAGGATGTTGTGCATAACCGCCGCCAATTCCTACCATTGACATCATCATGCCTAATTGACTAATAGTTGAATACGCTAAAATCCCTTTTAAATCGTATTGTCTTAAAGCTGTAATAGAACCAAATAACATAGTTATTAAACCTACAAATGTCACAATATAAATATAGACATCACTTAATCCTAATACTGGAGTAAAACGGAATAATAAGAAAATACCCGCTTTTACCATAGTAGCTGAATGAAGATAGGCACTAACTGGGGTTGGTGCAGCCATTGCTTTAGGTAGCCATACATGAAATGGAAATTGTGCAGATTTGGTAAAGGCACCTAATAATATCATTAACATCATTGGCATAAATAAAGGATGATTAATAATATGATGACGTTGTTCAATAATCTCTGTAATCGTATTTGTTCCGGTCATCAAATACAACATAATAAATCCTGTCAATAATGCTAATCCGCCAAATACAGTTATCATGAAGGATTGTATAGCTCCCAACTGACTATTACCATTATCATACCAATAGGATATAAGTAAAAATGATGAAACACTTGTTAACTCCCAAAAGATATACATCAAAATGGTATTATTTGAAAGCACAATTCCTAACATACTAAACATAAATAATAATAAATAAAAGAAGAATCTAGGTAGGTTATCCGTATGAGGCGATAAATATTGAGTAGCATAGAAAAATACCGCTACACCTATAAGTGAAATAATTAAAGCAAACATTAAACTGAGTCCATCTAGCCTCAAGTCAAAGTTAATATCTAGCGAAGTCATCCATGGAATATGCAACGTAATCATATGTTGCTGAACAATCTGTGGTATCTTCGCAATAAAATAGATTGATGAAATAATAGGGGCACATAGTGCTATATAACCTGCCAACGCATTCATTTTACGATGTAACATGGACAATAGCACTAGACCCGTAATGGCTACTAATATCACCATTAGGTTTAACAAGCCCATCAAAAGCCTCCTTTTTAATTTATAAATTCAACGCAATAACAGTATTATTATGAGTTTTATCTTTAATACCAATAAACTTCATCGTTTCATGCGTTGTTTGGTGTCCTAAATATTTTTGAATAATAGAAATGGAAATACCTGATTGATAAGCGTGATAGGCAAATGTCTTTCTAAGTGTAGTTAACCCAACATGCGGTATATTAGATTCTTCAGCTGCCTTATGAATAATGCGATATGCTTGTTGCCTAGATAATCCCTTACCGGTTCTTAATGATTGGAATATAAGTTTATCTTCCTGAATTTGATAATGATTAATATAATCTTGTAACTCATTTCTTAAATCTGGGGGCAATAAAATTTGTATAGAGGGGTCAACATTGTCAATCCAAGTTGATTTGATATTTCCACTTTCAACTGACTTTAGTCTATGGACTTTCATATTTAATAATTCACATAACTTAACACCTGTATGTATCGCAAATTTAAATAATAAATAATCTCTTTGTGAACGAGATCGCAATATAGTGTACATTTTTTGTATGTCTTCTGTATTTCTAATAGGTTCTACTTGATTCATACGTCCTCCTGAAAAAAGTTTCTTATTCAATGATAAATCATATTTATGTAACATTAAAGCAGTTTGCTTAAAAATAAATTAATAAATAGTGTCCCTTTTAAAATTTACTTTCGATATATAAAGTGAAAGGAGGTCATTACAATGAATGAAGTTAACCAACTTGTAGTTGTTTTAACACGTGTCACTTATGATTCAGAAGGTAAAGCAACTCAACACAAACGTCGTTTTTCAAATTTAAAGCCCACTGCTACAGATGAACAAATCAAAACGTTTTCTTCTATTATTGAACGATTAACTGGAGAATCATTCGATAAAGTTGAAGCAATTAGAACTCAAGCATTAGTATAGGAGGACTAACATGAAGACTACATTAGATCTTGTATTCAAAAATCAATTAGACAAACCTGTTAAGTTACAAATACCCGAAAATGACAGCTCTATAACTGAACAAATTGCAAAAGAATGTATGAAACAGTTATTAAAGTTAGATATTTTAAAATCAACTGAAGGCCCAATTAATAAAATCTATGCAGCGTATATCGTAACTAAAAATACTCAAATTCTTTTTGAAAACAAATAGATAGTGCCAATTTGATATTTAAACCGCTTCTCACTGAACAATGATTCAGTAAGAAGCGTTTTTTTATTATCATAGAATATGAATATTATGACCTCATATTTCTCTATATGATTTAACGCCATCTATTTTATATAACCCTTATTTCCGTTATAATTAATTCACTATATAAGAAATGAGTGACACACAATATGGCTTTTCTATACTTTTTAGGTATTTTTGTAGGTATGTTAATCCCAATACAGACTTCAGTGAATTCAAGACTTAGTCAATATACGAAGTCTTCTTTTTATGCTTCAACAATTTCTTTCGGTGTTGGCACAGTATGTTTAATTATTCTTAATTTAATCATTAATCCTCAAATGTTGGCGCCAAGCTTCCTTACTCATCAAGACATCAATTATCATTGGTTTATCGGTGGTTTATTAGGTGTATGTTTCTTAACAGGAAATTTATTATTATTACCTAGACTTGGTGCTGCGCTTACAGTAGTCATTACTGTGGCTGGTCAGATTATCATGGGTGTCACAATTGATACGTTAGGTTTGTTTGGTGCAAATGAACAATCATTCACCCTTTTTAAAGCCGTTGGAATTATATTATTACTCATCGGTATATTATTAATGAATCAAATACCTAAAGACAAATTAATGGGGAAATCTAATTCTCGTTTATATATATGGTTAATTGTAGGATTTATTTTTGGTTGCGCACCTCCTATACAAACTACAATTAATAGTGCGTTAGCTAAAGAAGTTGATTCTTCTTTCTTTGCTTCCCTCGTCTCGTTCACTATAGGTACTATCGCTTTATTGATTTTGACTCTTATATTCCATAAAAGTTTAAAAGTACATCGTTCACATGAAAAATTAGGTCAAATTAAACCTGTTTATTTTGTCGGTGGTGTATTAGGTATGGCATTTGTCACTTCAAACATCGTATTAATGCCTTTTCTAGGTGCCGCTCTGACAACTATTGTAGGTATGCTAGGTCAAATGTTAATGGGTGTCATTATCGACCACTTTGGTTTACTAGGTACGCCTAAAAATAAGATCACTCTTCGTAAATGCATAGGATTAGTCTGTATCGCAATTGGCATTATACTATTACGTTTATTCTAATCGAGTTCTATTTATGAACTCGATTTTTATTTATTTTATTCATATTAACAATAAATTTATACAAAATTAAAATCTAATTTAATTTCAATATACCTCAATATAATATTGTATTGTATAATAT
>NZ_RXWW01000043.1 GCF_003970495.1 Staphylococcus pasteuri
AGCTAATATATGAAAAATATTGTCTTTTCATTAATTAAGCTATCATTTTTTTATAAGAAATGATATTAAAAACTAATAATTTACAAAATCTTAATAAAAAGACGAATTGGTTTCCCAATCCGTCTTTTCTTGTATCTTATTATTTTAAGTTTTTAATTAATTCATCAGCAAATTCTGAAGTTGAAACTTCTTTTGCACCATCCATTAAACGTGCAAAGTCATAAGTAACAATTTTAGAAGCAATTGTTGCTTCGATAGATTCTGTAATCTTATCAGCAGCTTCTTGCCAACCTAAATGTTCTAACATTAATACTGAACTTAATAATTCAGATGATGGATTTACTTTATTTAATCCAGCATATTTAGGAGCAGTACCATGTGTTGCTTCGAAAATAGCATGACCAGTTTCATAGTTAATGTTAGCGCCTGGTGCGATACCAATACCACCAACTTGTGCAGCTAATGCATCTGAAATATAGTCACCGTTTAAGTTCATTGTAGCAACTACTTCATGTTCTGAAGGACGAGTTAAAATTTGTTGTAAGAAGATATCAGCGATTGAATCTTTAACAATAATTTTACCTTCTTGTTCCGCTTTTGATTGTGCTTCATTAGCAGCGTCTTTACCTTCTTTTTCAACAATTTCATCATATTGTTGCCAAGTAAATACTTGATCACCAAATTCGTTATGAGCTAAATCATAACCCCATTGTTTGAATGAACCTTCAGTGAATTTCATGATATTACCTTTATGAACTAAAGTTACTGCTTTACGATTATTATCGATAGCGTATTGAATCGCCGCTCTTACTAATCTTTCAGTACCTTCTTTTGAAACTGGTTTAATACCAATACCTGAAGTTTCAGGGAAACGAATATTTGTTGCGCCCATTTCGTCTTGTAAGAAATCAATTACTTTTTTAACTTCTGGAGTACCTTCTTTAAATTCAATACCAGCATAAATATCTTCTGTATTTTCACGGAAAATAACCATATCAACATCTTGTGGACGTTTAACTGGTGATGGTACACCTTGGAACCAACGTACAGGACGTAAGCATGTAAATAAATCTAACTCTTGTCTTAAAGCAACGTTTAATGAACGAATACCTCCGCCGATTGGAGTTGTTAAAGGACCTTTAACAGCAATTAAATATTCTTTAATTGTATCTAAAGTTTCTTTAGGTAACCATTCTCCAGTATTGTCATATGCTTTTTGTCCAGCTAGTACTTCTTTCCACTCAATACGTTTTTCACCGTTATAAGCTTTTTCAACTGCTGCGTCAATCACGCGGCTAGCTGCATTCCAAATATCTGGTCCGATTCCGTCACCAATAATAAATGGAATAATTGGTTCGTTAGGTACATTTAAACCGTCGTTAGTTTTAGTAATTTTTTCTGCTGTCATACATTTGACCTCCAAGTAATTTTAATAAAATTCATTTTACAATATAAATGATTAATTATCTTTCTTCAATAGGTAGATATTTGCGATCAGTTTCACCAATATAATTAGCTCTTGGACGCATAATTCTATTATCTCTATATTGTTCTAAGATATGCGCAATCCAGCCTGATGTACGACTTACTGCGAAAATTGGTGTGAATAAGTCATGTGGAATATCCATACTGTGATATACAGTAGCACTAAAGAAGTCAACATTTGGAATTAATCCTTTTTCTTCTTTAATACGTTTTTCAATAGCTAATGACATTTCATATAATTCACTTTTACCAGTTTCTTCAGTGATTTTTCTACTCATTTCGCGTAAATATTTGGCACGTGGATCTCCTTCTTTATATACACGGTGACCAAATCCCATAATTTTTTCTTTATTAGCAAATTTTTCATCTAAATACTTGTCTACATTATCTAAAGAACCTACTTCTTGTAACATTGCCATTACACGTTCATTAGCACCACCATGTAAAGGTCCTTTTAATGAACCTACAGCAGCAACAATACCAGAATACATATCTGATAATGAAGATACTGCACAACGAGCAGTAAATGCAGATGCGTTTAACTCATGATCAGCATGTAAGATTAATGCTTTATTAAATGCTTCTTCTTCGATATCTGTAGGTAGTTCACCTTTAAGCATATATAAGAAGTTCGCTGCATAACTTAAATCAGAATTTGGTTTAAGTGGTTCTTTACCTTCACGTACTCGTGAAAATGCAGTTACTAATGAAGCTACTTTTGCTTGAATACGAATAGCTCTTTCATATTTCTTATCATCAGATTCATCTTCAGCATCTGGATCAAAATGAGCAATGTATGAAACTGAAGTACGTAAAGCTGTCATTGGATGTACTTTATCAGTTACATATTCTTCAAAGTGTTTGTATACTCTTGGATTTAGAGTCATATACTCATATAATTTAGACTTAAGTTCTTGTAGTTCTTCTTTATTTGGAAGTCTATAATTCCATAATAAAAAAATAATTTCTTCGAATTGGGCATTTTCAGCAAGATCATCAATATCATATCCTGCATAAGTTAATTGGCTATCTATAATTGAACTGATTTTAGTTTCAGCTGCAATTACCCCTTCCAAACCTCTTTGTAATTCTGCCATGATAAATTTCCCCTTTACTATTTCTTTATGAAATGGCTTTCAAATAGTATTATAGCTAATTATTAAGATTTTGTGAAACAAATAAATCTCTTAAATCATGAATAATTACTATTGCCCAATGGTTTCACTATGGTCGAATAGCTCTTGAAATGGCTTTATATCAGTATTTCAAAACATAAATTTGTATGAGATTCTAAATAGATAAGAAAGTTTTTATTTGGTTATCGTGTATGATTACAAATTTCTAATTATAAGGCAGTGTATTTCGACACTTTTTTATTAAATGAATTGTATAAAAACCAATATAAGTGCATAATATAATTATATAAAAAGTAAGGGAGAGGTCTTATGGCTGAAAATCTACAAAGAGAATTGAGCAATCGTCATGTGCAATTAATTGCCATCGGTGGCGCTATTGGGACAGGATTATTCCTGGGTGCTGGACAAACGATTGCTATGACGGGTCCCTCAATATTACTCACGTATATCTTTATTGGATTCATGCTTTTCATGTTTATGCGTGGGTTAGGCGAAATTATAATTCAAAATACTAATTTTAAATCTTTTGCAGACGTAACTAACAAATACATTGGACCATTTGCTGGATTTGTTACAGGTTGGACTTATTGGCTATGTTGGATTATAACAGGTATGGCAGAAGTAACTGCTGTAGCTAAATATGTTAGTTTTTGGTTCCCTGCAGTTCCCAATTGGATAAGCGCATTATTTTGCGTTTTAGTTCTAATGTCATTTAACTTGCTTAGTGCTAAATTATTTGGAGAATTAGAATTTTGGTTCTCTATCATTAAAATCGTCACTATTTTAGGTTTAATTGTTGTAGGTGCCGTCATGATTTTATTTGCATACAAAACTCAGTTTGGTCATGCAAGTTTAACTAATTTATATAGTCATGGAATATTCCCTAAAGGTGCATCAGGCTTCTTTATGTCATTCCAAATGGCAGTATTCTCTTTCGTTGGTATAGAAATGATAGGTGTAACTGCTGGTGAAACAAAAGATCCTGAATCAACAATTCCTAAGGCAATAAATAGTGTACCTATTCGTATTCTAGTATTTTACGTAGGTGCCCTAGCTGTTATCATGTCAATTATTCCTTGGGATAAGGTTGATCCTGATAACAGTCCATTCGTTAAGTTATTTACTTTAATTGGTATTCCATTTGCAGCTGGATTAATCAACTTTGTAGTATTAACTGCAGCAGCGTCATCTTGTAATAGTGGTATATTCTCAAATAGTAGAATGTTATTTGGTTTATCAGATAAAAAGCAAGCGCCACCTGCTTTTAGTAAAACTAATAAAAATGGTGTGCCTCATGTAGCAATCATTGGTTCATCAGCATTATTACTAATTGCAGCATTATTAAATTATATCTTCCCAGATGCAACATTAGTATTTACTTATGTTACTACTTTATCGACTGTATTATTCTTAATCGTATGGGCATTAATTATTGTCGCTTATATTAATTACAGTAGAAAGAATCCAAAATTACATAAAGAATCTATATATAAATTACCTGGTGGTAAATATATGGGCTATGTGATTTTAATATTCTTCATCTTAGTATTTGGGTTATTATTTGTTAATGAAACAACTAGACGTGCAATTTACTTAACACCGTTATGGTTCATATTGTTAGGTTTCATGTATTGGAGATATAAAAAAGAATCCCGAAAACTGAATGATTAATTTATCATTGAGTTGAGTTTTAAACTTAAAAAAGTCAGTAAACGAGTTTTATAAATTCATTTACTGACTTTTTTGTATAATTATTTTATTTTAATTTACCTATACATATTAAAAAGGATCGTAACTACCAAGTTAAAATACTTAGTTGTTACAATCCTTTTTGCATTTTCAATTATCTAGACGATAATTTTATATATTATAGTACGTTAGCATAACCTTCGAATACTTTACCGTTTGCAGCATCTACAGTAACTAACATATCATTTTTAATTTCTTTAGTAGCATTTTCAACACCTACAACTGTTGGAATACCTTTTTCAAGGCCAACGATTGCACTAGGTGATGTAATACCATTTTCTTCTGTAATTAAACCGATAGCTTGGTCTACATATGGTACTAATGTTTCATCTACAGAGTTTGTAACGATGATTTTGTCGCTTAAATCAACATCTTTTAAATCACTTGCTGAATCAGCAACAATAGCAGTACCTACAACTGATCCACGGCCAACACCTTGCCCTTTAGCAATTTCGTCACCAACTAAATGGATTTTCATCATATTTGTTGTACCTTTTTCACCTGTTGGAACACCTGCAGTAATAATGATTAAGTCACCATTTTGTACTCTTTCTGTTTCAACAGCAGTTGCTACTGCATTATTTAATAATGCATCTGTGTTCTTACGTCCTTCTTTAACTACAGGATAAACACCCCATACAATCGCACATTGACGAGCTGTTTTTTCACTAGGAGTAACAGCAATAATATCTGAATGTGGACGATATTTAGAAATAGTACGTGCAGTTGAACCACTTTCTGTTGCAGCTACAATTGCTTTAACATTTAAGTTTAGAGCTGTATGAGCTACTGAAATACCAATAGCATTTACTAGTGAAGTTTCAACTAATTTAGTTCTATCAGATAATAATTTTTTATAATCTTGTGCTGCTTCTGCAGATACTGCAATGTTTCTCATAGTTTTAACTGCTTCTTCAGGATATAAACCTGCAGCTGTTTCACCAGATAACATTACTGCGTCTGTACCATCATAAATAGCATTTGCAACGTCACTAGCTTCTGCACGTGTTGCACGTGGGTTACGTTGCATTGAATCTAACATTTGTGTTGCAGTAATAACTGGTTTACCTAATTTGTTACATTTTCTAATTAAATCTTTTTGAACCATAGGTACTTTTTCAGGTGGAATTTCAACACCCATGTCACCACGAGCAACCATTAAACCATCAGATACTTCAAGAATTTCTTCAATATTGTCAATACCTTCTTGGTTTTCAATTTTAGGAAAGATTGTAATATTAGCTTTTTCTTGTTCTAAGATTTCACGGATATCTAATACGTCACTTGGACGACGAACAAAGCTTGCTGCGATAAAGTCTACATCTTCTTTAATACCGAATCTAATATCATCAGCATCTTTATCAGTGATACCTGGTAAATTTACTTTAACACCTGGTAAGTTAACACCTTTTTTATTTTTTAGTTCACCAGTGTTTAAAATGTCACATTTTACTTCACCATTATTATGATCAATATCTTTAACTTGTAATTCTACTAAACCATCGTCTAATAAAATGTATGATCCTACTTGTACATCATTAATTAAGTTGTCGTAAGTTACAGAGAACTTTTCAGGTGTACCTTCTACTTCACTCATACTTACGATAACTTCTTTACCTTTTTCTAATTCGATAACGCCACCTTTCATGTTATGAGTACGAATTTCTGGTCCTTTAGTATCTAAAAGAATAGCTACAGTTTTATTTAAACGTTTAGCCACTTTACGAATTGTATCAATTCTACCTTTATGTTCTTCATGACTACCATGTGAAAAGTTTAAACGTGCCACGTTCATACCAGCGTTAATTAATTTTTCAATCATTTCTTCTGATTCAGATGCTGGTCCAATAGTACATACAATTTTAGTTTTTCTCATTTTATAATCCTCCTGAAATTTATATAGATAACTCTTTAGCTAGTTGGTAAATTTGTTTATCAAATTTATGATCAGAATGACCAAAGATTTCATCAAATGGTGTCGCAGTTAATTGGTTATGTTTAATACCAACACCTTTAGCTGTTTCACCACTCATTAATAATTCAACCGCATGTCCACCTAATCGTGATGCTAATACACGATCAGCACCAGATGGGCTACCGCCACGTTGAATGTGACCCAATACTGACACTCTAGTATCAATATTTATATATTTACTTAATTCTTCAGCACATTCTTGTCCGCTCATACAACCTTCAGCAACCATAACGATTGAATGTTTTTTACCTCGTTTAATTCCTTGTTCAATCTTCTCAGCCACTTCTTTAATTTCTGTATTAACTTCTGGTACAACAATTGTTTCTGCACCAACAGATAAGCCAGCCCAAAGTGCTAAGTCACCACAATCACGTCCCATTACTTCAACGATAAATGTTCTAGCATGACTTGAAGCTGTATCTCTAATTTTATCGACTGAATCAATAATTGTATTAAGCGCAGTATCAAATCCAATAGTAAAGTCAGTACCGTTAATATCATTATCAATCGTTCCAGGAATACCGATTGTTTGTATTTCTTTACACTCTTCGCTAATGCGTTGAGCACCACGGTAACTTCCGTCTCCACCGATTACTACTAAACCTTCAATTTCTCTTTTACGTAGATTCTCGATTGCTACTTTACGTACATCTTCTTCTTTGAATTCTGGACATCTTGCTGAGAATAAGAATGTCCCACCACGTTGAATTGTATCTCCAACTGAGCCTAATTCAAGTTTATGAATATCGTCTTCAACTAAACCTTGATAACCATGATATACACCATAAACTTCAATATTATTGTAAATTGCTGTACGTACAACTGCTCTAACAGCAGCATTCATCCCCGGTGAATCTCCACCGCTAGTCAAAACTGCAATTTTCTTCATGACGACATACCTTCCTATATCTAGTTTTATCTTCAACTCTAAATTACCATAAATTTTTTACTTCTTCCATCAAAAGAAAGTACTTATGTAGATGTAAACGTTTTTAATTATGAATTTTATATTAACAATAATAAAAATAGAGCAATAGTCTTCATTTTAACTATCACTCTATCTAATATTTATTCTACATAAGATCCAATATTTCTAAATTTATTAAAACGATCTTCTGCTAATTCATCTTTATTAAGTTTTTCTAATTCATCTAAATGTGCCACAAAAGCCTCTTTAATAGTTTGAGCTTGTTCTTCAACTTCTTTGTGCGCACCGCCTAAAGGTTCTTTAATTACGTCATCTATAACATCAAGTTGGTGTAAATCATTCGCCGTAATTTTCATTGTTTCTGCAGCTATTTTGGCTAAATTGCTATCTTTCCATAATAATGCAGCAGCTCCTTCAGGAGATATAACAGAGTATGTACTATTTTCAAGCATTAATACTCTATTAGCAATACCGATACCTAGCGCACCACCACTACCACCTTCACCGATGACTATTGCAATGACAGGCACTTTGAGTGAGGCCATCTCAATCAAATTGGTAGCAATTGATTCACTTTGTCCTCTTTCTTCTGCTGCTTTACCAGGATACGCTCCTTTAGTATCAATAAATGTAAAAATAGGTCTGTTAAATTTTTCTGCTTGTTTCATCAAGCGTAATGCTTTTCGATAGCCTTCTGGATGTGCCATACCAAAATTACGATAAATATTATCTTTGGTATCTTTACCTCTTTGCTGTCCAACTACAGTAACAGCTTTACCATTTAAATAACCAATACCACCAATCATTGCTGGGTCATCTCTAAAATTACGATCGCCATGTAATTCTATAAATGAATCAAAAATCTTTGGTATATAATCTAATGACGTAGGTCTTTCTTGCAACCTTGCAATTTGAACTCTATCCCACGGTTTCAAATTTGTATACACTTTTTTAGTTTCGCGTTCTAAAGAAGCTTCTAACATATCGATTTCTTCTTGCAAATCAACATCGTTTTTTTCTTGAGATTCTTTTAATGAATCAATTTTCTTTCTTATTTCAAAAAGTGGCTTTTCAAAATCAAGCATTAGCTTCTCACCTCTTGATGTAGATTTAAAATATTAGCAAGTGTAGTTCTCATATCTTTTCGATGTATCACTTTATCTAGTTGACCATGCTCTAATAAAAATTCTGCTGTTTGGAAATCTTCAGGTAATTTTTCATTAATTGTTTGTTCAATTACTCGACGTCCTGCAAAGCCTATTAGTGCTTTTGGTTCACTTAGATTGATATCTCCAACTGATGCAAAACTAGCAGATACACCACCTGTAGTAGGATTAGTGATATAAGAAATATAAAGTAAACCTGCATCTGAATGTTTCTTTAGTGAAACACTTGTTTTACCCATTTGCATTAAAGAAATAATACCCTCTTGCATACGGGCACCACCACTGGCAGAGAATAAAATAAATGGTAAACGTTGTTCTGTGCAATAATCAATAATTCGACAAATCTTCTCACCAACAACTGACCCCATACTTCCCATTCTAAAACGAGCATCCATAACTGCCACACCATACTTAACACCATCTAATTCGGCAGTACCTGTTACTACAGCTTCATTTAAGTCAGTTTTTTTCTGATCTTTTTCAATTTTTTCAATGTATCCAGGGAAATCTAATGGATTTGCAGAAGTCATCCCTTTATCAAATTCATTAAATGTACCTTCATCAGAAATCGCTTCAATGCGTTTATATGCAGATAAAGAAATATGATGGTCACAATTAAAGCATACATTTAGGTTTTCATCTAATTCTTTGGTATACATAATTTTTTTACATTTTGGACATTTAGTCATGATTCCTGCTGGTACGTCATTTTGTTTTGAGTCTTGAACCGTTAAATATTTCTTTTTCTTTGTTCGATTAAAAAAATCTTTAAACATAGGGAAACCTCCAAAAACCTTTGACCCTTATTAGGCTTAATTTTTTCATGTAGATTATATTGTTATGTATAAAATGAATAAATTATAACAAAAGTGAGAGAGAAAAATATAAAACTACTTTTGAATATGATTAGGTATATTATCATCTTTAACCTAGTTAAAACGATACCGTTTTACATTTTTCTTAAAACATATACAACTATTTTTTTAGTATGACATGTTTATTAATCTCCCACTCTCATTACAACTATAATTATTTTAAGTCTGTTAATTTCATTGTTTTATCATACACATCTTGTGGGTCAACTTCAATTCTAGCAACACCTGATTCCATAGCCGCTTTAGCAACTTCTCTAGCTACAGATGGCGCTACACGTTTATCAAATGGACCAGGAATACAATAATTTGGCTCTAATTCATCACTTTGAATTAAGTCTGCAATAGCTTCTACGGCAGCTTTTTTCATTTCTTCATTAATATGTGTTGCCTCAGTATCTAAAGCACCTCTAAAAATACCAGGGAATGCTAATACGTTATTGATTTGGTTAGGATAATCTGAACGACCTGTTCCAACTACTTTAGCTCCAGCTTCTTTAGCATCATTAGGATTGATTTCTGGGTTAGGGTTAGCCATTGCAAAGATTATTGGATCTTTAGCCATACTTTCTACCATTTCTTTAGATAATAAATCTGCAATAGAAACACCAATGAAGACATCTGCATCTTGAATAACTTCACTCAATTCGCCTTCTATTTTGTCTTTATTAGTCCACTTAGCTACATATTCTTTAGTATCATTCATACCATAACTTCTGCCTTCAAATATGGCACCTCTAGAATCACACATAACCATATTTCTCACACCGTATGAATATAACAGTTTTACAATTGCAATACCTGCTGCACCAGCTCCGTTGAGGACAACTTTAATGTCGGCTAAATCTTTATCTACAATTCTTAAGGCATTAATTAAGCCTGCTGTAGTTACAATAGCTGTACCGTGTTGATCGTCGTGAAAAACAGGAATATTAGTTTCTTTTTTTAATCTTTCCTCAATTTCAAAACAACGCGGCGCTGAAATATCCTCTAAATTGATTCCTCCATAGTTAGGTTGAAGTAATTTTACAGTATTAATAATCTCATCAGTATCTGTTGTATTAAGCGCAATTGGAACACCATTAACACCAGCAAAACTTTTGAATAATACTGCTTTACCTTCCATAACTGGAATACTTGCTTCCGGACCGATATTCCCTAATCCTAAAACAGCAGTACCATCTGTTACTACAGCAACTGTATTACCTTTTATAGTATAGTCATAAACTTTTCTTTTATCTTCATGTATTTCTTTACAAGGTTCGGCTACACCAGGTGAATAAGCTAAACTTAATTCATCTTTGTTTGTAACTTTGACATTAGGTGTTACTTCTAATTTACCTTGATTCTTTTTATGCATTTCTAATGCTTCATCTCTTAAAGACATGCTATTCAACCCCTATTTATTTTTTTAGAATTAACTGAGTAAACAATTATCAATCATTTTTAACTGTAAACAGATTGCATTAACAATGTACTTTTAAAATGTATTTAAAAATGTCAAAAATTTAGCAACTAGCTAAACTTTGAATCAACATTTCTTCGTTACTTTTATAATTATTTTTTCTGCTGATCATTCATATTTTATCATTATTTTATGTATAAGATAATGACAATTACAAACAAATAGTACAAAAAAC
>NZ_RXWW01000044.1 GCF_003970495.1 Staphylococcus pasteuri
GTAGTATTTATGGCAAGACTCCTGAGGGAACAGTACTAGTTGAAGACCTTAGAAATTCTCACAGATTTATCTGTGTAGCATTTCTGGCTGAAACTGTACCCTAGGAATGCGAAGCCATACAATACGAAGTATTGGATATAAAGAAAGCACTAAGATGATTAAAATAAATTATCTTAGTGCTATTATTTTGGATATATGTCCTAGCCTCTCTATTTTTTATTTCCCAAGTAATTTAACAACACGTTGTTGTTGTTCTTTACCATCTGGATCGGCTTTTGTTTTTAATTGAGTAAATGTTTCTGACCATTCAGAAGTACGTGTACGAATTGGTGGCTCATTCATTTCTAATGTTTTAAGGATAACTTCTGCAACCTCTTCAGATGTCTGAGAAGATCCTGTTCCATAATTTTCCTTCAAACCACCTAAATATTTATCAAGAATTGGTTTGTATTCGTCGTCTTTAAGACCACCCGTAGACTGAAGTTGTGACATCACATTATTCGTGAACTCTGATTGAATGCCACCAGGTTCAATAACGGTAAACTTAATATTAAATTTAGGTTGAACATAACTCGCCATAGATTCAGTGTATCCTTCTACACCGAACTTCGTTGCACAGTATATTTCATTAAACGGTTGCCCAACTAAACCACCTACAGAAGAAATGTTAATAATACGACCATCTCTTTGACTTCTCATAGTAGGTAATACTGCTTTAGTCATACGAATAACACCCATTAAATTTAAATTCACTTGCCACATAATTTCTTCATCAGTAGCGATTTCTGTTGTTTTGACAAAACCTGCACCTGCATTATTTACAAGAATATCAATGCGACCTTCAGTTTCAACAATATCATTCACAACTCGATTAATATTGTCTACATTAGTGACATCTAAATGTTTAGTATATATATTTAAGTTTAATTCTTGTGCTTTGTTAATTAAATCCTCTTGCTTTTCAAGATTACGCATTGTTGCATATACTTTATAACCATTTTTAGCTAATAAAATAGATGTTTCAAATCCTAATCCAGTTGATGCGCCAGTAATTAATGCTACTTTTTGATTCATGAATAAATACCCTAAGTTTCTATTTTTTAATTGAACTTAGTTTACTTTGTTATTGATAGAATCGCAAAGATTTAAGACCAACGTTGTTCAACTTTACCAAATTTCCAAATCAATGTAGAAATTAACCATGTGATTAAGAATAATGCGACTAAAATATAGCCTAAATAATCAAATTGTATAGATTCAATAAATGACCAGAAGCCTCCAGATAATTTAAATTTGTCAGCCATTATTTGTAATAATTCGATTAAACCAATGATTAAGGCAGCAATTACTGAAATAGTCGTAATCGTAATATTGTAATAAATTTTACGAATAGGATTGAAAAATGCCCAATTATACGCTGATTTCATAACGACACCGTCTAATGTGTCTAATAAACTCATTCCTGCTGCAAATAAAATCGGTAATGACAAAATACCAATAAATGAAATAGCTTGTTGAGAAGCACCTGATGATAGAGCAAGTAATGCAATCTCACTAGCAGTATCAAAGCCTAAACCAAATAAAAATCCTAATGGTAATACATGCCAACTTCGACTAATGACTTTAAAATAAGGACCAACAAATCTTGTAATAAATCCTCGAGATTCTAATAAATCATTGATTTCTTCGTCATTAACTCCTTTTTGTTTTCGCAATTTCATAAACAGTTGAACTAAAGACACTAGAATTATAAGGTTTAATACGCCAATTAAAACTAGGAAAAATCCTGATACTAAAGTACCAATTGTGCCACCAATCTCTTGGAAATGTGGTAGCTCGCTTTTAGCCCATTTTACGGAAATACCTAGTAAAACTGCCATTAAAAATACAACAGTTGAATGTCCAATTGAGAAGTAAAATCCAACACCTACTGAATCACGTTTCTGTTGAATTAACTTTCTAACTGTATTATCAATTGCTGCAATGTGATCAGCATCAAATGCATGACGCAAACCTAATGTATATGCCAATATTCCCATGCCAAATAAAATATGGTGGTCTTTACCAGCAAACCACAAAAAGCTAAACCCAATGATATGAAGTGCAATAACAATACTTATGTATGGCAACCAACTTAATGATTGTCGATTCATGAATTTCAAAATAATACCCTCTTTCCAATAAATATGCTAATTAATCATACTCTGATTCTTGATAACCGAAAAGAAAAATTAATTCGTATAACAAAACTGTTATGGAGAAAATACATATAATTTATTAATTTTTTAAATATCGTGCATATTAAATGATATCTATGACTATACGTTTAGCTAACTATTGAGTTAGGTATTGTAATATTGATAAACATTTTAAATAAAGGAGAGATGAGAAATGGCTGAACAAAATGGTTGTGTTAAATGTGGTCATACTGAAGTAGAAGAAGGGACACTCTCTGCGACAGGCTCAGGTCTATCTAAAGTATTTGATTTACAGCATAATAATTTTAAAACGATTACTTGTAAAAACTGTGGTTACACTGAATTTTATAAAGACACTAAAAATAATAAAATGGATATCGTTGATTTATTCTTTGGTTAAATTTAAAGTACAGGGTAAATTTAATATGATATTTGAGTAGCGTGTATGATATTCATACACGCTGCTTTTTAATATAAACAAACTATTGTTTTTTCTAGGTGATTATTAGTAGACTGATATTATTACTATTTAAAAGAGTGAAGGGAGGACTTTGATGAGTAACGAATATAAAAAAGGGATATTTTTCGCGTTAGGCGCATATGTATTATGGGGAATTTTACCGATTTATTGGGAATTGATTGATCAAATCGGTGCGTTTGAAATTTTAGCTTTTAGAATTATCTTTTCTGCAATATTCATGGTTTTAATTTTGATTGTAGGAAAGCATCAAAGACAGTCCTTTATGAGAGATGTGAATCAGTTAGTATCACATCCGATACAACTTTTAGCAATTATTGTTGCTGGCTATGTTATTACAGTTAACTGGGGTACATTTATATGGGCAGTTACAAACGGCCACGTATTACAGTCTAGTTTAGGCTATTACATTAATCCGTTAGTGAGTATTTTATTAGCATTGATTTTCTTAAAAGAGAGATTCAATAAATTTGAATGGCTAGCCATTTTATTCGCATTTATCGGCGTACTTTATATGACATTGAAAGTTGGAGAATTTCCAGTTGTTTCACTCATGTTAGCATTCTCATTTGGTATTTATGGACTACTTAAAAAGGTTGTTCATATCGATGCGATTAGTAGTATTGCGGTAGAGTGTATTGTTACTGCACCTGCAGGACTAATTTATGTAGGTTATTTATGGCAACAACATCAATTAACGTTTGGTATGAATATGTCTTCATTCTGGTTACTGTTTTCAGGTGCCATTACAGCAATCCCTTTAATTTTATTTTCTGCGGGAGCTAAACGTATCCCATTATCTTTAACAGGATTTATACAATATGTTGGACCAACGATTATGTTTGTTCTAGGCATATTCTTGTTTAATGAACCATTTGATGTTCATCAACTCATTACATTTGTCTTTATATGGATAGGTATTATTTTATATAGTATCTCTCAATATTTAAAAATGAAAAGAAGACCAATTACTTAATAAAAAAGTCATCACCTTAACACTATTTCGAGTGAGTAAGGTGATGACTTTTCTTTATTTTAAAGGATTAAAATATACCTAAAACTTTCATCCATAATGAACCTAAACCAATCCATATAATGAAGTAAACAAAGCCTAATACGATGTTCATTGTCCACCAACGTTTTTGTGTAATGTAACCGGAACCGAAAAGAATTGGTGCAGGACCACTACTATAATGTGTTGTTGAAGCCATTAAGTTACCGAAGAAACCAAGGATCAATGCACTGAATAATGGTGGCGCTCCGGCTGCTACGGCAACACCTAATAATGCTGCATACATTGCACTCACATGTGCAGTTGAACTTGCGAATAAATAATGTGAGTAGAAGAAGAACAGTATTAATAACACAATAACAATTGGCCAACTTAAGCCATGTAAACTTTGAGCAATTACTTTACTTAACCATGGGATGAATCCAAGTTGATTTAATTGATCAGCCATTAATACAAGTACTGAGAACCAAACCAATGTATTCCATGCGCCTGTTTCATTTAATACATCTTTCCAAGTTAAGACACCTGTAAGTAAAAGTAAGCCTAAAGCAATAAATGCTGTTAATGTAGCATCTAAATTAATAAAACTTCCTATCATCCATAACACTAATGCAATGACGAAGATAGCTGCCATGAATTTTTCAGCAAGAGAAACTGAACCCATTTTTGCTAGTTCATTTTCTGCCCAATTTTTAGCATTTGGTGTTTCTTTGACTGTAGGTGGGTACATTTTATAAATAATAAATGGCACTACAATGAGTGAAACTAATCCAGGAACAAGTGCTGCTAAAAACCAATTCATCCATGTTATATGTACATGAGCAGTTTTTTCAGCTAAGTTTTGTGCAAGAGGATTCCCAGCCATTGCGGTTAAGAACATTGCAGCAGTAATCAGATTTCCTTGGAATTCAGTGAAAATCAGGAAAGCACCCATTTTTCTTTCTGTGCCATCTTTTGGTGTTGAGCCAAATGATTCTGAAAGGGATTTAATAATAGGGAACATGATGCCACCAGCACGAGCAGTATTACTTGGAGTTGCCGGAGCTAATATTAAATCAACACCTACAAGTGAATATGCTAGACCAAGCGTCTTTTTACCAAATAATTTTACGAATTGTAGTGCAATTCGACGACCTAATCCAGTTTTGACAAAACCTCTAGAAATGAAGAAAGCCATCGCAATCAACCATATACTCGTATTCCCAAAGCCTTGCACAGCCGTCTTAATATCGACTACGCCAACTAATACAGTTAATGTAAAACCAATGATTGATACTGCACCAATTGGCATAGGTTGAGTGATACATGCGATAATCGTAGCGACAAATATCGCAAACATATACCAAGCTTGTGTATCTAATGAGTCAGGCTTAAGAGGGGTTAAAGCCCAAATCAGTAAACCAACAACAATTGGTAAAATGAATTTTTTATATTTTATTGAGTTTTCCACAATAAGTGTCCTTCTTTCTGTAGAGAATTCATATGTACAACATCAGAATAATCCTAATTGAAATTAATGTACAGAGGGATTTTAAATTTAATCGGTAAGTGATATAGAATATATGTCTAAAACGTTAAAAACTGATTTCACACCGTTGTGAAATCAGCTTAAATTTAGTCTAATTTAGTTGTTTTTTAATACACGTGCCATTTCTTCCATTTTACCAGCATGAAGCGGAATATGGATGGCATTTAACATTAATAAACCTTCAACAGTTGAGAAACCAGCAATCGGTTGATCTAGCTCTATAGCTAATTGTTCATCTGTTAATTTTCTTGCACGTTCAGGAATAGTTTTAATATCATTTAAGATACTTTCTATATTAGGAACGTCACCGTCAATGTTAGACCAATCTGCAGGTTTAGAACCTGGCGCAAATAGTTTTATATAAAGATCTAAATCTACGACATTTTGGTCACCTTTAGATAAAGCATTTTCGAAAACAGTTAATACATGACCCATTTGCCAATGTAAATTATTAGGGAATACGTCGCTATCTTTATCTAATACGTCTTCAATTTTCCAATCTTCGTACATATTTAATAAATAATGAACACCTGTATCTATTACATCATATACTGTGTTAGTCATATTAGTTATTCTCCTTTGTATAAAAATTATACTTATCATTCTAGTAATGTTTACCCGTAATTAATAAGTTGTATGCATTAGAAGCTTGTACAGTTGTAGGATATTTATAGTAAGATGATATTAAGAAAAGTAGCTAAAATAGAATTATAAGGTGGTAACTTGATGTATAAGTATAAAAAAAGGAATCCTTTTTCAACCAAAGCATCTGTTGTATATGATGAAACTAATCAAGACATAGCTTATATTCGAAAAGTTTATAATAACCCAATACAAAGGTTAATCAGTATTTTAACGTTGTCGTTACGTTTTAGAAAATATGAAGTTCGTAATCATGAGGGTAATGTGATAATTAAAGCAGATGCTAAATCCATGCTAGATAGTAAGCATTTTACATTGGATTACTATCACGATAATACGCAACAAAAAGTATTGTTTGATAAAAAGAGTAGTGGAAGTAAAGATACGTATGGCATTATTAAACTCAATGATAGGATATTGAATATTTATGCCGATGAAAATCAAAATGCATATATTAAAGATGCGAAATTAGATACAGATATTGCAAGTTGGAAGCAAGTAGGAGACTATGCAGAAGTTCGAGCGGGAAAAGATTCATTTTTCCAAGAACATACTTTATTATGTATTGCTATGCTTCATATTTTTGCTGATAATCATGTTAGACGTCAAAAAGCATGGTCATTGTTAGGACCACCTACAATATAAAATAGCAAAACCGGAAATGAATGTGCTTTTCATTTCCGGTTTTTTCTTATATGTGACACTAATGTGTTTCGCCTAAAGCTATTTTTAAATCAGGTGAATGGTCGATGGATTTAATAGCAGCGGTTAATCCTTGGACAATTGTATTTAAAGACATGGAAGGTGTGCCGGGTTTGTTAGTAACCTGCTCTGGTAAATAAGGGACATGGATAAATCCAAATAATAAATTAGGGTATTGTGTCGCATTTAAATATCCTAATTGATACAAGATATGATTACATACAAATGTTCCTGCAGTATTTGAAAGTTTGGCTGGAACTCCATTATTTTTTATATTTTCTGTCATACGCTTAACAGGTAAATTTGAGAAGTAAGCGGCAGCTCCATTTTTTCGTATAGGTATATCTATAGGTTGGTTCCCATCGTTATCTGCAATTCGCGCATCATCAATATTAATTCCAATACGTTCAGGTGTGATTTCTGCGCGTCCTCCAGCTTGTCCAATAGCAAGGACAGCATCATAGTGCTCTGAGTTTAATTTTTGCTCAATGACCTCAATAGCTTTATGAAATACAGTAGGAATCTCTATTTTAGTGATGTCATGCTCCCCGATTTGAGAAGGTAATTGTTTGACAGCCTCCCAAGAAGGATTCATTTCATTACCCTCAAACGGATCAAATCCAGTGATCAATATTTTCATAAAAATATCCCATCCAATCGACGTAGTTATTTTAATAAATCATAACATGAGTTAGCTATATTTTAAGCTAAACAAAATTTGTATAAAATTAAATCGGCACATTGATATGCATAATTTCGGATTTAAATATGAAAAGAATTGCACATCTATTAGATTAAGAAATCGCTTACAATGAAATTAGGAGGATTAGATATTGTTAAGTAATCGACAAACAAAGATTTTGTATTTCTTACTGAAAGCAGAAACGTTTGTATCCATCGCTAGGTTAGCAGATATGTTTGATATCTCACAACGTTCAATACAATATGATTTACAACATATTGAAAGTGTTCAAGACAATAAGCAATTCATGTTGATTAGACATAAATCATTAGGTGTAAAGGCGAAGTCATTGAATCAAAATAGTTTAAATAGTGAATTCGAAGCTATCGCTAATACAGTTCATCTTACTAAAAATGAACGTAAAATAAATATTTTAATTACACTTTTTGAGTCGACACAACCTATGTCATCTAATCATTTAGCAGAACTAATGAAAGTATCAAGACGAACTATTGTTAATGATCTTAAATCAGTACAACAATGGTTAGCGACTTATCAATTAGAAATGAAATATATACAAAATAAGGGATTCATCATTATTGGTGAAGAAGAAGCATTTCGACAAGCCTATGCCAATACAGTAAAAAATTATTTCAAAATGACTGTGCCATATTTCCAAGATCATTTATTTTCTGAAGCAGAATTAGCGAGTGTCAGAAAAACAGTTATTGATACTTTAATAGAAGAGGATTATCAGCTTGTACAATCGGCTGTTGATGGCTTGGTATATCATATTATTATTGCTATACATAGATTGAAGTTGAATTACTCAATTGATGTACCAAACAGTGAATATGAAAAAGTATGTGACACAGTTCAATATCGTATTTCTGAAAAATTGAAAAAGAATTTAGAAAAAGAATTTGATATTCAATTCCCTAAATCAGAAGCCATTTTCATAACGTTACATTTATTAAGTTCCAAAATTTCTAATATCAAAGAAAATTACATAAATACTAGTGAATTAGAACATATGATAAACGAGCTTATTAAACAAGTTAGTGTTGAAATGGGCATTGATTTGCGGGAAGACAAAAAATTATTAAAAGGATTAATAGTACACTTACAACCAGCAATTCACAGATTAAAGTTTAATTTAGTTGAAAAGAATCCTTTAAAAGATGATATACAAAATCAATATAGAAATGTTTACGACATCTTAAGTAGAAACATCGAATTAATCGAAAAAACTTATGAAATAACATTTACTGAAGATGAAATTGCTTATCTTACTGTTCATTTTGTTTCTAGTATCGAACGTGTTTCTACACAAAAGCACAGTTATATCAAAGTGGTATTGTTATGTGGTTCGGGGATAGGAACATCTCAATTATTAAAAAGTAAATTAGGCAATATCTATCCTGAATTTGAAGTGATTGATGCATATTCAATTTATCAAATTGATGAAAAAGCATTGTTAAGTAAAGGTGTGGATTACATTATATCAACAGTAGACTGTGAGTTTAATCAGCTCCCAGTTGTAACGGTAGATGCCTTTTTAAATAGAAATTCTAGAGATAAATTAAATCAAATAGTAAATCATTTCAGAGAATCTAAAGTCGTTAATATTGAACATATGGGTGAAAATCTTAGAAAACTTTTACCTGAACATAGAATTATTAAATTAAATCAAATTGTTAATAAAGAAAAGGCTATACATCAAGTTTCAGAATTGTTGTTTCATGATGACATCATTGATTATAGATATGCAGACGAAATCATAAAACAAATGGAATCGTTTGGTCCATATATGATTATTAGTCCACACATAGCTTTACTTCATTCTGATACGACATATGTTCGAAGTGGTGCTGGATTTGCGTTAGCTTATATTGAAAATGGAATTTCTTTTGGCCATCAAACATATGATCCAGTTAAGGTAATTATTGTTTTAGCAACAGAAAAACCTCATATTCACTTAAAAGCACTTGGACAATTGAGTCAGCTTTTAACTGATGAAGTTAAAAAGAAAGCATTTTTGGAAGGAAACATTAAAAAGATAAATCAATATATTAAAGAAATCTCAGTAGAAAGGGTGTAATGAGTGGCATTAGATATTTTGACAGAAGATAAAATTATTATAAAAAATCAAGTATCAAATTGGATTGAAGCGATAGAAATAGCTTCAGAGCCATTATTAGATAACAATATTATTAATCATGATTATATTACTTCAATGATTGAAAGTGTTCATGAATTTGGCCCATATATTGTTATAGCACCGGAGATAGCTATTGCACACGCAAGACCAGATCATAATGTTAACGAAGTAGGATTAAGTCTTCTGAAGCTCAATCAACATATTAATTTTTCAGAGAATAGTCATTATGCATCACTAGTTTTCGTATTGAGTGCAATCGATAATACATCACATTTGAATATATTACAAAGTTTAGCAGGAATTTTAGGAGATTCTGAGAGAGTTACACGTTTAACTAATGCAGAAAATAAAGAAGAAATTATAAAAATTTTAAAGGAGAATGATTAAGATGAAAATTTTAGTAGTTTGCGGACATGGATTAGGAAGTAGTTTTATGGTTGAAATGAATGCTCAGGAAGCTTTGAAAAACTTAAATGCACCTTCTGATGTTGAAGTAGAGCATAGCGATATTATGACAGCTAGTCCTGAAATGGCAGATTTATTTATCTGTGGTCGAGATTTAGAAGAAAATGCAGAACGTCTCGGAGATGTTTTAGTATTAGATAACATTTTAGATAAAGAAGAACTACAGCAAAAACTTGAAAGTAAGTTAAAAGAATTAAATATTATTTAAAAGGAGGTTTGGCATATGAAATCAATTCTTGATTTTATAGTAGACATTTTAAGTCAACCAGCTATATTAGTAGCACTTATAGCTTTTATAGGGTTATTAGTTCAAAAGAAATCAGCATCAGCCATAACTTCAGGTACAATTAAAACCATGTTAGGATTTCTAATTCTAAGTGCTGGCGCGGAAGTCGTTTCAAAATCACTTGAACCTTTTGGCAAAATTTTCCAACATGCATTTGGCGTGCAAGGAATCGTACCTAACAATGAAGCTATTATTTCATTAGCACTAAAAGATTATGGTACTACTGCAGCACTTATTATGGTGTTTGGTATGATTTTAAATATTTTGATAGCACGTGTTACAAATCTTAAATATATATTTTTAACAGGACACCATACATTTTATATGGCTGCTTTTTTAGCGATATTATTAACAGTCGGTCATGTTAAAGGATCGTTAACTGTGATTATAGGTTCAATTATTTTAGGTTTGATTATGGCTATTTTACCGGCACTAGCTCAACCAACAATGCGGAAGATCACTGGAAATGACCAAGTTGCATTGGGACATTTTGGCACTGTTAGTTATTGGGCTGCAGGCGAAGTTGGTAAGTTATTTAAAGGTAAATCTAAATCAACTGAAGATATTAAATTTCCTAAGGGATTAAGTTTTTTAAGAGAAAGTACAATTAGTATTTCAATTACCATGGCTTTATTATACTTTATAGCTTCGTTGTTTGCCGGAGTAGGGTATGTAGATAAAATTAGCGATGGGCAAAACTTTATTGTATTTTCAGTAATTCAAGGTGTTACATTTGCTGCAGGTGTATTTATCATTTTAACTGGTGTTAGATTGATATTGGCAGAAATTGTGCCGGCATTTAAAGGTATATCTGAGAAAATTGTACCTAATTCTAAACCTGCTTTAGACTGCCCGATAGTATTCCCTTATGCACAAAATGCTGTGCTAATTGGGTTCTTTGTAAGTTTTATCACAGGTGTAATAGGGATGTTCATATTATTCTTATTTGGTGGCGTAGTTATTTTACCTGGAGTAGTAGCACACTTCTTCCTAGGAGCTGCATCAGCAGTGTTTGGTAATGCTCGAGGTGGAATTAAAGGTGCTATTGCAGGATCAGCATTGAATGGTTTATTGATTACATTTTTACCATTATTATTCTTGCCTTTCTTAGGAGATTTAGGTCTTGCGTCAACTACATTCTCTGACACAGATTTCTTAGCAGTAGGAATTATATTTGGTAATATTGTGAAATTCACAGGTATCATTGGATCAGTCATTTTCATTATTGTATTAGCAACAGTTGCTATATTTATTAAAAGTAAGTCAGACAAAAAATTAGAACAACAATCTTAAGAAACTAATTTAGTAGTCAACTTTTAAAAAATGAAAAAAGTGATTTTCATATTAATTCACATGCTGACACGTAGTATTATGGCGAGACTCCCGAGGGAACAGTACTAGTTGAAGACCTTAGAAATACTTACGGATTTATCCGTTCAGTATTTCTGGCTGAAACTGTACCCTGGGAATGGGAGCCAATAATACGAAGTATTATAAATAAGCCAGTCAATGAATTAAAAAAATTCATTGACTGGCTTTTATTTTTTGATATATATTCGAAATTTTTTATTCTAACTCAATATTAATGTGACTAATTCTTCTGCGGTTACTTTACCGAAATAGAAGTTTAAATCAATATTGTTAAGACAATCGAGTAAATCACTTTTGACCATGCGAGTACCAATCAATTGGTCTTCTACATCCTTAATATCACCTTGACCGAAGAAATCACCAAAGATACTGCATCCTTCTATACGATTTCCGGCAATTGATAGAGAAATATCAATCGTGCCACATGCGAAGCGGTCGTTACGATTATATTCATAACGTGGAGAACGACCATAGTTCCATTCCCAATTATCATATTTTTCAGCTACTAATTGATCAATACCAGCCCAATCTTCATCTGTTAATTCATAACGTTTAGCATCTTTGATATCATCTATACCCATTAATTGCGTAATAATAAGATCTTTAAAGTCTTGAATCGTGATATTTTGATATTCTGGTGAAAGTGAGTCCCTTATGTTACCTACACGAGCGCGTACGGATTGAATACCTTTTGATTCAATCTTTTTGCGATTAGGGTTAAGTGATTTAACCATTGCTTCATAATCAACATCTAATAGTAATGAATAGCCACCATAAATACGTTTGTTAATAACAGTCATTGCCGCACCAGAAACTTTTTTACCATTGAGTGCTAAATCATTACGTCCACTTTGAATAACATCAGTAGCACCTAAATTATGTAATGCTTCAATCGCTGGACGGTAAAATCTTTGAAAGTCTCCATAGATAGATGTGTCTTGTTCTAAAATACAACATACATTCACTGCGCCTTCATCTACGTAAACAGCGCCACCACCAGTATCTCTACGTACGACTTTAATATTATTATCATCAACATAGTCTTGGTTTAACTCAACAGCAGTATTTTGAAAACGTCCAATCTCTATTTTAGGTTTGCAATAATAAGGTAATAGAATGTCTTCATCTAAGAAAATGTTTTGGTTTACATATACTTGCATCGCAAGATTTACGGCGCCATCAGCAATGTATTCGCCGTTTCGAATAGGTTCAATTAAATACATATTTTTAGCTCCTAAGTTGTTAATTTTTGTTGTGCATCTGTAATTAATGTCGAAATATCTTCAGTTAAATGAATTGTTTTATCTTTAATTGTATTTGGAATGCGATAAGCCTTTTTATTTAAAGTCATAAAAATAGCGTCTGGGTTTTGACGTGTCATGCGTTGGAATGGATGTTTCACAAATTGAGGTGTCGTATAGCCGATACCAATTTCTAAATACAATACTTTACCCGTTTGATGTGCTTCAAGGAAAGCATTATAACGGTCTAGTTGTGCATGGAAATCTGCATCTTCTACCATGCCAACTTCTGCTTTACGTTTATTAATTTCCATAGGGGCATCACATTTAGGACAATGAGGAATAAGTTCCCAAGGAATTTTCATATCTTCTTGTTTGGCTACCATTTCACGAATGGCATCATCATCACGATAAGTCTGTGCATGGCAGTGTTGACTACATTGCCATAAAATATATTCACCTTGAATATGAAATACTTTATTTAAATCATAATTAGCTACGAGAAAAGCATTATCGGCGTTTGTTGTAATGATGTGGTAGTCTTTATCTTTTAATATATTTTTAAGTGCTACATAAGAAGCACCGACTGGTTGATCTAAATAATTGAGTTTGACAAAGCGACTTTCAAACGCCCAATATTCTTGCCAACTACCATATGGATATAAACTGGCTTGAAGCATATCGAAGAAGTTATATTTTTCGATAAAATCAGGAAAATTAGACGTGAAACGTTCTCCAACATATGTAAAACCATCTGATGCGGACATACCCGCACCGATACCGATAATCACTGCATCGGCTTCATCGATGGCTTGTGCTAAAATGCTTGATTGTGATGCTTCGCTTTGAGCAAGTTGGAGCGCTTTCCAATTAGTTTGATTCATAATGACTAAGCGCCTCCTTATATAATGCATGGTCTTCATTAGAAAAGACGTTGAATACAACTTTTAAAGATGACTGAGATTCTTTTAAATAATCTAAAACTGTTTCAATAGCAATATTACACGCTTCCTGTTGAGGAAAACCAAAAACACCGGTAGATATACAACAGAAAGCGATATGTTTCATGTCGTATTGGTCAGCTAATTTTAAACAATTAAGATAACTATTAGCCAGCAAATCTTTATTCATTTGAGAAACAGGCAATTTACGAACTTGAGGCCCAACTGTATGCAACACATACTGTGATGGAAGATTATAAGCAGACGTTATTTTGGCTTTGCCCATGCCTTCCTTACGACCTTGTTCTTCGATAATATCATGACATGCTAAACGAAGTTGAACACCTGCTTTAGTGTGAATGATATTGTCTATACAGTTATGATTTGCTTGCATACAGCCTAATAAACGACTGTTTGCAGCATTCACAATACCATCTACCTTAAGACGAGTAATGTCACCTTGCCATAAATAAATATTGTTTCCTAAAATAGGTGATAACTCATCGATGTTAACCGGATTTTCATTGTTTAAAGTGCTTAAATACGCGTCTTGTATCTTAAGGAATTCATCGTCAATTGGTTTAGGTGATCGTACATTTACTAATCCTCTAAATAATTCCCATCGGTCTTGTTCATTAGAAGGTATGTTTAAAGACTTATCACCATGTGCTTCTTGCCACAGATATTGAATGAGATAATGTAGTCGCTCTTGTTGTGTCTGTATCATTTATGCCTCTGGTAATGCATTGAATGCGTCTTCGTCAACATCTTCTAATTTAACTAACCAATTGTCTTCAGGTTTTTCAGAATTTAAGATAGCAGGTTCATCTTCTGCTTTAGTGTTACGCTCAACAATTGTTCCTGCAAGAGGTGATTGAACATCTAATACTGTTTTAGAAGCTTCAATACTTACAATTTCATCATTTTTCTCGACTTTATCTGGAGACATGAATTCTACATAACCAACAGTACCTACGTCATCTTGTAATTCTGGAGTCATATAGTACACGTATTGATTTCCTTCTTTTTCAACTTTGATATAATTTGCTAATTTAGCCATTTTGCATCTTCCTTTCAATATTTATAAATATGCTTGTGCTAGTAATTCGATAGTACGGCAACGATTATCAATACCTGGTAAAAGTGGAACAATTAACACTTCATCTGCATTAAAATCTTCAACCATTTTATCTAGTTTTGGTTTAACAGTATCAATTGTACCAGCTAATATCGAAGCATGTGTATCTTGTATTCGTGTTCGGTCACGGTCGGATAATTGATATGCTGCTGCTGTTTCAGGAGAAGGGAATTTGTCGAACTCTGAAAAGTTTTCCTTTCCTAATAACCAGACATCTAAAGCTTGTTGTAAGTTGTAAGCTTGTTCTTCTGTATCAGTAACGATAGTGAAAACAGTGATGATGACTCTTGGTTCCATTTGTAATGATGTTGTTTGAAAGTGATCATGGTACGTTTGAATACTTAACTTACTTGATTGAATAGCAGTTTCGTTAGGTAATAAAAATGTACCTAAGACAAAGCCCATACCTTGTTCTGCTGCCATCTTAGCTGAACGTTGACTCATAGCTAGTAACCACATATCTGAATGATGTGAAATTTGTGGTTGTGCAATAATAGATGGAAAACGTTGTTCCGCTGTTTGATCCGTTATATATTGTCTGATATCGATAATGCTTTGTTGATAATCTAGATAATCAGCTTTATCTTCATCCATAGCACGTTTGACTATAGGCGTCCCCACATTATTACCAATACCTAAGTCGACACGATTAGGATAAAAATTTTCTAACATACGAAAGTTTTCGGCCACTTTATAAGGACTATAGTGTGGAAGCATTACGCCACCAGACCCTAACTTAATATGTGATGTTTGTCCTAACAATTGCATGATTAATAGTTCTGGACTACTACATGCAAAGGCAGGCACATTGTGATGTTCTGTAATCCAAAAACGTTTGTAATTTAATTTATCAGCCAGTTTAGCTAATCGGACTGTATCATCTAAAGCTTGTTGTGCATTTTTTCCTTCATCAATCATTGCATAATCAAGAATACTTAGTTCCACCAAAGACTCATCTCCATCTTACTTCCGTTTTATATACCCATCCTTATTGTAACTGTCATTGCCCTAATTTGTTAAATTTTTGGATTAAAAAATAAAAAATAATTGTTAAAGTATATTCGTACTAAAAGCGCCATAGTTAAAATATAAAAATCATATTAATGGGTGACACAATTTCTTAAATTGATTATTGGGCATGTTAGTGATACGTTGAGTTTAATAAATGTGAACGAAAGAAGAGGATACGACATGGAAGATTACTCAGCATTGTTACAACCTATTCAATTACCTAATGGTTTACAACTTAACAATCGATTTGTTTTATCACCGATGACAACTAATTCATCAACGAAAGAAGGACATATCACCGATGAAGACTTACGATATGCTGAAAGACGTGCACATTCGGCAGCATTACAAGTGACGGGTGCTGCGTACATCGAACCTTATGGTCAACTATTTGAATATGGATTTAACATTCAGGATGATGCATGTATTCCAGGTTTGAAAAAAGTTGCTCAAGCAATGAAAAAAGAAGGCAACAAAGCAATTATACAATTAGCTCATGCAGGACGTTTTTCGAATCAAGCTATTCTTAATTACGGACAAGTATATGGTCCAAGTCCTATGACATTACATTCACCCATCAAACATGAAGTATTAGAAATGTCACAAGAAAAAATTCAAGAGGTCATTCAACAATATGCAGATGCGACTTCAAGAGCAATTCAAGCGGGCTTTGATGGTGTTGAAATTTCTATAGCACAACGATTGTTACTACAAACATTCCTTTCTACCTTTTCCAATCAACGTCATGATAAATATGGTGTAGATTCACTGGAAAACCGTACACGATTTTGTTTAGAAGTGATGTCAGCTGTGCAACAAGTGATAGATGAAGAAGCGCCTGAAGGTTTTATATTAGGTTATCGGGCTACTCCTGAAGAAACACGTGGTAGTGACTTAGGCTACACGGTAGATGAATTTAACCAACATCTAGACTGGGTAATGGAAGTTGCTGATATACAATATTTAGCTATCGCAAGTTGGGGACGTCATATATATCAAAATACGACACGTACACCTGGCGAGAACTTTGGACGACGTGTGAATCAAGTTGTCTATGAACATTTAAATGGTAGAATTCCTATGATTGCTAGTGGTGGTATTAATTCCGTTGAAACAGCTTTAGACGCATTACAAAATGCAGATATGGTAGGTATGTCATCACCATTTGTGACTGAGCCAGATTTTGTTAGTAAGTTAAAAGAAGGTCACCCTGAACAAATCAATTTACACGTACAACCGGAAGAATTCGATGCATTAGCGATACCACATGCTGCATTCAAAGATATAGTGAAAATGATGGATTATGGAGAAGGATTAAAAAAACAAACTCGCGATGAGCTTCGCAAATTAGAACAAAACTATGATGAATAATCTTACATGATGAGATGAAAAGGTATAAATATCGTAATCAAGTTATTTATACCTTTAAAAATGATAAAAAAGATATGTTTAATGAGAGTGAAGCATGCTATAATAACTTATGTCTTAATTGATAATAATTCTCATTTAAAATATAAGGAGTGACAAATGTGTCTATCAAGGTAAATAAATTTGATGGCAGTCTCGTATTAGCTGCGTGCTTTGCAGTGTTAACATATTGGATGTTCGCACAATCGTTTATCAATATAGGTTCTAGTGTGCAACAAACATTTGATACAACGGATGCAACTAAAAACTTATCTATCAGTCTAGTAGGCTTTGTAACTGGTATATTTATGGTTTGTGCAGGGGATGTTGCCGATAAAATAGGAAACTTAAGAATGACGAAATTAGGCCTATTATTTAGTATTATTGGTTGTTTAAGTCTGATTAGTACGCATATTACTGCGTTTTTAATTATTGGACGTGCATTTCAAGGTTTATCAGCGGCGATTTTATTACCGTCGACGATAGGGTTAGTTACAGATCATTTTAAAGGACAACAATTACGTAAAGCATATAGCTATTTAATGATTGCAACGGTAGGTGGTATAGGACTTACATCATATGTGGGTGGATGGTTATCTGGTCACTTAGGCTGGCAATCTATATTTATAGTTTCTATCGTGTTATCAATCATTGCTTTAATAATATTACGAAATAAACAAGAAGCACCTCGAGAAGAACGTAATCATCAACCATTTGATTATGTTGGTATGGTGTTGTTTGGCATATTTATCGCGGCATTGATGATTCTAATGACTCAAGGATATACATACGGCATTGGGAAATTCACAATCACACTTGTCGTTATTATTGTCATTGCATTATTAATATTTTATTTTTATGAAAAGAAAAAGACAGTACCGTTTATTGACTTTTCAATTATAAAAAATAAATCATTTTTAGGAGCAACGATTAATAACTTTGTTGTTAATACTGGTACAGGTACAACAGTTGTATTTAACGGCTATGCTCAACAACAACTTGGCTTAAACGAAGCACAAACGGGATTAGTCATCGTACCTTATACAATTATGGCGATACTGATGATTCGTTTCGGTGAGCTTGCGATTAAACGTTTCGGTGGTAAAAGTATGTTAATTGCCGGTCCACTATTCCCAACATTAGGAATCATTTTAATTAGTATGACGTTCTTTGTGCCACATTGGTATGTTGGAGTAGTAGTGGTAGCGTTTGTGATATGTGCCATTGGTAACGGCTTAGTTGCTACACCTGGTCTAACTGTTGCAGTATTTAATATGCCTGATGATAAAGTAAGTTTTGCCACTGGTTTATATAAAATGGGAGCAACGCTTGGTATGGCATTTGGTGTTGCAATTAACACCACAATCTTTACTGTTTGTTCGCAATTTTATCCAGTTGCCACTGCTGCATCGATTTCATTCTTAACAGGTGCAGTTATGATGGTATTAGGTGTTATTTCTGCGTTCATACTTATTCCAAAAAATGTAAAAGCATAATAACAAATAATAATAAATTAGGCAGTATTGATACAAATTAAAACGTATCAGTACTGCCTTTATATATGCTATATATTAATTTAAAGACGTTGTTGAAATGCCTTGTATGGGTTCATAAATGATTAAATCATGTTGATTTAAAAGATCTTCATTGAGCTGTAATTCTAAAATTTGATTAGATTGATAGTATTTGACGTACATCGTTTTAGTACTTAAATTAAATACAGTTTGATATAGCGTATAGTAAAAATCACTGCCTTTAGGACGCACAGCTCCTTTTGGAATGCTCACTGTGTCTAAAATTCTAAAAGCATCTAAGATAGGATTATCGTTTGGTGATGGTTTAAGATGACGTGTTAAATAAGCAGCACGGACAAATCTTTCAGTTGATGTATAACCACCAGGTAAGCCGTGTGTACCGCTTTCTGCTCCTAAAGGTTGTAATGTAGCTCCATTGGTTAATTGAGATTGTGGTTGATAAGGTGTGATATTAATATATTGTTTGAGATTCTCATAATGCCAATTTAAGTCTGGATGATTCGTTAATACGCCAATTGGATTATCACGAACTACCATACGTCCGTCTTCAAAAGTGATTTCTGCAGAACGTCCAGTTGCGTCGGATACATGATAATGAAGCGGTGGGACGTCAATAATATCATTAAGTGTTACGGCGACGACATTAACTTTGCTTGTATGTTGAATGAGTTCTTCAATCGTTTGATGATATCCAAGTACCCAAATTAATACATCATTTTGAGAAATATTAATATAATCGTCTAGTATTTCTGAAGCGTAGGTGCAATAATCTCTGTCGTATTGTGTAGAAATAGCAAGACCATGTTCATTCATGCCATCACCAAACATAAAGCCTTCCATGTCACTTCCTGTGCCGACAAAACCATATAAAGTAGTACCTTGATAATCAGCGCGAGACTCCCAAGTATAATGACGAGGCAGTATTGCTGGATGACCTGTTAAAGGCCAATCATAATCCATTGTTCGACCTAAAATAGTCTCATTTTGATAAGACTGAAACGTAAAACCAGTACACATTAAGCAAACCTCCACATCTTTTAATTGATAACTATTATCAATTATATTCTTGATAAACATTTAATTCAATGAACTTGCAAAATAAAAAAGGACCACATTTTTTTAAATGGGTCCAATCAATAATTATTTATGCGTGAGCGTGTTCTGGTACGTCTTTAAAGTTTTCTAAACGACGATTCCATTCTTCATCACTAATGTCATGAGTTGCTACATAACGGTTACGTTCATGTTTAGCGCAATCATATGAACAAGCGCCTAAATATTTTTCTTCGTTTTCTTCTGAAACAAGAATTTGTTTATTACATTCTGGATTTGCACAATTAATGTAACGTTCACAAGGTGTGCCATCAAAATGTTCTTTACCGACAACCGTTTTTTCAACTTGGTTAACATCTACACTAATACGTTCATCGAAAACGTACATTTTGCCATCCCAATATTGGCCTTTAGTTTCAGGATCTTTACCGTAAGTAGCGATACCGCCATGTAATTGACCTACGTTTTCAAAGCCTTCTTTAACTAACCAACCAGAGAATTTTTCGCAACGAATACCACCAGTACAATATGTCACGATGTTTTTACCATCTAATTGATCTTTGTTTTCACGAATCCAATCTGGTAAGTCTCTGAAACGTGTAATATCTGGACGTACTGCACCACGGAAGTGTCCTAAATCAAATTCATAGTCATTTCTAGCATCTAAGATGACTGTATTTTCATCTTCAAGTGCTTCTTTAAATTCTTTAGGTGAGTAATATTTACCAGTTGTTTCACGTGGATCTACATCGTCTTCTAAATCAAGTGCAACGATTTCTTTTCTAGGACGTACGTGCATTTTTTTGAAAGCATGACCTTCAGCTTCATCAACTTTGAATGTCATATCTTTAAAACGTTCGTCTGCATGCATATGTTCCATATATTTATCAGTATCTTCTTTTGTACCTGATAATGTACCGTTAATACCTTCTGTAGATACTAAAATACGACCTTTTAAGTTATTGTTTTTACAAAATTCTAAATGTTCAGCTGCAAAAGTTTCGGGGTCATCAATAGTTGTATATTTATAATATAAAAGTACTCTATAATCCATTCTTATTCTCCTCTAAATATTAATCTAATTATTTCTACATCATATATGATTATTTATCATTTGTTTCGTTAATGTCTGTGCATTTTTTTATACCATTATAATATTGTACCAAAATTAGCAAATGATTCAATATCTCAGCTTATAAATTAAAAATGATTATGTATTATTTTATATATTAAATTTTAAAATGAGTTAGCCTTTCAATGACTTTAAAAATAATTTCAGATAAAATAGGAGTGATTAATATTAAAGAAAGAAGGGGTATGGATATGGAACAAAATGGATTACCAACATTAAAATATGAAGGGAAATCAGCAAGTGTCGCACCGATTGTTTCTGAAAGTGAACTTCAAACAATTACGGCTGAACCATGGGTAGAAATTTCCGATAAAGGACTACAACTTGAAGGACTACAGTTTGATCGTGATGGTCAATTATTTTTACTAGATGTTTTTGAAGGTAATATTTTTAAAGTAAATCCCGAATCTAAAGAAGTAACACGTCCATTCCAATCAGAAAAAGACAATCCAGCAGCAATTAAAATTCATAAGGATGGTCGCTTGTTTATTTGTTATTTAGGTGATTTCAAATCAACTGGCGGAATCTTTGCTACTACTGAAAAAGGGGAACAGTTTGAAGAAATTATTGCTGAATTAACTACTGAATATTGTATTGATGATATGGTGTTTGATAGTAAAGGTGGATTTTATTTTACAGATTTTAGAGGGTATTCAACTAATCCTCAAGGCGGTGTATATTACGTATCACCAGATTTTCAACATGTAACACCTGTGATACAAAATATTAGTGTTGCTAATGGTATTGCTTTAAGTACTGACGAGCGCACTCTTTGGGTAACTGAAACAACTACTAATCGTCTACATCGAATAGACTTAGAAGAAGATGGAGTGACGATTGCACCATTTGGCGCGACGATTCCATATTATTTCACAGGTCATGAAGGACCAGACTCATGTTGTATAGATAGTGATGATAATTTATATGTAGCAATGTATGGGCAAGGTAGAGTATTAGTATTTAATAAAAAAGGCTATCCGATTGGACAAATATTAATGCCAGGTCGAGATGAAGGTCATATGTTACGTTCTACACACCCTCAATTTATCCCTGGTACAAATCAATTAATCATATGTGCGAATGATATAGAAATGGGTGGCGGTTCTATGTTGTATACAGTTAATGGATTCGCAAAAGGCCATGACAGTTATCAATTTCAATAAGAAAATAGATTAAGTTAACGGGTGAAAAATATGTATGAAGACTATGAAAAATTAGATTTTGTTGATTTAATAAGTGAGCGCCATAGCCATTTAAGAGGGATAGTTGAAGACTTAACGAATCAAGAAATAACTGATAGCAAATTATCAAGTTCTGAGTGGTACGTTATTTTTAGAATTTATAAAAAGCAATTAAGTTTTGTAGAATTAAATCAATCAGTGAATTTATCACGTCAAGCCATTCATAAAGTTGTAAATAAATTACAAGATAAAGAAATAGCTGTTATAAAAGATGTAGAAGGTAATAAAAAAGAGAAAAGTGTACAGCTCACAAAATATGGAGAAAAATGTTATGAACAGTATTTAAAAATTAATCAACAATTAGAATCGCATATTGAAAAACAACTTGGTACTGAAAATATGAAAACCTTAAAGAAACTTTTAAGTGAAGATTGGAACTTAAAGGAGTTTAAAAATAACTGAATATATCTTTTGTTAATTAAACTGTTGAATTTACACAGATTGTAGTTCAACAGTTATTTTATGCCTTATTTTTGTCAACTAAGTTGACAAAATTGAAACGCATTTGCTAAAGTTAGTGCTAATGCTTTAAAAAAAGAATGTTATAAGGGAAGAGGTATAGAATGACGACTCAAGTAAAAGTAAAAAGTCCCAAAATGTTTGCTTTTGTATTAATGATAGGTGGATTTATGGGAATGTTTAGTGAAACAGCATTAAACATGGCATTAACAAATGTAATGAGCGATTACCATGTTAGTGCTGTTTTAGCCCAATGGTTGACTACAGGATATTTATTAACGATGGCATGTATGGTACCCGTATCTGTCTATTTAACTAAATGGTTTAGCACAAAAAAATTGATAATATCAGGTATCATATTATCTCTTATAGGGGTTGTAATTGCTGCAATAGCACCTGCATTTTCCTTTTTACTATTAGGTCGTATTGTCCAAGCGTTAGGTACTGGAATTATTCTGCCGTTAATGGTTACAGTGTTAATGCTTATATTCCCCATTGAAAAAAGAGGGGTAGTTATGGGGATTATGGGACTTGTAATGACTGCAGGACCAGCTTTAGGACCAACTATTGCTGGTATCATCATTTCATCTCTTAGTTGGCACTATATTTTTTGGATTAGTGCAGTATTATATGTCGTTATTTTAATTATAGCTATCAATAAAGTAGAGAATGTTTCAGAAATTACGAAACCGAAAATTGATATATTATCTATTATTTTATCGACAATTGGATTTTCTGGAATAATTTTTGGATTAAATATGATGGCAGAACAACCATTCATGAATATAGTTGTTTGGGGACCGTTGTTGATTGGTATTCTTGCATTAATAGTCTTTGTTAGACGTCAATTTACACTTAAATCTCCAATGTTAAATTTAAGAGTATTTAAATATGGCATGTTTAATTTAGGGGCTCTTATGGTTTTTCTTGTTATATTATGTATTCTAGGATCAGGTATTATTCTACCGATATATATCAAGGGATCGTTAATGTTTAGCGCTATTATGGCAGGCCTTATCTTATTACCAGGCAATATTATGAATTTAATTTTGTCCCCTATAATAGGTCAATTATTTGATAAATTTGGGGCGAAAATATTTGGTATATTTGGTTTTGTTATTTTATTTATTTCTATGTTAATCTTCGCTTTTACCATATCAGCGCATACACCAGTTTGGGTGATTATCTGTAATTTCATGTTAATGTTTATAGGAATAACAATGATTATGATGCCTGCTCAAACAAATGCACTAAATCAGTTACCAAAAGAATTATACCCGGATGGTTCTGCAACGATTACTACATTAATACAAGTGGCTGGTTCAGCTGGTACCACAATTGCTATTACAATATATACTATTGCAATGAAACATTTTTCAGAAACTCATGAAAAAATATCAGAAACAATATTAATAGCACATGGAGCAGAAAAAGCATTCTGGTATTTAGTAGTCTTAGCATTCATTGGTTTAATTTGTTCATTATTTGTTAAAAAGCCAAAGGTAGATAATTAAGAAAAATAAGTATTAAGGTTTGTATACTAATTTAAGTGTGCAAACCTTTTTAGTTATAAAATAAAAAAACGTCTAGGTTTATACCCAGACGTTTTAAAAAAATATATTTAAATTAGTCTTGTACGCTGAATTCTGCTGAAGCTTCGAATTTAACGTCTTTACCTAACATTACGCCACCAGTTTCTAATGCTTGGTTGAAGTTGATCCCGTATTGTTCTCTGTTAATTTTACCAGTTACGATGAAACCAGTAACTTGTTCGCCGTTCATAGGGTTTTTACTTACGCCATTGAATTCAACGTCAAATTTTTCTTCATGAGTTTCACCTTTAATAGTTAAGTCACCAACAACACTGTTTTCGCTGATTTCTTTAGTTACGAAAGTGATTTTGTCGAATTCGTCAGTACCGAAGAAATCTCCTGATTTTAAGTGATTGTCGCGATCTTCATTAGCAGTATTGATTGATTTTGGATCGATTGTTACTGTTGCTTTTAAAGAACTTAAGTCGTTAATGTCGCCTTCAACATTTACGTCAAATTGATCAAATGTTCCTTTAACTTTTGATACCATTAAGTGTTTGATTTGGAATTCTAAAGAACTGTGTACGCTATCGAATGTAAATTGAGTCATAATTAACTCCTCCGTTTTCTTTTTAATATATCATTTGTACTTGATATAAATAATATACTACACTATTTTTAGAAAAGCAAACTTTTTAATGCTTAAATATCTAAAAGTTTTAGGCTTTTTCTACTTTAAAAGTATATTTATTAACAAAAAGTGTCAAATGATAAGAATGAAAAAGTAGAAAAATTAAAATACGGGAAAAATAAAAGTAAAGAGGTGTTTAAATATGACAATTTCAAGAGGTATTAATCATATTGGACTTACTGTTCCTGATATTGAAGAAGCAACACAGTTTTTTAAAGAAGGTTTAGATGCAAAAATTGCTTATGATAGCCAAACAAAATACGACAACCCTAGAGAAGGAGAATTTGTTGAACGTGTCTTAGGACTACAACACGGTGCCAAAATTATTAAAAAACGAATGATGGTATTTGGAAATGGACCTAATATTGAACTATTTGAGTTTAAAGATGCAACACAACGTCAAGCAGAGACATTGCAAGATATTGGCTATACGCACATATCTTTTTATGTAGATGACTTTGAGCATGCTGTAAAACAAGTTAAATCTGCTGGTGGCGAGCCAATTTCAGAACCACATTTAAATACACGTTATGAAGATACGAACGATAATCAAACAGTTTATATCAAAACACCATGGGGCAGTTTAATTGAATTACAAACGATTCCTAACGGATATTATTATCCTCCTGATAGTGAATCAGAAGTTTACATTCCGAACGAAATTAAGTGATGAGTTATGATTGTTCGAAAAAGGGGTATTAATAATATAAAGGGGGTCGATGACCATGAATTTTATAAAATATATACAATCAGCAGATGGTACAAATTTGTACGGTAAAATTAACACGGTTAATAACTCAAAAGCTAATGTCATTATAGTACATGGTTTAGCAGAGTATCTTGATAGATATGATGAGTTGGCGGCTTTTTTGAACGATAATCAATTTAATGTTATTCGTTATGATCAACGAGGGCATGGTCGTTCAGAAGGAAAACCTGTATATTATAATAATGAAAATGAAATTATTGAAGATTTGGATGCAACCGTACAATGTGTGATGGAAAATTGTCCAGGTAACATTTATTTGATTGGTCATAGTATGGGTGGTTATGCAGTTACTCTATATGGAACGAAGCATCCTGGGCTTGTTGATGGTATTATTACTTCTGGAGCGTTAACGAGGAATCATTTAAATTTGTTTGGAGACCTTGATAGTAATCACCCTTATGATATGTATATACCTAATGAATTAGGAGAAGGCTTATGTTCTGATGAAGAAGTAGTTCAAATATATGAGACGGATGATTTAATTGCTGAAGATATATCAATGGGTTTAATTTATACGTTATTAGATGGTGTTAAGATATTGAAAGAAAATGCAGCATATTTTACTGAACCGATATTGATCTTGCATGGCAAAGATGATGGATTAGTAAGTTATCAAGATTCACTAGAATTGTATAATGAAATTGGTTCTAAACATAAATCAATACACATTTATGACGGCCTTCAACATGAAATATTTAATGAGTCATCATATAATAAAAATATTTTCCGGGAAATTGTTGAGTGGTTAACACGTGAAATTAATAAATAGAGTTAAAGGGATAATACATCAATGGCGATGTATTATCCCTTTTCATAAAATATAGTTAATGTAATAAAACTTGAGTTACTAAAATGCCACCACCGAATACAAGTACAAAGACAACCACTGGCCAAACGAAACGGAACCAATGAGAATAACGCATGTTAAGCATTTGTAATGTAGCCATGACTAAACCGGTTGGGGCTAAGAATAACATTGCATATTGACCAAATTGATACGCCGTAACAATCGTATATCTAGGAATACCCACCGTATCGGCTAATGGTGCAAAAATAGGCATCGCTAATACAGCTAGTCCAGATGATGATGGAATAATAAATCCTAGGAAGAAAAAGATAAATAGTAATGCGATAACAAATAATGGACCTTGAATATTTTCAACAAGTGATGAAGAAAAATGTAAAATCGTATCTGATATTCTTCCGTTATTTAATACTAAATTGATACCACGTGCTAACCCTATAATAAGTGAGACACCTACTAAACTTGATGCCCCTTTAACAAATTCATCTACAACACCTTGTTCTCCCAATCCTTTTGGACCTGTCGCAGCTAAGAACATAATAATAATGGTAAATATTAGAAATGCTGAAGCCATAGTTGGGAACCACCAACCTTGAGACATGACGCCCCAAACCATCACAGGGAAGGGTATAACAAATAGTAATAAAATTAATTTCTTACGTGTAGTAAATGTTTGTTGCTGATTATCATGCTCCATGACAGACCATTGTTGATTAAATGTATCTTTATCTTCATAACTATATGAGGCTTCAGGGTTCTTTTTAATCTTTTTACAGTACCAATAGAGGTAACCTATAACAAACATGGCTCCGATAATACAACCGGCAACACGCCAGTACAATCCTTCAGCAAAAGTTGTACCAGCTGCATTAGAAGCGATAACCACTGAAAATGGATTGATTGTTGAGAATGTTGATCCCATAGAACTCGCCAAAAAGATAGCTCCTACACAAACAATAGAATCATATCCCATTGCGATAAATATAGGGACAAGAATAGGGTAGAAGGCTACAGCTTCTTCTTCTATACCACATAGTGTTCCACCAAGTACCATTAATATAGAAACAAAGAAAATTAAAAGAAATTCTCTCCCTTTTGTCTTTTGAGTCAACGCGAGAAGTCCGGATTCAAAAGCACCACTCGCTTGAACAACACCAATTAAACCACCTAGTATAAGTATAAAGACCATAATATCAGCAGCTTCAATTGTTCCGTTAACCATGCTACTTGTAATGTCAGTTAATTTAGCAGGATGTTGATCTAAACGTTCATAAGTATTTGGAATAGAAACAGGCTTATTAATCGCACCTGAAGTGAACTGATTAATATCAATTTTGACACCCATTTTGTCTAATTCCTGTTGTGTTGCTTTATGTGTTTCAACTTTACCTTGAGGATTTTCGACCTTTAATGAGTGATCTTCATAAGATAATTTTGAATACGAACCTGCTGGAATCATCCAAGTTGCTAATACAGCTAAAATGGTTAAAATGAATAAAATTGCAAAGGCACCAGGCATTTTCAACTTGAACTTTCTCTTAGGTGAAGATGTATGCTTTTCTTTTTTTATTTGTTCTGCTTTCATAAAAACTCCTCCTACCCAAATTCTATATTGATGAATTATTATAAATAAATATGCATTTAATTCCAAACAATTTAAGCATAACATGGATAGAGATAAACAGTGAGGAAAATTTAACATTTATGAGCAAATATTTATAAATTTAAAAATTTGTAAAAAATAGAGGATAAGACTTTAACTTAGTATAAAAGTAAGAGACTATAAGAAATTATGAATAAGAATATATTATTAATATGACTGACAAAGTCTTTTTTTAAAGATAAGTAAGTTTGAAGTTTGTATACTAATTACTTATTAAAAACAATAACAACCTAGTACAAGGGTGTATATATCACTATTGTACTGGTTGTTATATTGATATCCTAACTAGGATTGAATATATCTTTTCAAATGTTTGGCAGTTACGGATTGATCTATATCTAATAATCCTTTTGGCTCACCGCTATATAGTAATTGTCCGCCTTTATCGCCAGCATAAGGGCCAATATCTATAAACCAATCCGCTTGAGTCATCATTGTTAAATTATGTTCAATTAAAATAACGGTATTACCTTCTTCAATTAAATGGTTAAAGCATTCAATTAAAATGGGCAGGTCATCTTCATGAAGTCCAGTAGTGGGCTCATCAAAAATAAATATCGCATCATGTACAGTTTCTGTTAAATATTTACTTAATTTAACACGTTGAATTTCACCACCAGACAATGTATCAAGGGACTGTCCAAGTGTCATATAATACAATCCAGTATTGGCTAGGGCTTGTAAAGGTTGCACAATATGATTGTCATCTTTAAATTTCTCAATAGCTTCTTGAACTGTTAAAGATAAAATATCTGCAATAGAATAGCCATTTACTTTAGCTTCAAGCACTTCGGGACGATATCTTGTACCACCGCACATTTCACATGTTTGAGAAAAATCGGGCATAAATGCTAATTCAGTTTTAATAACTCCTTTACCATGACACTCTGGGCATGCACCTTCTGAATTATAACTAAACATACTTTTCTTTAAGCCAGTTTGCTTACTAAAGAATGCTCTTACATCATCAAAGATATTTAAATAAGTTAGTAGATTCGAACGGTTTGAAGCATGAGCAGGCTTTTGATCGATAAATATAGCTTGCTCATCTTTTTCAAATGCTGTTGTAATTAAAGAACTTTTACCAGAACCAGCTACGCCTGTAACAACAGTCATCGCATATTTAGGTAATTGAGTCGTAATATGTTGTAAATTATTTTTAGAAATATCCTTAATATCTAACATATCAGATGATACTCTTATATTTTCTTTTAGATTATGAGAGCGATGTAACGCTTGTCCAGTACTCGTACTAGATTTAAGTAAGTCTTGGTAACTACCTTCAAAAGTAATTTGTCCGCCATCTTTACCGGCTAATGGCCCAATATCGATAACATGGTCGGCAGTTTTAATGACATCAGGGTCATGTTCTACGACGAGTACTGTATTTCCTTTGTCTTTTAAAGATTGAATTAAATCATTAATTCGTTGAATATCTTCAGGATGCAGTCCAACACTTGGTTCATCAATAATATAAACTAAATCGCTCAATGGACTGTTGAGATGACGAATAAGTTTGATACGTTGCGATTCACCACCAGATAATGACGTGGTTTCACGAGATAAAGTTAGATAATTGAGACCTACATAACTAAGTGATTCAAGCTGTTTTTTTAACGGTTCGATAATTACTTGTGCTTTAGTAGAATGAATCTTATGTAAAAAGTCTAACGCATCATCAATTTGTAAATCAGTAAAATCAGCAATATTCATACCATTAATTTTACAACTTAGTACTTTATCATTGAGACGTTTACCATGACAATCTGGGCATGCATGTTTATGAACAACACGTTCTATATCTTTAGCAAATCTCTTTTTCTCAAAATTATCATTTAGTAAAAATGAGCGTCTGAACCTATGAATTAAACCTTCAAATTTTGCGGTTCTGGGCCAATTAGAAGGAGGATTTTTAAGTTTTGTTGGTTCAGTATATAAAAATGTATCTAATTCTTCCTTAGTATAATCTTTTAACTTTTTATCGTTATCAAACAATCCAGTATATAAATAACGTTTCCCTCTCCAACTATCAGGTCGGAAAGATGGAAAATTGATAGCATCTTCATTTAAAGACTTATCAAAATCAATTAATTCATTTAAATCAATATCCTCTACATAACCTAATCCTGAACAAGTTTCGCACATACCTTTTGTATTGTTAAAGGAAAAGACATCAGAATAACCTACAAATGGTTCTCCTATACGTGACCATAATAAACGTACTGATGCATAAATATCAGAAATCGTCCCAACTGTGGAACGAGAATTTCCTCCTAATCGTTTTTGATTAATAATCATTGAAACAGGTAAGTTTTGAATTTGATCAACATCAGGTTTTGAAAATTGACTCAATTGATGTTGTATATAACTTGAATAGGTCTCATTGAGTAAACGCTCAGATTCAGCTGCTAGTGTATTAAATACTAAAGAAGACTTACCGGAGCCAGACCTCCCTGTAAAAACTGTAAGTTGATGTTTAGGAATAGTAACATCAATATTCTTTAAATTATTTTGTTTGGCGCCAATGACTTTAATATCTGACATATGCCTTCACCTCTTAGTCGACTTTACCCTAAAATTGTTATCCAACTCGTTTAATGTTTGTATTTTAAGATTAACTATTAATATATAAAGTATATCTAGTTAAAAAATAAAAATTATATAAAATTGGAATTGATGATTGACTTTTTGTACAAAAATTCGTAACATTTTAATAAATAACCAGTTAAAGTAAGTGTTGGTTTTAATGTAAAAAGTATTTTTTATTTTAATACTTTTGAAAGCGCTTACTATTAAATGAGAAAGGATGGTCATTATGAAAGCTTGGTTTACTAAACTATTTGAATTTTTACCACGTGCAATCATTAATTTATTTATCTAGTAACATAGAATTGATTTGAAAATTAAAAATAAAATAGAGGTGCTGAATATGAAAAATAGAGAAAATAAATATAGTATTCGTAAATTTAGCGTAGGAACATCATCGATTTTAATTGCAGCCTTATTATTTATCGGTGGCGGTTCTGCACAAGCAGCTGAAAATCAAGATCAGGGAAATCTAGATTCTGAAGCTAAACAAGCACAATCTATTGGGGAACAACATGGGAATGATGTTAAAGATGAACAATTAAATCAATCTAGTGAATCAAAAAATAATAATGATAATGTTGAAGTACAGAATAATAATAAAAATGAAGAAGTAAAATCAAATTTACATAATGAATCATCTGTTGAGTTAAAAAATAATAATACAAATGAACAAAGCGTAGACAAAGAAGTCGACCCAGAATATAACAAAGCAGACAAAGAAAAAGAAGTAGATTCGGAATACAACAAAGCAGACAAAGAGAAGCAAGTGGATCCGGAATACAACAAAGCAGACAAAGAAAAAGAAGTAGATCCGGAATATAACAAAGCAGACAAAGAGAAGCAAATAGATCCGGAATACAACAAGGCGGACAAAGAGAAGCAAGTAGATCCGGAATACAACAAGGCGGACAAAGAAAAAGAAGTAGATCCGGAATACAACAAAGAAGAT
>NZ_RXWW01000045.1 GCF_003970495.1 Staphylococcus pasteuri
CACAGCACGTCAATTTATTGGCGATGAACCATTTGCAGTGTTATTAGGCGATGACATTGTTGAATCTGAAACACCTGCGATTAAACAATTAATGGATGTCTATGATGAAACTGGTAAATCTGTCATTGGTGTGCAAGAAGTAGCACCAGAAGATACACACCGTTACGGTATCATTGATCCATTAGAACAATCTGGATTACGTTATGAAGTTAAAAAATTCGTAGAAAAACCTAAACAAGGTACAGCACCATCAAACTTAGCTATAATGGGACGTTATGTATTAACACCAGAAATCTTTGACTATCTTGAAACACAAGAAGAAGGCGCAGGAAATGAAATTCAATTAACTGACGCAATCGAACGTATGAACACAGAAAGCCAA
>NZ_RXWW01000046.1 GCF_003970495.1 Staphylococcus pasteuri
GAACTTATGTATGAATAAAGTAGTACTTTTAAATTTGAGAATTATATGATTATAGAACTTAATAATATTTATTATTAAGGGTTTTCTAACAAATAATACAAAAAAATAATAAAATTAATTGAACTACAAAGACGTTTTATTGATTAATCTAGTGTTATTAATGAATAATATAATTAGAAGAATATTAAAATTATATACAAAATCATTAAATATATTTACAAAAGTTAAAAAAGGTATTATAGTTGATGATGAAGAAAGTCAACTCTCGAACTCGTTCTTTCTTCTGTGATCACATATCTAACGTATATAGTTGGAGTGGACTATATAGCCTGTTAGGTGGCCTTATAACCTAACACTAATCCCGGCAATTGATACCCTTTTTGCCCCCCACTCGTTACATAAGTCCTACATATTGTGGGACTATTTTTTTATAAATAAACATATAAGGAGAGCATTTGTTAAATGAATAAATATTATAAAATACAAAGTATAAATGATATTAATTTACAAATGCTGCTTTCAGATTACATAGAAAATTTTACAAAACAAAAATTGATAATCACAACTACATATAGTAAATTAGAAAAAATTGAAGTTCGATTTAATAAAAGAGATATTCATCATTTATTAGGATTTCACAAAGTTCAAAATAAGAATAATAATGCTACAAAGACTCTACAAAACATCTTAGAAGGTAAATTGACAATCGATAAAATTAAAGAACATCATAACTTTGGAGAAATACGAAATAGATTATTAAATTATAATTTTTTACATGAATGCTTTTTAGATAAAAAGATAAAATTATGTGTAATTCCGAAAGAAAATAGTAAAAATCCCCAAAAGTTATCCATCGTTTTTTATTGATTACTTTAGAAATATAAATATGCTTATAGGTCTTAAAAAGGACCATTCAAATACATACTATATTCCAGCAACTATGTATCAAATTAATAATTCTAGTATTTATAATCGTACTAAAAGAACAAGAATTACTAACATAGAATGGGAAAATTATTAAATATTAATAATAATTTAAACAGTTAGCACACGGACAAGTTAAATATCTCATCTTAAACGTCACTCATTGAGTGGCGTTTTTTTGACAATTGGAAAGTGAAAAAATAATAAGGGTAGGTGGACTACCCTAAATTTATTAAATTAATGTGCATCAGCATATGCTTGCGCTTCAGCCATTTCTGCATCTGTGAAATCTCTAGGTGATTTACCTGTTTCCTCTTTAATTTGCATAAGTGAACGAGGATATGATGAATCTGATGATTGAACATCATTTGTGTAATCTGTATCATCAGTATCTTCATCAGGTTCGAAGTCTTCTTCATATGGTCGATCATATACTGATTTTTCTTGACCGCTTTCAACTCTTAAAGAACTTTCATAAGCTGCACTAGCAGGACCTTCCATAACGTTACCTTGAGGGATAACACCATTAGCTACCGCGTTATTATAAGCTTTGATTTTATCTGTTTCGCTATAATTACCATAGATAACTGATTCAAGAGTACCTCTATCTTTGATATTTGTTACATCAACACTTTGTGCATTTTGAGATTTTTCATTTGATGAGTTATCTTGAGCATCTGATTCATTATCATTGTTCTCGTTGTCTTGTTCTTCAGTAGAACTATCTTCTTGTGTAGACTTGTTATCTTCATTCTCTTGAGTTTTCTTTTCTTCTTTAGACTTTTTATCCTCTTTGGATTTACTGTCTTTTTTATCTTCTGATTTCTTTTCAGTAGTGCTTTCTGATTTTTTATTCTCATCTTCCTTAGTGTCATCTTGACTACAAGCACTTAATACAAGTGTAGTTGCAAATAATGTTCCTAATAACTTTTTCATATATACTCCTTTTTAATTTATTTATTAGCTATTTGTTTTAACAACTTAATAATTTCATCATTTTGTTGTAATACTTTATTATTTTGATTTAATAGATCATTATGTTGTTTAATAAGAGTATCTAGTTGCGCAATTTGAACAAAGTTTTGCTTTTGTTGAGACATATAGTAATTATATGTAGCTTGTTTTTCCATGTTAAAAGTTATTTTTCCAAAAGCATGATAAAAATTATCGAAATTAGCATCTATCTTTTGTTTATTAAATGCTTTTTTAGTAGTATCAGTTGGTTCGTTAATACCTTGAGTTTTAAAGAACTTGTTCAATTTGTCATTATTGGCTTTTACAAATGCATTTTCATGCGTTGGATCAATTTCTTTAACTTTTGATGTAATAGTTGAAATACATTTATCTTTATCTTGATTATAAAGGTCGATGTACTCTCTCTTTTCATTAACAGATAAATTATCCCAGTAACCTTTTTCAGTTTTATCTAATTTAGACTTAATATCTGCTTCTCTCATACTTTCTCTAAATCCTAATACTTCGTTCATATGTATTCTTCCTTATTCTATATTTTTATATTCAAATACTCGTAATGGCTCAAACTGAATAACATAATTACCATGTCGAATATATAAATAATTTTATCATTTTACTAATTTAAAATGTATAATGTATAAAAAATATTAAATTATTAATTATTTTAAGACGCTGAGAGAGGCTCTGTGTTGCAGTGAGAAATAAAAAGACGGATAACTGTATTAAAAAAAGCCACCACACATTAAGTGTAGTGACTGCATACAATCAGATTATTGATTATTTCAAGTGTAGAAAAGTACATTATAAACCAAAAGAGTGATTGAAGTTGTTTCTTAAAAAATTAGGAACAAGCTCAAACCAAAAGCACAATATATACCAACCTTTTATTGATTGGTACATCTTTATTATAACATAAATTAATACCAGGTACTAATTAAAATCAAGGTATGCAAAACTATTTCTAATGTGTATAATTAATTTATTGCAATAAAAAATATAATAGATAAATTGTTATATTGTGTAAAAAATAAAAGTATTAGGAGTGATCAGAATGAGTGGTTGGAGTCGTTGTCCTAGATGTGGATCAGGGGCAGTTAGAGTAAAAGATAGTGGATATGGAATCGGTTGTTTGAGTTATTTGCTTGGGGCCATGTATGTGTTCACGGGACTTATGATATTGGTAGCAATAATTTCTGGTAATATTATTAATTCGCCTTTGAGTACACTTTTTAGTATTTTAATACTTATTGGTATCATAACGCTTTTAAGAAAACTTAAAAGCAAATCTAGTGGTGAAAAGAAAACTGAATTATATTGTAAATCATGTGAATATCATTTCACTAACTAATATGAAATAGTTATCTCACGCATACGGGAATGAATACGTATATGTTGCCACAGATTTATGTTTTTTTTCAATTTTAACATTTCATCGTTACTATATATCGTATTTTGATATACTATTCTAATGACATAATTATGACATAACAGAATAAAAAAACTAAAAATAGCAGGGACATTCAAAATTGTAAATGTTGATATTATAGGCTTTTAGCTCTCTATTTATACCTATTTCATATGATACTTAATGCCAGGTATGACGTAAATTAAATAAAAGATAATAATAAATTTTAAAATGTCATCAAATAGAAATCTATCAAAAAAACTTTCTAGTAG
>NZ_RXWW01000047.1 GCF_003970495.1 Staphylococcus pasteuri
TAATATAAGAAATTTAATGTACTCAATACATCATTTTTATAGTTTATTAAACTACGTTATCACTGCAAAAACTATAAAAAACCGTCTTATTTTAAAGACATTAAACCTCAATATCGATTATATTGTGGTACTAAGTCATATTAAATAAGACGGCTAATTATTTTAAATTGTCATTGTTATCTAATTTATACTACTTTTCGTTCATTTTAGTTATCATTTTTGCATTACGGTCTATCATTTTATCAAAATAACCTTCATAGCGTTGCCACTCATCGTCAGTGATTGGGTCCATATTTAAGCGTCCACCTAAATCTTTGATGGCATATAGTAATAAAAACATGGTGTCTTGTACAGTAATCTTTTTATTTAAAAGCGTTTCAAGGGATGCCATGCATTGTGGTTCAATATCAGGATAAATAAACTTAGTTGTTTCACCTTTTAAAGCACGGTCATAAAAATGTTTCATCATTAATGCACGTTCTGAACCCGAACCTTCAACACATAGATAGACTTGAACTGCAATACCGCCTCTTACACGTCTTTGTGAAATGCCTGCAAACTTCTTACCATTAATACTTAAATCGAATTTTCCAGGGCAATAAGAATGTGTAATTTCAAGAGTATCTATATCTATATCTTCGTCTTCGAACATTTTGGCAACAAGCAAATACATAACAGTAAATGCTTCATCAATTGTCGTTTCTGACTGCCCTTTGAACATTAATGAAATATTTAATATTCCTTGATCTAAGACAACCCCAAGACCTCCCGAATTACGTACAATCGCGTTATAGCCCATTTCATCTGTTAGATAGGCAATACCATCCTTTAAGAAAGGTAATCGAGAGTCATGAATACCGAGAATAACAGTATGTTGATGAATCCAAGTTCTCACTACGTTAGGTGATAAATCTTTACCTACACTTTCGCTAAACGTGTCATCAAAAGCAAATGATTGCATAGGTTCCAAACCACTGGAATGGTCAATGTATCGCCATTCTATGTCATTAAAATATTTATTTGCTAAGTCCATTATTGTAATGATTGTGCAGCAGTAATAATTGATAAGTTATAGACATCTTCAATTGAACATCCACGAGATAAGTCATTTACAGGAGAATTTAAGCCTTGTAAAACTGGACCAACTGCATCATATCCACCTAATCTTTGAGCTATTTTGTAACCAATATTACCTGCTTCTAAACTAGGGAAAATGAAAACATTTGCATCTCCTTGAATTTTAGCACCTGGCGCTTTTTTCTCAGCTACACTTGGTACGATTGCTGCATCAAATTGGAATTCGCCATCAATAACAACATTGTCTAATTGTTCTTCTGCTACTTTATCTTGTGCTAATTTCAATGCATCTTGAACTTTAGTCACGTCATCTGATTTAGCAGATCCTTTAGTTGAAAAGCTTAACATAGCCACTTTAGGTTCCATACCAAAACTTTGTGCAGATTTAGCACTTTCAACAGCAATTTCAGCAAGACCTTGTGCATCTAATTCAGGGTTAATTGCACAATCGCCAAAGATATATTGTTCTTCGCCTTTCATCATAAAGAAGATACCAGATGTTTTAGATACGCCAGGTTTAGTCTTGATAACTTGTAATGCTGGACGAACAGTATCACCAGTTGAATGCGCTGCTCCACTTACTAAGCCTGCTGCTTTACCAGTGTATACAAGCATTGTTCCAAAGTAATTAACGTTTTCTAATAATTCTTCAGCTTGTTCTTGTGTTGCTTTGCCTTTACGGCGTTCAACAAATGCGTCTACTAATTCTGCTTTCAATTCACTTGTTGAAGGATCGATGACTTCTATATTAGCAATATCCAAACCTTTGTCTTCTGCTAAGGATTGAATTTTTTCTTTATTACCTAAAACGATTGGTGTTACATAATCTGTAGTTTGTAATTGTGTAGCCGCAGTTAACACACGTTCGTCTTCCCCTTCAGGTAACACGATATTTACATTTTTTCCTGATAATTTGTTTTCTAATACATTTAATAGATTAGCCATAATGTCCTCCTTGAATTTCTTTTTCATAATAACGTTTACAAAACTAATTATACGTTATTTTAAAATAGAATTCCATTTCACTTTTTTGTAATCATTTACTTAGGAGCTGACTATTTATTTATGATAAAATTTAATGTGAATTGATATTATAGAATTAAAGGAGCGATAAACATGAGTGAAGCAGCCGAAACATTAGATGGTTGGTATAGTTTACATTTATTTTATGCAGTTGATTGGGCTACTTTTAGATTAGTCCCTCAAGAAGAACGCGAATCAATGATTGCTGAATTCGAAAGTTTCGTGAACGATAAATCTAAAGCTAGAAGCTCTCATACAGGAGACCAAGCTATTTATAATATTACAGGACAAAAAGCCGATTTATTATTATGGTTCTTACGTCCTGAAATGAAAGACCTTAATTTAATTGAAAATGAACTTAACAAATTACGTATAGCTGATTTCTTTATTCCGACATACTCTTATGTGTCAGTCATTGAATTAAGTAATTACTTAGCAGGTAAATCTGATGAGGATCCATATGAAAACCCTCATGTAAAAGCTAGATTATATCCTGAACTACCACATTCTGATTATATTTGTTTCTATCCTATGGATAAACGTAGAAATGAAACATATAACTGGTATATGTTACCAATGGAAGAAAGAAAATCATTAATGTATAACCACGGAATGATTGGGCGTAAATATGCTGGTAAAATCAAACAATTTATCACTGGTTCTGTCGGCTTTGATGACTTTGAATGGGGTGTTACTTTATTCTCAGATGACGTCTTACAATTCAAAAAAATTGTTTATGAAATGCGTTTTGATGAAACTACTGCACGTTATGGAGACTTCGGAAGTTTCTATATAGGTCATATTTTAAACCCTGAAAACTTCAATCAATTTTTCAAAATTTAACAGTTGATTATCAGAGAATTCCTATTTTTATATGAATAGGGATTCTCTTTTCATATCTATAAACCAATTAAAAAAGTACACTTTGCAAGCAAAGTGTACTTCTGACGTGTAGTATCCTTGGGAGAACTTTAATCACTACTACGTATAAGTTAACTAAATTAAATATATTGTCGCTACCCAATATATTTTGTAATAGTTAACTAATATTAATTTAACCTTTTTGAAATATTTGAAACATTATTTTAGTGTTGAGTTATATATAAAATGCAATAAGTTTATATAAGTATCAATTTATACATTTTCCTTTTATTTTTCTAAATTTTATCGAAAAATCATGAATTAAATTGCTTATCAATTTTGTCATTCACTTCTTTTTTCTATATAGTTATTAAAACTGAAATGTTTTACAGCCTTTCTTTATCGCTATATAATGGTTTTTTCTCTTTTCATACTCTATAATTAATATATCTAAATTTAAAAATTTTAAAAACTGGTGATTAAATGACAAAAGTAGTAAATGAAAACGAGCATGAACGTCTCATCAAAGATGTGGTTATGTTAGCCGCACGTGTTTTACTTGAATCTGGTGCTGAAGGTACACGGGTAGAAGATACAATGAATCGCATCGCTAAAAAATTAGGTTATCAAGAAAGTAATAGCTTCGTTACAAATACCGTTATTCAATTTCATTTACATAATGAAGCAACCCCACGTATGTTTAGAATAAAAACAAGAGACACTAATTTAATTAAGATTTCACAAGCAAATGAAATTTCTCGTTTAATTACTAAAGGGACGATGGGTCTTGAAGAAGCTAAAGAAAAATTAGAAAAAATTTATGTCGCTAAAAGAGATAGCAGCCTTCCTTTTAAAGGATTTGCCGCAGCAATCATTGCAGTTAGTTTTTTATATTTACAAGGTGGTTCCCTAGTAGATATTATTACTGCTCTACTTGCAGGTAGTTTAGGTTATCTGGTTGTTGAAATACTAGATAGAAAGTTACATGCTCAGTTCATACCTGAATTTATAGGCTCTGTTGTTATAGCTTTGATTGCTGTAACTGGTCATACTTTAGTACCTCAAGGTAATCTTGCGACCATTATTATCGCTTCAGTCATGCCTATTGTTCCTGGTGTATTGATAACAAATGCGATTCAAGATTTATTTGGTGGCCATATGCTTATGTTTACAACGAAATCTTTAGAAGCACTTGTCACTTCATTTGGTATAGGTGCAGGTGTAAGTTCAATATTAATATTAATCTAGGAGAGTTGTTATATGTTTTGGATTTTAAATTTTATATTTAGTTTTTTAGCATCTCTGTTCTTTTGTGTCATATTCGATGCTCCTAGAAAATTATATCTATCTTGTGGATTTGTTGGGGCTTGTGGTTGGATGGTTTACACACTGTTCTATAATGGATTAGAAGCTCATACAATATATTCCAGCTTCTTCGGTAGTCTTGCATTAGGTCTATTAAGTCACTATATGGCTAGATATAAAAAAGAACCCGCTATTATTTTTATGGTAACTGGAATTATACCTTTAGTTCCTGGCGGTCTTGCTTACGATGCTACTAAAAGCTTAGTTTTATTACACTTTAATAAAGCAATCAATACCATGCTTGAAGTTACATTAATTGCAGGTGCTATTGCTTTAGGTTTACTGTTTGCAGATCAAATTTCAAAAATCATTATTTCTGGGTTCGCTATAACTAGAAAAAAACTATAAATATAAAAAAAGTCATGATGAGTATTTAAGAGGTTCTCTCTTTTCTCATCATGACTTTTTAATTATTATTTATTTTTGACTGGTTCATCAACCATGTTTTCTACCTCATCTTCACTTCTGTTTAAAATTAATCTACTTAATTCATCGTTATCAATTTTTTTCAATTTAGGATAGCGAATGACAAAGAAAATCAATCCTAATACTAACCATACACCTAATGCAATATAAGATGGTAATGAAAGTGATGCTGGTGTACCAGGTATTAATAATAAACATAAGAAAATGAATGATACGACTGAACCAATAATACCGAATGTTTTATAAATTGGTGCATACGTATTACTTTGTTTATTGTAACTGAATAACTTAGTAGCAGATAAACAAGTCACAAAGTATGCTACAGAAACACCTGTTGAAGACATATCAACAATCCATGTTAACGCAGTACGTCCTAACCATGGTGCTATTAAAGATACCGCAACTAAGAAAATAATTGCTACATAAGGTGTCTTGTATTTACTATGAATGCGGCTAAATACTCTTGGCATAATTCCTGAACGTCCCATAGAGAATAGTAGTCTGCTGGCACTCATCAAGAATCCATTTAATCCAGTAAAGATACCCATCATAATAGCAATAGCTAATACAGCTAAACCAATATAACCAAATGCTGTTTGTGTTTCTGCACCTGTTAACCATAACTGGCCATTTAAACTTTTTTGATCTGTACTTAACCATCCTGTATATAAAATCATTACAACATATGTCATAGATGCTGCAAGTAAACTATACACAATTAACTTAAATGTTTTGTTTGGTGCAAAGTTAAATTCTTCGGCTGTTTGTGGTATATTATCGAATCCTACATAAGCCCATGGAGCAATTGCTACTATAGTGATAATAGACATGAACCAACCTTCATGTGGATTTGATAATGGTTTTAAGTTATCTAAGGCAAAGTTATTACCAAAGAATGAACCAAAGAACATTAATAATACTACAATAACCATAGCTACACAAAAATAATATTGTAATGACCCAGATACACTTGCGCCTCTAATAGCTATAAACATAAAGACAAGTAATAATACTGTTGCAATAATAATTTCAGTTATGTAGACATCCCAACCTGCAACTGAATACATTTTTCCGTTATTGAGTACACTTGGTAATAAAAATTTAATCAATAAACTAAAAGCGGTGGCATTCAATGCTACAACACAGACATAACCAAAGGTTAAGAACCATGAAGAGAAGAAACTTACATATCTACCAAAACTTAAGAAACTAAATGCAAATGCCCCACCAGAAACGGGGAATTTTTCTACTAAAGCACCATAACTTACTGCGATTAAAATCATAAGTATAGCGCCAATGACAATACCAATGGACGCAGCTACAGGACCTGCTTGCCCAATCCAATCCCCTGGTAGTATAAATGCGCCCCAACCAATACATGAACCATATGCAATCGCCCAAACAAACTTTTCTGATAAGTTCTTTTTGAGGTCGCCTCTATCTACCTTTTTATTTTCGTTATTTTCCATAATTAAAAACTCACCTCGATGTATGTGTATACCCGAAAAGGTGAGTCATGTAACTTAAATATCGAATTATTATTAATTTTATTTCAAAAACTGAACTAACGGTTTTATTAACCTGAAAACTTAAACGTTGCAATAATTAACATTAACCAGCCGACAATAAATAATACGCCACCAATTGGTGTAATAGCACCTAATATTCGCACTTGTGTTAAAGCTAATACATATAATGAACCACTAAAGAATACAATACCAAAGAATATTAACCATCCAGCCCAATTAATGTTGATTGATGTTGTTCCGCCAATCACACCAATAATTAATAATGCTAGTCCATGGTACATTTGATACATTGTCGCTTTTTCCCAAACAGACATGTACTTTTCTGATAGCTTACCTTCTAAACCATGTGCACCGAATGCACCAGTTCCAACAGCCATCATTGTATTTAAGGCTCCTAATATAATAAATAATTTCATCATAATTTATGTTCTCCTTTATGTTTAAAAATCAAATATAGACTCACCATTGCCTATTTCATCATCAGTCGTCATTAAATTAGAATTAGAGATTGAATTCGTATTGGTTGGTTGAGATTTTGCACTTTCCGTATTAGAAACTTTTCCACCCATTGCTCTAATTTCTTCAACTGTCACATTATCATATCCAGATTTACTACAATTATCACTCATTGGTTTATTCGCTGTACTTACCTCTGTATGCGTAAAATCATTACCTTTAGATTTTCCCATACTCATTTTGTCTGTAGCCGAAGATGTATAAAGTGCTGTAATTGCATGTATCGCATACATATGTTTCTCAAAATCTTGTTGTGAAGTTGATTCGTCAGCTTGAACGAGTTCTCGTTCTATTAATTGAATCACTTTGTCTTTATCCATGACTATTATCCTCTCTTTCACACCAATGAATAGGCGTTTTACCTTTTGATACTAAAAATGAATTTGCTTTTGAATAAGGTTTAGAGCCGAAGAACCCTCTATACGCAGATAATGGACTTGGATGTGGTGACTTTATTATATAATGCTTAGATGTATCGATTAATTTTATTTTTTGTTGGGCGGGTTTTCCCCATAAAATAAACACAACATCTTCTCTTTCCTCTGAAATGGTACGAATCACTTCATCTGTAAATATTTCCCAGCCAATATCTTTATGGGAGTGAGCATCACCCTGTCTTACAGTTAATACTGTATTAAGAAGTAACACACCTTCTCTTGCCCAATCCTGTAAATGTGGTGACTGACGTCTACAACCTATGTCTTCTTCTAATTCTTGGTACATATTTCTTAATGAAGGTGGAAATTTAGCATTAGGTTGTACTGAAAAAGCTAACCCATGCGCTTGATTAGGGCCATGATAAGGATCTTGCCCTAATATGACAACTTTAATGTCTTCAAACGGTGTTAAATCAAAGGCTTGATAAATATTTTCTCTATCTGGATAAACAATTTGTGTTGTATATTCTTTTTCAAGAAAGTCATGCATTGCCTTGAAATCATGTTTAGACGTAATATTATGAAAAACTTCAGACCATTCCATCCTTTTTCACCTCAAAGATATTTTAACATATCTCTACCTTCAAATTATAATTAGGTTTAATGTAAACTTTTATTTAAAATAAGTTTACAAATTATCTTGAATTATATATAGTTCATAATAAGATGAATTAAAAGTTTGGAGAGACGTATATGTGTACAGGATTTTCATTTTACACAAAACAGCAACATCATTATTTAGCTAGAACTATGGACTTTGCTTTTGAATTTAACGGCATACCAACTGTAGTACCTAGAAATTTTGATTATCAATTTGATTTAGAACCATCTATGAAACTCACTTACGGTTTTGTCGGCACTAATTTAAAGGTAGGTCGATATCGTTTTGGAGATGGTGTTAATGAATGCGGCATCGCTATTTCAAATCATTATTTTACTGGCGAAGCATCTTATAGCAAACATAAACGTTATGGTTATTTTAATTTAGCTCCTGAAGAATTTATCATATGGGTGCTTGGCTTCACTAAAAATATTCAAGACTTAAAGCAAAAAGTCAAAAAGGTCAATATTATGCATGAGAAGAATGAAACGTTGAACATTGTACCACCGCTTCACTTCATTATAACTGACCGTGAAGGTCATACTGTGTCAGTAGAACCACATAATGGTTTGCTTATTGTTAAAGACAATCATATAAATGTGCTTACTAATTCACCCAATTTAGAATGGCACATACAAAATTTAAGAAATTATGCTTTTTTATCGCCTGAAAAGTCTACTAATCATTTAGTAGGCAAATTATTAGTAAAATCTATGGGTGCTGAAGCAGGTACAAATGGATTACCAGATGGATATACTTCTCCTGAACGTTTCGTAAGAGCAAGTTATTTAAGACATCAACTACCACAATCAAACGATGAAGAACAAAATTTGATTAATTGTTTTAAAATATTAGATTCTGTAAGCATTCCTCAAGGTGCCGTCATTGATGCTGGGGAAACACACTACACGCAATATCAATTAGTAATGGATAGTAAAAATAGGACTTATTTTTTAAAACCTTATTTCACAAACCAAATATTTAAAATTCAATTAAATGAAGACTTACTATCAAAAAATGATATGACATTTATCGATATTGATCATCAGTTAAAAATAACTCATCTTAACTAATTAGATAACATGATAAATAAACTTTATAATATGACACTATTTTATTTTGCTACTATGTGAATCGTGATATGATGGTAACAGTATTAGAAAACATTGGGAGTGAATTCAAATGGCATTAAAAAAAGTATTAACAATTGCTGGTTCAGATACTAGTGCAGGTGCTGGTATGCAAGCTGATTTAAAAACTTTTCAAGAATTAGACGTATACGGTATGGTAGCTTTAACTTCTATCGTAACTATGGATAAAAAAACATGGTCTCATGATGTAACACCATTACCTATGGATGTATTTGAAAAACAACTTGAAACTGCTATTTCTATTGGTCCAGATGCTATTAAAACTGGTATGCTAGGTACAGAAGAAATCATTAAACGTGCTGGTGAAGTTTATGAACAATCTGGCGCTAACTATTTCGTTGTCGATCCTGTTATGGTTTGTAAAGGTGAAGATGAAGTACTTAACCCGGGAAATACTGATGCAATGATTCAATATTTATTACCTAAAGCAACAGTGGTTACCCCTAATTTATTCGAAGCTGGTCAATTATCAGGATTAGGTAAACTAACTTCTATTGATGAAATGAAAAAAGCAGCTCAAATCATTTATGACAAAGGTGCTCAACACGTTATTATTAAAGGCGGTAAAGCTTTAGATCAAGATAAATCATATGACTTGTACTTTGATGGTAAAACATTCTATCAATTAACTACAGATATGTTCCAACAAAGCTACAATCATGGTGCTGGATGCACATTTGCAGCTGCGACAACAGCTTATCTTGCAAATGGTAAATCACCTAAAGAAGCAGTCATTGCAGCAAAAGCATTCGTTGCTTCAGCTATTAAAAATGGTTGGAAAATGAACGACTTTGTTGGCCCTGTTGACCATGGTGCTAACCGTCGTATAGAACAAATTGACGTTCAAGTAACTGAAGTTTAAATATAATCATAGATTTTATTAAATAGACTAGGCTTACACTATCGCATGTTTTGTATAGTGTAAGCCTTTTTCATTCTATTAATCACCTAACTTCTACCTACATATATAGTCGTAGTTGATTATCCAATGATAGACTGAGTTAAAGTTGATACCAAAGCCTCATGTCTAATGGTTGATGAACGTGTATGATATAAAGTGTAGAGAGATAAAGGAGGTATAACAACATGATTATTCATAAACAAGATATCCAAGACGGTATTCCTAAATACGAAATCATTACTAAAAAATTCAAATCAATCACTGTTAAGTTTGATGAAACCTTTAATAAAAATGATATCTATCGATTACTCTCTCTACTTGAAAATGACGTCGACAGAATGCATTTCAGTCACGCATGATTGTTATTTTCAGCATCAAGAATCTACAGATTTAAAGTTTAAAAGGTAAAAGATCCATGTTTCAAACGTTCAAACAATGGTTTTAAAGTTTCTTGTCCCCTAACTACAGACACTTTAAATGCCATCATCCCTAAAATACTCATCTTAATAACGATAAAAAGTGCTAATGTTAACCAAAGTTGTCCCCTTTGGTGGTTCAGAGAGAAACTTTGAACCTTCTTAACATTAGCACTTTTCTATTAAAAAAAGAGTCTTATGACAATTGTATTTAACAATTACCACAAGACTCACATATTAATTAAAAGTCTTCTTTTTCTTGTCGTTCTTTTACCCACCATAATGCTTTTTCAGGGTGAGCTTCATAATAAGCTTTATCTTTTTCATTATCTACGTTAGGGTAAGAACCTTTAAGTGACTTACCTGCTGTAGCTGCATGTAATAATGTAATAACTAAGAATCCAATAACACTAATTGCTGTTAAGTAATAAGCTGGTGCTAATACATTACCTGTAGCTTCAACTAACCATGAAGCAATTAATGGTGTTGTACCACCAAATAATGATACAGATACGTTAAATGTTACTGATAATGTACGATATCTAATATGTGTATAGAATATCGTTGGAAGTGATCCTGGCATTGTTGCTTCATAAGTTGATAAGAAGAATCCTAGAATTAAGACACCAATGATAATGAACGGTAATGATTTTGTTGCTAATAATGAAAATGCAACAATACTTAATAACGTTAATCCACCAGTACCGATTAAGAATACTTTCTTTTCACCTATTTTATCTGCCAATTTACCGAATCCTAAAGCTAATGGAATCATAATTGCCATGATACAAGTAATGATGACACTAGTTGTCGTTTGATCTACTTTTGCAACTTGACCTAAATATGTAGGTAAGTATGCTGTCACCATATAGTTCGTAACGTTAAAGAATACTACTGCTACGAAACAAACGATGATATCTTTGTAGTAATAACGAATGATACCAAAGAAATTAATCGTATCTCTTTTCGGAGTTTCTGCAACATCATTTTCAAATACAGGTGATTCTTCCAATTTTCTACGTAAGTATAATCCAAATAAACCTAAGAATAAACCTAAAATAAATGGAATTCTCCAACCCCATGCTTGCATTTGATCATGAGTTAAGAAGAAACTTAATAATGCAATCATAATTGAAGCTGCAATATAACCAGATAATGTACCAATTTCTAATCCACTACCTAAGCTATTACGCTTTTTATCTGGTGAAGACTCTGCAACATATGTCATTGCACCTGCATATTCCCCACCAGTAGAGAAACCTTGTAAAATACGCGCTAATAACAAGAGAATAGGTGCCCATATACCAATCGTGTCATAATTTGGTAGTAAACCAATTGTTAATGTAGACAGTGCCATTAATATAATTGTTGTAGTTAATACAACTTTACGACCGTATTTGTCTCCCACAATACCAAATACGATACCACCTATAGGTCTAAGTAAGAATGCAATCGCTAATGCAGCAAATGTAAATATTTGCTGAATTTGAGGATTGTCGACTGGAGAGAAAAAGTTCGCTCCTATGTAAGCTGTCGTATAAGCATAAACACCAAAGTCAAACCATTCCATGGCATTACCAATACCGGTTGCGACAACGGTTTTTTTCGCTTTTTGAGCGTCGACCATGTTAATATTTTCTTTTTCGAAATCCATGTAATTTAACACTCCTTTGTATGTTACATAATTATACTATGATAGTTAATGTTGTCAAATTGATTTAATTTT
>NZ_RXWW01000048.1 GCF_003970495.1 Staphylococcus pasteuri
AAGTACCAAATAAAGAAACAACACCAGCCGCACCAATGATAACAATAAATGATCAAGAAGCTAGTGTAACAATCACACCACAAGACAATACAGACAAAATGGTCGTGAAGTATATAGATTCCAATGGTGATTCGAAAGAAGTAGTAGCAACAAAAGATGGAGACAAATGGTCGCTAAACGATAATGTAGATGGTATAAACATTGATGGAACAAATGGAGTAATCACTATAACTCATGATGGTGTTCAAAATGGTAGCGAAGTTAGAGTTCAAGCTACACAAGGAAATAGCAATCCAAGCGAAGTAACTACACAAGTACCAAATAAAGAAACAACACCAGCCGCACCAATGATAACAATAAATGATCAAGAAGCTAGTGTAACAATCACAC
>NZ_RXWW01000049.1 GCF_003970495.1 Staphylococcus pasteuri
GAGTATTCCTATAATATTTACAATCATACCCTTGATTTATAAAAATAACAGTTATATTCTTAATACATAACTTTTATAAAAAATGAATTGTTAAGGGAGTGTTGATTTTGGTTCCATTTTTAACAGTGGTTAATGTTATTGTGCTTATTGCCTTTATTATCATGTTAAATGTCATGGCTAGAAAGCATATATCATTTCCTAAACGTGTGTTTACAGCATTAGCTATAGGCATCATTTTAGGCATCGCAATGCACCTCATTTATGGTGTGGACTCAAAAGTAATCGAAACTACAAGCGATTGGTTTAGTATCGTAGGTGACGGATATGTCGCATTACTACAAATGATTGTTATGCCGCTTATCTTTATTTCAATCGTTTCAGCATTTAGTAAAATTCAAATTGGGGATAAATTCGCTAAAATTGGTAGCTACATTTTTATGTTCCTCATCGGAACTGTTGCAATAGCTGCATTAGTAGGTATTGGATATGCTTTATTATTCGGTTTAGATGCATCTTCAATTGATTTAGGTAGTGCAGAACATTCACGTGGTAGTGAAATTTCAAAAGAAGCTAAAAACTTAACTGCACACACATTACCTCAACAAATATTAGAACTATTACCAAGCAATCCTTTCTTAGACTTTACTGGTCAAAGAACTACGTCTACGATTGCCGTAGTAATATTCGCTTCATTTGTAGGATTCGCCTATTTACGTGTAGCTCGTAAAGAACCTAATCATGGCGATGTACTTAAACGTGGTATAGAAGCCATTTATTCAGTTGTCATGGCTATTGTTACTTTCGTATTAAGATTGACACCATATGGTATCTTAGCCATTATGACATCAACTATAGCGACAAGTGACTTTGCTGCTATATGGACTTTAGGTAAATTTATGATTGCATCTTATGCAGCACTAATTACGATGTATATCATTCACTTAATCATTTTATCTATCCTTGGTATTAATCCAATAAAATATATGAAGAAAACATTCGAAGTGCTAGTGTTTGCCTTCACATCACGTTCAAGTGCTGGAGCGTTACCATTAAATATCCAAACACAAACAACACGTCTTGGTGTTCCTGAAGGTATCGCAAACTTCTCAGCAACATTCGGTTTATCAATTGGACAAAATGGATGTGCGGGCATCTACCCTGCTATGCTTGCAATTATGGTTGCACCAGTAGCTCATGTAGATATCGACTTACAGTTCATCGTGACATTAGTAGCAGTTGTTATCATAAGTTCATTTGGTGTTGCAGGTGTAGGTGGCGGTGCGACATTCGCTTCTATCTTAGTTTTATCAACTCTAAACTTACCTGTAGCTTTAGCCGGGGTTTTAATTTCTATAGAACCACTTATAGACATGGGTCGTACTGCACTTAACGTCAACGATTCTATTTTAGCCGGTACTGGTACCGCAAAACTCACTAAAAATTGGGACAAAAAATCATTTGAATCTAATGAATACGGTGAATTAACAACGAATTAAATTTCAGATTAAAAAAGGGAGAATGCCTATTGTAGTGGCATTCTCCCTTTTTATGTTCATGTATTTATTATTTTTTAATTAATCCTGCATTATTCAATTGATTCAACATGTCTAATCTTGTTTTATTTCCCATAAATGATTCAATTTGTTCTGACCAGGTTTCGCTTCTTTCACCATTGGTACGTTCTTTATAATAATTACTTATTGTTTGATCATAATCTTGTAGTTCACTAATTTGTTTGTCTTTATCTGAATTATATTTGTTTCTATGGAAGACATGCTCTAAAGGTAAGCGGGGTTTCGCTGCACCATTTTCATTATCAGCTGGTTCACCAACAGCCATTCCAAATAGAGGGAAGGTATATTCAGGTAAGTCTAAAATCTCACGTACTCGTCCAACATCGTTACGTAATGAACCTAAATAAACCATACCATATCCCATATCTTCAGCTGCGACTGCAATGTTTTCTGCAACAAGTGCAACATCAATAGAACCTACTAATAAACCTTCAGCTGATTCAAATGAAATTTCCATATTTGATTCTGCTTTTTCATTAACTAAATTATGACGATAATAATCTAAAACAAATACAAATAAGAATCCATTTTCAACAACATACGGTTGTCCTGATACTTCTTTCAAATCTTCTTTAATTTTAGGGTCATCAACACCAATGATTGAATATGCTTGTAAAAAACTAGATGTTGATGCGCTTTGACCTGCTTCAACCAATTTCTCTACTATTTCTTGGCTTAATGGTGTTGTTTTAAAACGACGCACCGAATGATGCTTTTTCATTAACTCATATACATAATCTGACATTATAGTTCCACTCCTATATATTCGAAAAATAAAATTCCCGTAATTTATCTTTAATTATTGTATACCCTTTTCAATTAGATTTTAAATGAGTTGCACTCACTAAAATGATAGTCTTACAATGATTAAATCGTGTTTTATGAAAGTTATGATTTAACATGTTAGTATCGAGGTATAGTATGATGTAATAAAATTACACCATATTATCAATCATAAGTATTTAGTTGAGAATGAAGTTATTATTTTAATATTAAAAAGTATCATTATTAATATTAATAATTACTTACTCTATTCTAAATAATAATTTCATTAGATATGCTAAAACACTTACAACATCAATTTTAAAAGTATATATTCATATGTACGAGTTGATGAAGTTGACTATTTAATATCTAGATGTAATAATATTAAACAAGAGATTAGAATTATTATAATTAAACAATGATTGTTATCTAATTCTAATAAAACATTCTCAATTAATCAGGAGGAATTTAACTATGTCTTTAATTAATAAAGAAATCTTACCATTCACAGCGCAAGCTTACGATCCAAAGAAAGATGAATTCAAAGAAGTATCTCAAGAAGACTTAAAAGGTTCTTGGAGTGTTGTATGCTTCTATCCTGCAGACTTCTCATTCGTTTGTCCAACTGAATTAGAAGACTTACAAAACCAATATGACAAATTACAAGAATTAGGCGTAAATGTATTCTCAGTTTCTACTGATACTCATTTCGTACACAAAGCTTGGCATGATCATTCAGATGCTATTAGCAAAATCCAATACAATATGATTGGTGACCCTTCTCAAACAATCACTCGTAACTTCGACGTATTAGATGAAGAACTTGGTCTAGCACAACGTGGTACATTCATTATCGACCCTGATGGTGTTGTACAAGCTGCAGAAATCAATGCTGATGGAATCGGCCGTGACGCTAGTACATTAGTTCACAAAATCAAAGCTGCTCAATATGTACGTCAACATCCAGGTGAAGTTTGCCCTGCAAAATGGGAAGAAGGTTCTGAAACTTTACAACCAGGATTAGACTTAGTAGGTAAAATTTAAGGAGGCATTAATTAATTATGCTTAATGCTGATTTAAAACAACAATTACAACAATTACTTGAGCTAATGGAAGGCGACGTTGAATTCGTCGCTAGCCTTGGCTCTGATGATAAATCTAAAGAATTAAAAGAATTATTAGATGAAGTAACAGAGATGTCATCTCACATCACTCTTACTGAAAAAGAATTGAAACGTACGCCTAGTTTCTCAGTAAATCGCCCAGGCGAAGAAACTGGTATTACTTTCGCAGGTATTCCTTTAGGTCACGAATTTAACTCACTTGTATTAGCTATTTTACAAGTAAGTGGCCGTCCACCTAAAGAACAACAATCTGTTATTGATCAAATTAAAGGCCTAGAAGGTTCATTCCATTTTGAAACCTTTGTAAGTTTAACTTGTCAAAAATGTCCAGATGTTGTTCAAGCATTAAACTTAATGAGTGTAATCAACCCTAACATTACACATACAATGATTGACGGTGCAGTATTCCGTGAAGAATCTGAAAACATCATGGCAGTACCTGCTGTCTTCTTAGATGGAGAAGAGTTTGGTAACGGCCGTATGTCAATTCAAGATATTCTTAACCAATTAGGAAGTACTGCTGACGCATCAGAATTCGAAGGCAAAGACCCTTACGATGTATTAGTTATCGGTGGCGGTCCAGCAAGTGGTAGTGCTGCAATTTATACAGCACGTAAAGGTTTACGCACTGGTATTGTGGCTGACCGCATTGGTGGACAAGTTAATGATACTGCTGGTATTGAAAACTTCATTACTGTTAAAGAAACAACAGGTTCTGAATTTTCATCTCATTTAGCGGATCATATTGCTCAATACGACATCGATACTATGACTGGTATCCGTGCTACTAATATTGAAAAAACAGATAGTGCAATTCGCGTTACGTTAGAAAACGATGCTGTACTAGAAACTAAAACAGCCATCATTTCTACAGGTGCAAGTTGGCGTAAACTTAATATTCCAGGCGAAGATCGTTTACTCAACAAAGGTGTTGCTTTCTGCCCTCACTGTGATGGTCCTTTATTTGAAAACAAAGACGTTGCAGTAATCGGTGGCGGTAACTCTGGTGTGGAAGCAGCGATTGATTTAGCTGGAATTGTTAAGCATGTCACTGTCTTCGAATATTCAGAAGAATTGAAAGCTGACAGTGTACTTCAAGACCGTTTACGTTCATTATCAAATGTTGATATCAAAACTAAAGCAAGAACAACAGAAGTTATTGGTGAAGACCATGTCACTGGTATTAAATACGAAGATATGAACACTGGCGAAGAGCAAGTGGTTAATTTAGATGGTATCTTTGTACAAATCGGTTTAGTACCTAACACAGCATGGATATCAGATGCTGTTGAATTAAATGGTCGTGGAGAAGTTGTTATTGATAATAATAATAGCACAAACGTTCCAGGTATCTTTGCCGCTGGTGACGTGACTGATCAGAAAAACAAACAAATCATTATTTCTATGGGTGCAGGCGCAAATGCTGCCCTAAACGCATTCGATTATATTATTAGAAATTAATACCCGCTATAAAACATTTCATTAAAATATATCTTCAAAACAGAATTCCTTATTGGAATTCTGTTTTTTTATTATTATATTCAATAAACATGTTATGATATAAGTAATGAAAAATTTTTATCTTTTAACATCGTTGGGTTTTTACATTATGACGTAAACTGTTTTCTAGTCTAAATCCATCACACATCATATATTTTAAAGGAGCTATTATGAATACCTTAAATCATATTACTAAAGTGAAAATTTATGAAATCCAAACATTTTTAGACATCCCTAGAAAACTTTCACCACTCGAAACATTACATATTACTTTTCAACCACACAATGTGAACCTTATTTATAACAATATGGGAAAAGACGAACAAACATACATCGAAAACTTGTTAAAGGATGCTTCATCAACTGTTAACGTTAATGAAGACATAAAAACTACTTGCAAATTAACAGATCAATTAGGATTCTTCTATAAAGAATCTACAGATGAATATATTATAGACCCTATCTATTTAAATAAGGTAAATGAATATGTTTTTACTGGACTCTATGAATATAAAGACTTAGATAATGATAACAAGCAATTGCTAAAAGAATTTAAAAAGCTAGATGAAAAAGTACGTTACAATATAGAACATACTAATTTAAAAGATTATTTAACAACTTTAAAAGCAAAAGATATTCAAAACATCTTAAAATTTTACGAATTTAAAAATACTTCAAAATTAAAAAAAGCTGATGCTGTGAAATTAATCAATGATACATTCTTTGAAAATAATGAATTGTTAGAACGTGTATTCAATCAATTTACAAATTCAACATTATTTATATTTCAATCTATATATGAAAACGACAAAAATTACACTTCCAATATAGATATCGCATCAACAGTTAATGACGTTCAAGAACTCACTTCACCATCACAGTTATTCAATTATTCATTTATATTCAACTACAATGCACGTTATAATATCGTTTCGATACCATATGACGCATTAGATTTTATAGATAAATATATTCAGTCAACTGGTGGCTTAGAATCGGTTATTGATGACCAAATTGAAAGAATCGGCACTCAAAAAGATAATATATTTGAATCACTAGCAGAACATTCATTAATCTCTGAAATTGAGGATGATTTAACTGGTTGGGATAGTTTAGGTGACTTTGATAGCTTAGCAGATTCTGAAGACAATTTTACTGAAAATGATATCATTGAGGCATTTGAGGAAAATAATCCAGATAATCAAGACGAGTTAGATAACAGTACATTAGAATCAGTTAACATAGAAAATTATATGGATCCAGAAATCCGTCAAAATCTAGTGCAAGAGCAATTGAAGCATTTTAAAAATGATCCTAAAAAACAACATTACGTTACACCTCTAAATATCTATATTGCAATCACAAATCTGTATGGTTATGCTTCTTTAGAGCGTGTGTCCTATTTGATGAAACATCTATATAATAAAGAGATGACTCAAAATGACATTAAAGATGAGATTAAAGATATGGATATCAATCGTTTAGTGACTATTCAAAACGATATGCTATTACATCCTGTCATTCCTTTGTTAACAAATAGTAGTGATATTGATGACCCATTTAAAGAGTTCTATGTACCAGACAATTTAGATGAACTGCTAACATATGTAAACAATGAGTATTATGAACGCAATACCAAACTTAAACAGTTCATTAAATTCATTAGAAATAACATTAAAGCAAATGATGATATTGAAAAAGAAAAAGCCGTTCAGTATATACTATTTCATTTAAGAATAGCACCCGATGAAGAACATGCTGTTGAAATGATGAACAATCTTATTAAAGAGGATAAGATTTTACCAGTTCCAGATAAAACATTGAGCAAACAAATAGAAAAAGGTTGGACTCATCTAAGATTATGGAGTACACGTGGTTTTACAGTTCAAGAAATCTTGAATTCCACTAAATAATGAACGTACACAAAATGTTCATAGTTCATTATTTAATCAATGCTTAAACATTCAAATCATTTTTGATACGTGATACGCTATAATATATAATAAATTAAACACAATGAATATTGTACGAATAAAAGGAGTACCAAACCTAATGAAGAAAAGAGTCCTACTCACGTTAATCTTATCATTTGCACTTGTACTATCAGCTTGTGCCAATAAAAGTGAAGATAACAATGATCAAGATTCACACAGTAATGCTCATGCACCTAAAAATGCTAAGCAATTAAAAGAAAAAGATATTTTCACTTCTAACAAAAAGAATGCAACAATAAGTGAAGATGAAATGAACAAAGCACTTGAAAAATATTTACAAGTCAATAGCGATATTCTTGATAATAAGTACGTTATCCAACACCAATTAGATCGTCAAAGTGATAGCAGTAAAAAGATTACTAAAAAACAATCAGATCGTTTAAGTGAACTATCTAATTTGGCTGTTAAAAACGACTTACACTTCAAAAAATTCGTGAATAATAATAAAATTCCAAATGAATATAAAGATCCAACCAATCGTATTATCAAATATTTCAAAGCATTAAATAGCACTATTGCTGATGTCGATGAAGAGATTGAACAATTAAACTATCAACCTCAAAATTCAATCAATGTTGTTGATGTGCCAACTAACTATGCAGGCGATGTAAATAAAAAACAACAAGATAAAATCAAATCATTCTTGGATAAGAAAAATATCAAGACAGACGTATTTGATAAATAGTAAATAAGCTTCTATTCGGTAAGTTTCATTATGAAAACTAATCGAGTAGAAGCTTTTTGTATGCTGTATTTATTTGGTTATACGCATTTATCGTAACATTGACATCATTACAATACTTAGTCACACTATTAAATGAGCAAAATTTTAAAAACAACATATATTTATAGGAGTGAGAACATGAAACGTCGCGTAATTTTTGTGATTATTGCAATTTTATCAACTGTTGCTACAATCATTATGTGCGCTAAGCATCCGACAGGCCCACATACAATAAGCTTAGATAAACCTGCAGAACTTTGGACTGCTATTGGTACTGTAGTTGCATTTGCGCTACCTGCACTTATTTTAAGTATTTTCAATCATCTTACTACTAGAATTATATCTAGCGTTCTACAAATTATTGCAATTGTACCTTGGTCTGGATTAGCTGTTGTCGCATTTATCCTAGAAGACTATTCAGTCGGTATTACTGCTGCAATTTCTGTTATTTTAATTATTATTAGTACATTCGTCACTTTAATTGTAGGATATCCCAAACAGAAGAAACAAAATTCATAAAACAAGACACCCGGCTGTCTTAATTTATAAAAAAAGTGAAATGCGTTTGTATTATACACGCATTTCACTTTTTTTATTATATTTCAATCAAATATGGCTTACAGTTTTCAACGTTAGCAGTTAATGCTTCGTCTTTTGTTAGTTGCTCTAAATAAACAAATAGACATCTAATAACAACTTGATGCGCTACAATAACAATCTCTTCTGCCTTTTCATCTACAATCGTATCGAAAAACATCGAAACTCTATCATAAACATCTTGATAACTTTCTCCTTCAGGTGCTTTTTGAGTAAAGCTATGGCGAAAATCTTTGTAATTATCGTCATTAAAATATTTATAAAAATGCTGATCTTCCGAAACCTCTTTTTTAAATTTACCTTCAAATACACCTAATGATCTCTCTTTAAGTAAATCTGTAGAAGTCGTAGGAATATTGTATGGAAATATTGCTTCATATGTTTGCTGTGTTCTCAATAAACTTGATACGTACACATGGTCAATCGTTTTATTCGCAAAGTAACTTACTAATGCTTGTGCACTTTCAGTCCCCTTTTCAGTTAATGGCACATTAAGTTGACCACAGAAATAAGGTTCTCCGTGCTTATTATCATAATTTGATTTAGATTCACCATGTCTTACTAAATATACTTTCACATTAATTCCCACCCTAATTTGCTTAACTTGATTTACTTAATAATAAATTAATTGATAGACCAATCAAAATAATACCTACTGCATAATCAAAAATTGCTTTAATTTTCGGATTACTGAATAATAATTTAATATATTGGAATATGAATACACAAAATAAAAACCAACAACATACGACTAACACTACAGATAAGACTAAAACTGCTACTTGAGATGTCATATGTATATTTCCTTGTGATAAAAATTGAGGCAGTATACTCACGTAATAAAGTAATGCTTTAGGATTTAATATGGTGCTTAAGAATCCTTGTCTATACGATGAAAGATATGAAACTTTGTTTAAATCTTGCTTTTGATCATTAAAAGACATGGATTGACGTGCTGATAAAATAGAACGAATACCTAAATAAATTAAGTAACACGCCCCAAATATTTTAATTAATAGAAAGACGTAATATAAACTTGTTAATATGTATATAATTCCGAAAATAGCTAAACTCGCATAAACAATATGACCAGTCGTAATGCCCAATGCAGCTAACATACCATTTCTTTTTCCAGAATGGACAGTATTCTTCATGACAATTAGAAAATCTGGTCCTGGTACAATAATCATTAATAGTGAAATTAAAATAAACGTTACAATACCTTCCATGATGAATCCCTCCATAATAATATCCTATCAAGAGCCGCATAAACATACAACAAAACGAAAAATATTGAGAATAGACTAACAATTTATGTATATAAAATTAATAGAATTAAACATATTCAAATATGATTGCATAATTAAAATTAAATGTGTACAACGAAAAAATATTAATAGAATTAAGTTGTTTTAATTGGTATTTTAATTTGATTCATGATACTATGTACATGTAGTTATTAAGTAACTACAAAGTCTTTTATATTCATGAACATAATACTCCTGGATGGCGTTACCCAGCGTCATCCTCTTTTTATGCAAAAATTTAAGTGATATTGCAATTTGCATTTTATAAATTATTTAAAAACCATTTACTTTATTTATTAACTATCTTTTAGGGTACAAAATAAATGAGGAGGGTTTTTATGAAAACACTTATTATAATATTAGGCATAATAGTTATGTTGTCATGGGGTTACCTATTCTATGTATTTAAAAAGAAGGGTTATGGCCAACAATCAATTAGAATTCAAAATATTATCCTTCTTTCTTGTCTTTTAACACTTCTAATGACCATTTTAGCAAGCATATACGTAGAATGATAAACTGATACTTACAATTCCAAAATAAGATTATATACAAAAATAGAGATGTCCTTATTTTCGAAGGTCATCTCTATAACTATATTTCAATTATTTTTTTCTTAAGGCTTTTAAGATTAAAGAAACTACAAAAATTAAAATAATTGAACCTAGTAATGCTGGGAAGATATAAATTCTACCTAATTCTGGACCCCAATGTCCAAAAATCATTGATCCAACCCAAGCACCAACGATACCAGCAATAACATTACCTAAAATACCTCCTGGGATATCTTTACCAAGAATTGCGCCTGCAATCCAACCGATAAGACCACCTACGATGATCATTCCTATTAGTCCAAACATGTATCTTCACTCCCTTCAATATGTAATTATTATATTGTCTACTTAAGGTGTATACCCCATATTCACTATTCGAAACGAATTTGGATAAAAATTTATTAAATTCAGTAAATAAATAGATATTTATTGATTGATTCTTATTAATCATTAGTTTAAAATTTTTAATTGCGATTAATTTAACAAAAATAAATAACTACTAACTAAATGGGATGGTTGTTAACATAATGATTATGGGAGGATGCATTATATGAAGAAAAATAAACTATCCTTTTTTAAAATATGCTTCGATGTGTTGAGTGCTATTTCAATTATTCTAATCCTATCTATTATTACACTTAACTTCTTTATCAAAGGTCATTTACACGGTCAGTTTGAAATCGGATTTCATGTGGAAAGCAAACAAATATATTTAATGACATTTTTAATTCTATTAATTATTTGTAGCAGCTTAACTTCATATATTATTGGCCATGTTAGTAAGAATAAATAGGAAAAAGCTATGGTTATGACATTTATTATCAAGTGTCTTAACCATAGCTTTTTTGATGATTTATATTTGACTTTATTCAGGAATAAATACTTCTGCTTCACTATCATTTGGATAGTAATATCCGTTTGGAATACATTGCAATTCTATCAATAAGTTCCATTCAGTTTTTAAATAAACACTACTACTATTTTCACTATCTTCATATCTAGAATTATCATGTTTTTCTGATAAAGGTATTTCTCCTTCTACTGCTTGTTTGATTGCTACATCCATATCTTCTACAAAAATTGAAATATGATTAAAACCTAAATCCTCTAATCTTAAAGGTGATTTTTGATCACTATTTTGAATTTCAAACATTTCTATATTGGCGCCATTACCTATGACAATCATTCTTTGCTTTATAATTTCTGCTCCTTCTGATAAACCAAGCATTCTCTCAACCTCTTTACCCTTACGAGGTTCGTCATCATAAGTTAATCCATCATAAGCAACTTTTGCTCCAAATGCATTTTTTAAAAATTTTGTTGCTTCATCGATATTGGGAACAGTTAAACCTACATGATTAATACCTTTAATATTATCCATCAACAATACTCCTAACCGTATTTTTTATTAACTCGTTACTTCTAATAACAAGTTGTAACAAGCGATTTAATTTACTCTAATTACCTTCCCCTATTTAATGGAGCATATTCATTGATAAGATTTTTAATATGGCTTGCCCTCAAAACTTTTAATAACATTGATTTAGTAGTTATAAAGGGAATTATTTACTTAATTATTCTAAGTTATTCTCATTATGTCCTTTTTCTACTCTTCCTAGATCCCACAATAAAAAAAGACCCTCATAAGTTATACTTACAAGGTTCTGACAATAAATAATATATTATTTTTCTTCTTTTATATAGTTGAGTTTTATGTTTATTTATACTATAGTTTTTAAAAATGCTCATGCATAATTACTTATAACTGTTAAATTAATATTCAAAAAGTTTAACATTGGTTTGAAAATTACATCCTATTCATATCTCTAAAATCGACTATTATATATATTATTTAATAACAAAAAGGAACAATTGCTATTTTTGTAATAATTTTATTAGTTGTTCATCTTATTATTAGTGAAATTATAAAAAGGTAGTATATAGGTTGGTAATCCACTGGCACTAGTTATATAACTTATATGCGGTCTACAATATGAATATAATATAGCTGCTGCATTAATATTTAAGTAGTCATCTACTTCATTAGGCTTAAAATTATCCCATTCAAAAATAGCTGCTACTTCAACCTTTATATGAAAAGGATTTATTTCTTCCATTCCTCCTATTTCTATTTCTATTGATACTAAAGAAGAACCCTTTAAATCATTTTCTTTATCAAAGGCTTTTTCAAACCCTTTACTAATTTCTAATTTAATTTCGCTTATACCTTCAAATTTTTCTACATTAAAATTATTATTGACATTAAAACTTATATTTTTTAAATAGGGTTCATTAAAGCGGATATCTTTTCTAACCTCTCCCACTACATACACCTCGCTTATGCTGCATTTATTGACGCACTTTCCACTTTATTTTTATCATAGTTGTGGTTTTGGTATTCGTTTTTCTTATCTTGATTATTATTTTTTAGTTTATCAAAATATTTTTTATCTTCAAAAGTAGTATCGATAGTTATACTCTTACATTCATTTTTGTATTTTAATAAACCTACTCTATACTGGTTGATGTTCTCTTCAATTTCAAAATCAATCATTTTTATCTGATCTTCATTCATTTGTTCAATTTCATCAAATATTTCATTAAACGCTTCATTTAACTCTCTGATATTCATATTATTCACCCTTACCACATTTTTGAAATATCGCTCTTTCATCTTTAACACAATAAATCGTTTTTACCAATGAAGTCACAAAGTTACTTCTACTTATTTCATGAATTTTAATTTTTTTCCCCGTAATTATTTTTTGTTCATCCCAATTTTTATATAATCCATGGCATTTTACTACATGGAAATGATCACTAAATTTCTTTACCTCTTTAAAAATTGTATTAATTACAAGTCCTAATTCGTATTCATCTTCTAAATTAGCGAAATCAATTGACTTCGATCCTTTTTTCTTTAACATATTGAAAGCACTTTGTAGTTTATTTAAATGATTTTTGTCAGTTAAATCCAATAATTTTTCTAATAGTAAAATTACTTTTACAATTTCTCTACTTTCAACTTTTCTTTGCCAATATTGTGCATTACCATAATTATCCCAAAAATACATACCTTTTCCAAGCCAATAACCATCTTCTAAACTTTCCAAAAGATTTACAGAGCCATCTAAAAAACTATTTATATTTTTTGGCATATTACTGTGATAAGCTTTTATTACCTCCTGATTGCAATCCATAACTTCACCTATTTATTTTTAAATATAAACAACTATATTATCTTCTTAATGGTATATTCTTGTCAATAACTTTTTGTAAGTTAATTATACATTATTTTAGGTTAATTAACACTTTAAATGGTTTATCAAATATTCTTATCACTTTTCATCATTCTTAAAAGTTCTTTGTATGTTTTATCAATATAAACTGTCATGGTTTTGTCTAATATTATAAGTAACTCTTCAACTATTTCTAAAATACTGCTAGCCAAATTATTTAGAACGACTTTTTTCCCTTTTGGTGCTTTATAAGTTAATGGATTAACGTCGTTTTTCATATTATACATTGCTTTCCTAATAGTTTCTAAAGGATCTTTTTTATTAAAAGTTAACGAATATATTTTAGTTGTATTCTCTTCATATTCTTCTAAATGTCCATTATGTTTCACATAATTATTTGTTTTCCTTACCTCTTTTAACTTTGTCCTATACAACTCTTCTAAGAGTTTAATAATTTCTTTATTTTCATTATTAAATTTAATATTTTTAATTCGGAAGTTTTTTTCTTTGTTATATCTTTTTTTATCATTATTATATAATTCTTTATTTTCTTGCTCACTAAGAGACATAAAATTCAATAATTGGTATAAATTGTCGTAAGCTGCTTGTAAATAAAAATTACTACTTTGTATATTAATTAATTCTTGAAATTTATCTTTACATTTAAACCAATATTCCTCTAAATAATATATAGAAGTATAAATATTAAATGCCACTGCACTATATTTTAAACCTAATATTTTTTGTGTTGAATTTATTTTCCAACCATCAATAAAATTTTCTGCAACTGCAAAGAATGTATCTTCCACATAATATTTATTAATAATATCTATATTTTTATATTCAACTCTTAAAACTTCAATATTATAATACCTCATAATATCACTCCTATCTAAACTAATTATAACTTAAGATTTTAGATAGCTTACACATAGGA
>NZ_RXWW01000050.1 GCF_003970495.1 Staphylococcus pasteuri
GAATCTGAGTCTGCATCGCTGTCGGCATCTGAGTCTGAGTCCGCATCGCTATCTGCGTCAGAATCTGAGTCTGCATCGCTGTCGGCATCTGAGTCTGAATCCGCATCACTATCGGCATCTGAATCTGAGTCCGCATCACTGTCTGCATCTGAGTCTGAATCCGCATCACTATCGGCATCTGAATCTGAATCTGCATCGCTATCTGCATCAGAATCTGAGTCTGCATCGCTATCTGCATCTGAGTCTGAATCCGCATCACTGTCTGCATCTGAGTCTGAGTCTGCATCGCTATCCGCATCTGAGTCTGAATCCGCATCGCTATCCGCGTCTGAATCGGAATCCGCATCGCTATCTGCGTCTGAGTCTGAGTCCGCATCACTGTCTGCATCTGAATCTGAGTCTGCATCGCTGTCCGCATCTGAGTCTGAGTCCGCATCACTGTCTGCATCGGAGTCTGAGTCTGCATCGCTATCCGCATCTGAATCTGAGTCTGCATCGCTATCTGCGTCGGAGTCTGAGTCCGCATC
>NZ_RXWW01000051.1 GCF_003970495.1 Staphylococcus pasteuri
GTATACTACATCATTATAGATGAATAGTAACTTCCTATCTAACGTTAATATTTTGTATTTGAAACCGACTATAAGTAAAAATCTTTTCTAACTTTATCTTTTTTTATACCAAATTGTTCGTAATATTTTTTCATAAACTTGGCAATATTATCTGCCCAATGTATATCACTAGCATATTGATTTTGTCCGGGTTCTTGTGGATTCCATCTCATTTGATACAAAGAAATTTGCTGATTTTCAAAATATTGCTTTCTAACAAATTTTGCACCACCTAAAATAGCCTTTCTAGGTGAATTCCAATCTTGCTTTTTAGCATAACTTTTACCAGTATGCACTGCATTTTCATCGAAAGCACCTATACCATAAAAGTTATAATAATGATGTTTACCATCTTTAATGCCATGAGCTAAATCTGATTGTCCATTACCTGTTTCAATAATAGCATGACTGATTAAATAAATAATATTTACTTCGTATTTATCTTGGGCATCTAAAAAGCTTTTTCCTTGTTTTTCTAATATACCTTTACCTTTTAGTATCTTATTTACTTCCGCTTCTGACATAGGAACCTTTTCAGATATGTCCATGTATTTTAGTTTATTGTCACCACGGTGAATTGACATTGCTTTTTTAATATCAGATTCATTCGCCTTTTTAAATTCACCATTTTCTTCTTTTGTATTTAGAACACCTTTATTTTGTTGTCTTGATACTGCTTCATTAAATGAAACACGTTTATCATTGTTAAATAAATTAGTATCGAAAATAATATACAAAATACCAAAAATAATAATTAGTACAATGATAACTAATGTACTCAAGCGGGCTTTACTCATATTTTTCATTTATTCAAAGCTCCTATTTATAACTATTTAGATAATACGAAATAAGCAATGACAATTGCCACGACAACTATAAAGAAAGAAACATTAATAGCAATCTTCATTCCTGTTTTATCTCTGAAAAGAACATTAAATATAACTAAGCTAATAGCTAATGACACTGCAAAAAAAGTAATGGCTAAGACTAATTTCAACATAATTAAAAAGATAATACCTATCACTAATAACACATTGGATACAATTGCCATTGCTTTTAATATATTAGGATTTATCATACGACACCTCTATTCTTTAAAATAATATTTAATATACATGATACATGATTTTTTAAATTTCTGTCGACATAAAGAAAAGAGATCAGAACATCATAGGAGAATATGCTTATCCTAGATAAAATGTTCTGACCTCAAATGTTAATTAGTCTTCTCGAGACATGCCTTTTAATAAGTTTAACATGTATGTAAGACTACGATTCATATCGTCATCTTTTAATACACCCATTAAGCTTCTAATCGTTGTTTTAGAGTTAGGGCTTGCTTGATTTGCAACATGCATACCTTTATTAAGTTTATTAAGCATTTCACTTAAATCTTTAACATTTAAGTCTCCTAATAAGAATACTAATGATGCCATATTTGAAAGTAATCCTGTATAAATATCTTTATTAAGTTCAACAGCAAATTTATTAATAATTACTTGTCTACCTTTAATACCACCATTTAATGCATCTAATATTTTCGCTTCATCTAATACTTTAACTAAGCGTATGGCTTTTAAGATACTGTCTTTGTTTTCAGATATAGCATCCAATACTTCGTTAAGACTTTCTGCTTTAACTTGTTCGGGTGACTTTTGCATACGTTTGATTTCAGTTATTCTTTCTGCCATTAGTCATTCACCTGATTTCCCGGGAAAACATAGTCCTCACGATCCCATTTTTTATCAACTCTAACACTGTATTGTGGATTTCGTTGTTTATCTACACGGAAGTTAGTTGGATTCAATGGTGACTTACCACGTTTAGAAATCACTTCCATGCGAGCGCTAGTGCGTTTATATGATGGTGTGTCTGTTTCAGGATCCACATCACTATTCGTTAGTGCATTGATTGCACCCATAGCACCATTTTCAAGCGCGTCGTTATTTAAAGGAATATAAATTTGCTTTCCGCTTACTCTATCAGTAATATGTGCTAATAAAGTAGCTTCACCTGATTCAGAGATGAATTTTAATTCTGCACCTTCATGAATACCTCGATCTTTAGCAAGCTCTGGTGAGATTTCAACAAACGCGTTAGGCATTTTGTATTTAATCATTTCAGTTTGATACGTCATATTTCCTTCATGGAAATGTTCTAATAATCGACCGTTATTAACGTGAAGGTCATAAACTTCATCTTCTTTAAAGTAATTATCAAATGTTAATGGATAAAGTTTAGCTTTACCATTATCAAAATTAAATCCTTCTAAATAAAGTAATGGTTCATCTGTACCATCTTCATGAACTGGCCATTGTAAACTATTGAACCCTTCTAAACGCTCATAACTTACTCCTGAATATAAAGGTGTTAAACGAGCAATTTCATCCATAATTTCGCTAGGATGTTGATAATTCCAATTGAAACCTAAGCGATTAGCAATAAGTTGGAAAATTTCCCAGTCAGGTTTAGAATCGCCTTTAGGTTCTAAAGCTTTATATAAACGTTGGATACGACGTTCTGTATTTGTGAATGTACCATCTTTTTCTAATGATGGGCTTGCAGGTAGTACAACATCAGCATATGTCGCTGTATATGTTAAAAATTCATCTTGAACTACCATAAAGTCTAATTTTTCAAAAGCTGCTTGAACGAAATTGATATTTGAATCAACGATACCAGTATCTTCACCGTATAAATAAAGTGAATTGATTTCACCATTATGAATACCTTCAATCATTTGATGGTTATCGCGACCTGGTTTTTTATTTAATTCTACGCCATATTCTCTTTCGAATTTAGCACGAACATCATCCGCTTCAACACTTTGATAACCTGTAATTTTGTCTGGCATACTACCCATATCACTACAACCTTGAACATTATTATGTCCACGTAATGGATAGGCACCTGTACCTGGTTTACGATAGTTTCCTGTAACTAATAATAAATTAGAAATAGCAGTACTTGAATCACTACCGATATCTTGTTGCGTAATACCCATTGCCCAACAAATAGATACTGATTCAGCTTTGGCTACTTCATTAGCAAATTTAATTAAACGTTCTTTTGGAATACCAGTTGTTTCTTCTGCAAATTCCATAGTGAATGTTGATAATGATTCATAATACTTATCAAAATCATCTACCCATTCATCTAAAAAGTCTTTGTCATGTAAATCATGGTCGATAATATATTTTGTTACTGCACTTAACCAAACTAAGTCAGTTCCTGGTTTAGGTTGGTAGAATTCATCAGCACGTTCAGCCATTTCATGTTTTCTAATATCAAACACATGAGATTTTTGGCCAAATAGTTTTTGTGCACGTTTCATACGTGACGCGATAACTGGATGTGCCTCTGCAGTATTTGTACCAATAAGTACAGTCATAGCTGCTTTTTCTAAGTCTTCAATACTACCAGAATCTCCGCCGTGTCCAACAGTTCTAAATAACCCTTTTGTTGCTGGTGCTTGGCAATATCTTGAGCAATTATCAACATTATTTGTACCAATAACTTGTCGTGATAATTTTTGCATTAAATAAGATTCTTCATTAGTTGCCTTAGACGAAGAAATAAATGCTAAATGATCTGCATCATATTTTTCTTTAATTTTAGTAAAGTTATCAGCGATTACATTTAACGCTTCATCCCACTCTACTTCATGGAATTGTCCATCTTTACGTACTAGCGGTTTAGTCAAACGTTGATCTGAATTAATATGGCCCCATGAGAATTTACCTTTAACACATGATGCAATTTTATTTGCTGGTGAATCGTGTGAAGGTTGTACTTTTAATACTTCTCTATCTTTAGTCCATACTTCAAATGAACATCCAACACCACAATATGTACATACAGTTTTAGTCTTATTGATACGTTCTTTACGCATTTCTGCTTCAGAATCTGAAATGGCAAATAATGGTCCATATCCTGGCTCAGCCTTTTTAGTTAAATCAATCATAGCAGCTAATGAACCTGGCTCTGTATCAGTCATATAACCAGCATTACCTTCCATATTGACTTCCATCATTGCATTACATGGACATACTGTTGCACATTGACCACAAGATACACATGAAGATTCATTAATAGGAACATCATTATCCCAAATTACTCTTGGGTGTTCTCTATCCCAATCAATACTAATTGTTTCATTAACTTCTATATCTTGGCATGCCTCTACACAGCGTCCACATAAAATACATTGGTTCGGATCGTAACGATAAAATGGACCATAATCTTTTTCATATGGCTTTTCTTTATATTCATAAGTTTGATGTTGGAGCCCCCACTCATCCATCGTATTATGAATTTCACAATCACCGTTGTTATAGTCACAAACTGTACAGTACAACATATGTTTTTCTAAAATACGATCTAGTGCTTCTTTTTGAGAAGCTTGAACATGGTCAGTTGTTGTATTAACTGTCATTGGTCTATCGATTGATGTTCCACATGCTCTTTCAATTTTGCCATCTATTTCTACTGTACAAGTATCACATGTTTGAATTGGTCCCATTGATTCGTTATAACAAATCGCTGGTACAAATGTATCTCTTGAACGTATGAATTCTAATAAATTGGTACCTGGTTCAACTAAATAATCAGTTCCGTCAAGGGTAACGATTAAATGTTCTTTCATACTTTCACCCCATTATATATATTTCCGTAATTGCTAACGTCATTTTCTTTTATTCCTATCCAACTACATGCCCCACATATATGAATAGATAGAATCATATTAATTGTATAACTTAAAACATACAATGTTAAGGACTTTTTACATTTTAATATAAAATTAAAGCTTTTGAGAATTGCAAAAAAAGAACAATGGTATTAACTATTAACACCATTGTTCTTTATTAATTGAAATTATGAACTTTTATTACATATTTAGATTTTCTTTTAATAAATTAGCATTTTCTTGAAGAGAGCTGTCGCTTGGCACAAAATAATATAATCCATCGTCTTGTATACCACCTTGTCCATCTAGTTGATGACGATTAACTGTATCATTTGCATCTTTATATTTACTTCTAATAGTATTCAGTTCACCTAATGATAAATCTGTCTTCACATTTTTTTGGATTTCATTCATTAAAGATGGGAAGTGTGCAATAGAAGATGCGCTAGTCATTTTATTTGCCATAGCTTCTAATATCAGTTGCTGACGTTCTTGACGTCCGAAGTCACCACCAGCACCTTCTTCTTTACGACTTCGAATAAAGCTCATTGCTTCTTTTCCATTTACGTGTGTTTTCTTTCCTTTTTCAAAATGAACGCCATTAGTTGTAAAAGTATCATTGCTGACAACATCTATACCGCCAAGTGTATCAATCATATCGTGTAATCCATCCATATCAATGGTTGCATAATGATCAATAGGTACATTCATTAATTTTTCTAATGAATTGATAGACATACTAGGCCCACCATAAGCATAAGCGTGCGCTATTTTCTCTGTTGTACCCTTTCCTACAATTTTAGCTTGTGTATCTCTAGGAACACTAACTATTTCAGTTTTTTTCTTTTCTGGGTTAATTGATAATATCATAATCGTATCACTACGAGAGCCGCCACCCTGTGCCTTACGTTCAGCATCTGAATCTACACCAAATAGTGCAATCGTAAATGGATCACCATTTTTTAAATTAACCTTTCCATCTCTCAAGTGAGAATGGTCTCTATCTAAAGGATTATGTATTTTATCGCCAGTGATAAAAACTTTAGCAACGACATAAATCACTGCTACTAAGGCTAAAATAAATAAAATTCCAATAAACCAAACTAAAATTTTTGCGGGTAGACTCATTTTATTTTTTTCTGATCTGCGCACACCCATCACTCCTTTTCCTTAACTGTGTCACATACTACATACCTTAATTATTATATAATAGAAAATTAATTTTACTATACTTCTAAAGTCTTATTATACAAAAATTAATTTAAAAGAATAATCTAAGTGTCAAATATGGACATCATATAGTGATGAGGCAATATATTTATAATATTACTTTCCGTATCCAGAACCACTATTTAAAATTTCAAGGACTTCTTTATAACATCCTTCATTACTTATAATAAATGGCGCTGCAGTTGATAAGTCTATTTGTTTGCCATCCAATGAACTCATTTTTAAACCAAGTTCTTTTGCAAATAAGAATTGAGCTGCGATATCCCAAGGTTTAGGATTAGTATTGATATGTGCACCAAATTGACCTTTAATCACTCTTAATGAATCTAAACCACATGATCCTATAATTCTATGTCCAAAGGATGCCTCATATAATTCATGCATTGTTTCATCATTCAACACTTGTGTATTAAATGATAGAATGGCATCTTTTATATCTATGATTGGCGGGGCTAATAATATTTGGTTATTATCATATGCACCTTTATTTTCAATCGCTTTATATAAATGTCCATGTGGATAATCATAGATATATGATAATTTAGGTTCTCCATCTACGAAATAACCTAGAATTATACAATAATCTTCTTGCTGTTTAACTAAATTCGCTGTACCATCTATAGGATCCATAATCCATACATGGCCTTGCCTAGGATCAATCCCTTCATTGCTCTTTTCTTCAGCAAATAATTGATGGTCTGGTAAGTGTTTACTTAAAAATTGTTGAAATTCATTTTGGATTTGCTGATCAACATTCGTCACTAAATCAAATCGATTTAATTTTGTTTCAGTATGCATATCAAAAATTAATTTAGGGATAATATTGTCTATATTTTCTAACCATTCTGTAACCATTTGATCTATATCATTTAGTTGATAATTAGTCATCTATAACACCTCTTTATTTTTTTCTATTTATCATTGTATGTTCAAATTTTATTTAAAAACTATAATTCATTAAAATCTACTCTAACACAGTCATAATATATTGTACTTAAAAATTTTAGTCCTACATTAACATTATTGACATAAAAAAATCGGCTAGTCTTATGCTAGCCGACAAATAGAAAGGAAAGTAAGTAATAAATATTGAAGATGTTTTAGTGTAACTCGAACGATTATCAGCTACCTGTTATATAGCTCTACCCCTTTGTTAATCGCTCCCCCTGTTACAAATAATATATTAACATAAACGTTTTTCATTTGTAAGCGTTTTCTAAAATTTTTTTGAGATATTTTCACTTTTTATTTCTAAAATAAGCTACAAATGTCATCATTGTCGCTTATATGATATAATTATTGTAATATGTAATGTTTATTGGAGGTGACTTTCATTGAATAAATTAGAACGTCAAAATCGACTGATACAAGAAATTCAGCAAAGTAATAAGATTACTGCTTCTGAATTAGCAAAAAGATTTAAAGTTTCAAAACGTACAATTCTTAGAGATATTGATGATTTAGAAAATCAAGGTGTACAAATACATGCATCACATGGCAGTCAAGGCGGCTATAAAATTCAAGAATCACAATCAAAAATTGCGCTAACTTTAACAGATGCTCAACTTTCTGCATTATTTCTTACTTTAAATGAAAGTCAATCTTATTCAACTTTGCCCTATGCGAAAGAAATTCAGGCTATTTTGAAACAATGTTTAAGTTTACCGCAAACACGTATACGCAAATTATTAAAAAAGATGGACTATTATATAAAATTTGAAGACACTACTCAGGTTACATTACCCAATATTTTTTCTGATATTTTAATATACTGTTCTGAGCGTAAAGTGATGCTAGTAGATTTTTACGAAGAAGATCGAACTGTTGCTGAAAATGTAATCTTTATTGGATTGTTGTGTAAAGATGGTCAATGGCATGCTATCGTATTCGAAATTGGCTTAGGTTCCACTAGAGAACTTTTAATAAGAGATATACAAGACATTTCTTATTCATTTGAAAAAACAATTAAAACACAAGATATAACAATTGATAACTATCAGCAATTTTTATCAGACCCCACCAGAAATATAAAGAACCACTCCTAATTTTATTAGGCTAGTGGTTCTTATGCACTAGCTTTAGCTAGTGTAATCCTTTATTTCACTCCTAATTCATTAGAGGTACTTGCACTTTAGTGCGTAGTAACTCTTATGCATGAACTCTTTAGTTCATGCGAACCTTTTGTTCTTAATAGCTTATTGCTATTAAGTAAGTCATACTAATTTGTTACACAAAAAGTATGACTTTAAATGATTTCTATAACTATCTCACTAGGCGACAATATACATATAGCCTGTGACATCTTTTATGTCACAGGCTATACTTCGTTTTTCTAATAAACAATAAATAGCGTCCATATAAATGATATGAGGTTATTTAATATGTGAATGGTAATTGAGGACGCTAAATTTCTTTTAGCTTTTAAATAACTAACTACCAATATAATTGCTAATATAAAGTATGCCCCAAATTCAAATGGTGATTTCGCACCACTAACATGTATTAAAGTAAACGTTACTGCTGAAATAATCCCCATAAAAATAAAATTAAACTTCTTACCTAACTCTCCGATAAGAATATGTCTAAACACCAATTCTTCAACAATAGGTGCAACAATGACAATTAAAAGAAACGCTATAGGTAAAAATAAAGGTATTTTGAATAATTGATCAAGTGCTAATTCATTTTGCGTTTCACTATACTGTAATGACTTCGGTAAAAATTGCATCAACCACTCATAAAGCGATGATGCCCCAAGTGCTATAAGTAACATAAAAATTAAGAATATCCAATGCTTTTTAACATAATTAATTCCATTACTAAATCGTTTGGGAAATGATTTTATATGCATTAAATAAAAGCTTAAAATTGCAATAATATAACTCATCACTTGTGCAACAGTCGCCATCATTGACTGCATTAATTTATCTGGGTGAGTATAATGTGTATTTAATATCCCAAAACCTACCATCGAAAATATCAATAACACAATATAGATAATTGGTATTAATAACAAATCTCTCCACGCAATATCTTTAAAACGATATCCTTTGTTCGAAAGTTTCATATTATGTATCCTTTCTTTTTATCTTTATATCTAAACGGAGGCTTTATGAATTCGCAAGAAACATTTACCCACATAGAATTAAAATTAACTCAACTCATTATGATAACTGAAAAGTTAAAGTATTATATACTTTTTAATCATAACAAATTCGAGACTACATTAAACGAATTTACCACTTTACTCATTGAAGAATCTCACTGGATTACCTCACAATTATCAGATCAATTTAAATCCACTGATCTAAATTTAAACAATTATAAAAATTTAATCACCTTTTTCAACGAACATCCTTTTAACATTACAAAAAATGGAGACAGTTGCCAAACCATCAATCATTATCAATTAATGATTTTCGACAGTTTAACTTATTATAAATCTTATACCTATTAAAAACTTCTTTCTCTACAATATTCAATGAATACACATTAACCTCTAAACAACTATTTATTTTAATTTTTATTGTTTTTTAATTTTTTTGTAAAAGTTTTATACTTTATTCTAATATGCAATTTGTAAATTAATAATATTAGCGTTATAATCGGATATGATTAAGCAATTATTTGAGGAGGATGATCATGCTTGGTTTCTCGGTATCTATAGGACAAAGATTGAATGAATCTTATATTCTATCAATGGTATCTCAGGGATACGATACCATTTTTACTTCCCTTCAAATACCAGAAGAAGATGATCAATTTAAACTGTCGCATTTGGGAGAATTGTGCCAGTTATTATCGCAATATTCAATCACTTTTATTATTGATGTAAATCCTTCTTTACTTAATCACCACTTTTACAGTTTATTAGATCAATTCTCAAACGGGGAATTTGTTATTAGAATTGATGATCAACTTAATGTGAATCTTATTCTTGATATTCAAAAAAGAGGATATCAATGTTGTATTAACGCTAGTACAATAACGCATCATATATTATCTACTATTTATAGTAATCCAAATATTCGAACACTTGTTTATTGTCATAATTATTATCCTAGACCCGATACAGGATTAAGTTTGTCATCACTTCAACAGCAAAATAATCTTATTCATTTATTCGATCCAAATGCTAAGATATTTGCCTTTATTCCTGGAACAAACTTAAGAGGTCCTCTATACAAAGGCTTACCTACAATAGAAAATCATAGGCATGAACATGCTATTCAAGCTGTACATGAACTACAATTAACTGGTATTAATACTATCGTTATTGCTGATAATGGTTTAGAAATCAATTTAGCTAAACAACTTTATCAAATATTTGTTCAACATCACTTTGTATTGCATATCATTAATGTTGAAAATAATGATGATCATTTATTAAATCTATTATATGCAAAACACCATGTAAGAATTGATTCGCCCGAACATGTCTTCCGTTCTCAAACATCTAGATTAATGGTGAATCAGAAAATTACACCGATTGGTATCGAACAACGTTTGCCTGGAGATATTACTATCGATAACTACCTTAATGGTCGTTATGAAGGTGAACTTCAAATTATTAAAACATCTCTTCCAGGACATTCAAATATCAATCGTCTTGCACGTATTTGTAAACAAGATCTTCCTTTTCTTAAGATCATACAGCCAGGCGATACTTTTGAATTTATATGTTTAAAGGAGACATAAGCATTGAATGATTTAACAACTGAATCACGTAACGCACAAACAATGCATTTAGATGAAATGTCAATTCAAGATGCACTTAAAACAATGAATCAAGAGGATCAATTAGTTCCTAAAGCTATAGAATCTATTATTCCAAAGTTAACAAACGTTATTAATGAGTCAATTGCAAAATTTAGTCAGCACGGTAGATTGATATACATTGGTGCAGGAACAAGCGGTAGATTAGGTGTACTAGATGCTGCTGAATGTGTACCAACTTTTAACACTTCACCAAATGAAGTAATAGGTATTATTGCTGGAGGCCCTAAAGCGATGACAGAAGCTGTTGAAGGTGCCGAAGATAATGAAGCGCTTGGTCAAAAAGACTTAGAGAATATTGGTTTAACTGAAAATGATATTGTTATAGGTATTTCTGCAAGTGGGCGCACACCTTATGTTAAAGGTGCTTTAACT
>NZ_RXWW01000052.1:0-3687 GCF_003970495.1 Staphylococcus pasteuri
GTTATTTAATTTTATGGCATTTTTATGATTGATATTCTTTTAAAAAGATTATACAATAATGTTGTTAAATCATTGGAAGTCATTTCTTGGCTTGCAATATCTAATGAAACGCTACAATTAAATATTAAAAGTACAATTGTAATTAAGCATATAGTATACATATAACGATAATCCTTTTAATTGTTAAATTTTGTGTCCAATTTTTTAGAGAGAAACGATTGAACTTGTAATCACTAACTCTAACTAGACATTGAACAATTGAGAGGATAATTTTTTTTGTAATTATTTTGTAAATTAAGTTTACTAAAATTTGAAGTGTTTTTAAATTTTAGTAAATAAAAATAAGAACAATTAAACATAACGAATATATTTGTTTATATACAAAAATAAATAAGCGTTGCAAAACAATATTGTTTATATTATATTTGAGATGACAACGATATGTATAAATATATGGTTGTTACATATAATTTTTAAAAGTAGCTAGGAGGAAAATATGAAAAAAGACTAGATTTTTTACCTAACAAATTGAACAAATATTCTATCAGAAAATTCACAGTAGGAACCGCATCAATATTAGTAGGAGCTACATTAGTATTTGGTGTTGGAAACCAAGAAGCTAAAGCAGCTGAAAATACTACTGAAGAGTCGTCAGCACAAACAAGTGAAGATACGTCCTCACAAGATGATGCTGTGAAACAAAAAGATGTTGTTCAAACAAACGAACAAACTACAAATAACAATGATCGTCCCGAACAAACAGATCTAACTAAAGAAAATAACGTAACAGAAGAACAATCTACACAAGAAGATTCAAAAGCAAATTCTTCTGAAGAACAAGTAACAAAAGAAGATGCAGCTAAAGAATCTATAACACAATCAAACACTAAAGCAGAAACAACAACAGAAGTACCAAAAGAAGAAACAACTAAAGAACAAACACCAGAAGACACAAAAACAGACATTACTAAAGAACAACCAACAAAAGAGGCACCAAAAGCAAAAACAACTGAAGAAAAAATAACAACAGAAGACTCACAATCAAACACTACTAAAGAACAACCAACACAAGAAGAACCAAAAGCTGAGACTACTACAGAACAAACCCCAGAATCCAATCAAACTGATTCAAAAGAAACTACTTCAGAAGAAACATCTCAAACAAAAACTCAATCTCAAAATTCACAAAAAACAAATAATTCACAATATGTTGATACTGTAGTTAATAATGTTCAAAACGCTACAACAAAACAAGATAAACAAGATGCTTTAACTAATTATATTGCTAATGCAAATAACACAAGTAAAGCAGATGCTAAAGCACAAGTTGAAAACTTAGATTTAGACTTTAATAATATTGATAAAAATACATTATTAAATGCATTAGCTAAAGATTATTCAAATAAGAAAGAATCAGAAACAACTTATGCTACTGAACGCTCTATAACTTCTACACCAAAAACTGTAAGTCGTTTAGCTGTAAGAAAATTAGCTGCTGCAAAACAAGGTACGAATGTAAATAATAAAGTACATTTTTCTAATATTGATATAGCTATTGATAAAGGTCATACAAATACTCAAACAGGCAATAAAGAATTTTGGGCAACATCAAGTGATGTATTAAAAGTAAAAGCTGATTACACAATAGATGATGATGTACATGAAGGCGATCAAATGACCTTTAAATACAGTCAATATATCCGTCCAGGTTCAGTGACTTTACCTACTACAGAACAAAATTTATATGATGAAAATGGTAGATTAGTTGCTAAGGGAGTTTATGATAGCGCGTCTAATTCGACAACGTATACGTTTACTAACTATGTAGATCAATATAATAATATTAAAGGTAGTTTTGAAAAAGTTGCGTTTGCCAAAAAAGAAACTGCAACTACTGATAAAACATCGTATCCTATGCAAGTGACATTAGGAAGTGACTCATATTCAAAAAATGTAATTGTAGACTATGGTAATAAAAATGTTCCAATTATTTCTAGTACTAATTATATAGAGAATGATACATTAGCACGTCATATGACTGCATATATTAATCAACCTAAAAGTACATTTACTACTGAGAAATTCACAACTAATTTAACTGGATTTAAGTTTGATCCTAGTAAAAATAATTTTAAAATTTATGAAGTAACTAATCAAAATCAGTTTGTTGATAGTTTTGCACCTGATACTGCAAATCTTAAAGATGTAACTAGTAATTTTAAAATAAATTACAGTAACAATAATCAAACTGCGACGATTGATTTATTAAATGGAGCTAAAAGTAGTAATAAGCAATACATTATTCAACAAGTAGCTTATCCTCAAGATAGTTCTACAGACACTAATGGTAAAATTGATTATAAATTAGAAACAAATGAAAAATCTTATGGATGGTCAAATTCATATGCTGCTGTAGCAGGTTCTTCTACTGCAACTGGAGATGCCAAAAAATATTCACTAGGCGACTATGTATGGGAAGATACAAATAAAGATGGTAAACAAGATGATACAGAAAAAGGTATTGAAGGTGTATATGTAATTCTTAAAGATAGTAAAGGTCAGGAAATTGACCGTACTACTACAGATGCTTCTGGTAAATATCAATTTGATAACTTACAAAATGGCACATATACAGTTGAGTTTACAACTCCAGATGGTTATACGCCAACAACTGCAAACGCTGGTAACGATGATACCGTGGATTCAGATGGATTAACTGTTACAGGCGTTGTTAAAGATGCTGACAACTGGACATTAGATAGCGGTTTCTATAAAACACCTAAATATAGTTTAGGTGATTATGTTTGGAAAGATACAAATAAAGATGGCAAACAAGATGATACAGAAAAAGGTATTCCAGGCGTAACTGTAACATTAAAAGATAAAGACGGTAATGTACTTAAAACAACAACTACAGATGAGAACGGTAAATATCGTTTCGATGATTTAGATAGTGGAGATTATATTGTACATTTCGATAAACCTGAAGGACTTACTCAAACAACTACTAACACTGGTGAAGACGATAAAGATGCTGATGGTGAGGATGTCCATGTAACTATTACTGATCATGATGATATGACTATAGATAATGGTTATTATGATGAGGACTCAGACTCAGATGCAGATAGCGATGCAGACTCAGATTCAGATGCAGATAGTGATGCGGACTCAGACTCCGACGCAGATAGCGATGCAGACTCAGATTCAGATGCGGATAGCGATGCAGACTCAGACTCCGATGCAGACAGTGATGCGGACTCAGACTCAGATGCGGACAGCGATGCAGACTCAGATTCAGATGCAGACAGTGATGCGGACTCAGACTCAGACGCAGATAGCGATGCGGATTCCGATTCAGACGCGGATAGCGATGCGGATTCAGACTCAGATGCGGATAGCGATGCAGACTCAGACTCAGATGCAGACAGTGATGCGGATTCAGACTCAGATGCAGATAGCGATGCAGACTCAGATTCTGATGCAGATAGCGATGCAGATTCAGATTCAGATGCCGATAGTGATGCGGATTCAGACTCAGATGCAGACAGTGATGCGGACTCAGATTCAGATGCCGATAGTGATGCGGATTCAGACTCAGATGCCGACAGCGATGCAGACTCAGATTCTGATGCAGATAGCGATGCGGACTCAGACTCAGATGCCGACAGCGATGCAGACTCAGAT
>NZ_RXWW01000052.1:3697-19219 GCF_003970495.1 Staphylococcus pasteuri
TGCAGATAGCGATGCGGACTCAGATTCTGACGCAGATAGCGACGCTGATTCAGACTCAGATGCCGACAGTGATGCAGACTCGGACGGTTTTATAGAATACGAAGGAGATAGTGATGCCGATGGTGATGCAGATTATGAGTCAGATTCAGATGCAGACTCAGACAATGATAAAGATCATTCAGATGATAAAGCATTACCAGAAACTGGTGAAGAATCAAATTCAAATAATGCAACATTATTCGGAACTTTATTTGCTGGCTTAGGCTCATTATTCTTATTCGGTAGACGCCGTAAAAAAGATGCAGAAAACAAGTAATAATTAAATATTATTCAAATATTAAGCATGATAAGGAGCCAGGTCAATGAGACCTGGCTTTATTTAAAATAAAAAACAAAATTACATAAAATTAACTAATATTGTTATAATTAAAAGCATAAAGAGTTTAAAGTACGGAGGGTAATATGAATATAGAAAGTAAAATTAAGGATTTAGTAGAATTTATAAAAAATAAAGAAATTATTAAAGAGTATGTTTTTTTGAGTTTGGGGAAACCAAATGTTAAAGCTCAAGTGAAAATTATAAAAAGAACTAATTATTTAGAAAGAGAAATAATTAAAATATGTCAAAAATATAAGAAACAAGCAGGCGAGTTTCCAACTTGGATTAAACTAGATATTGTTACTAATTATGAAACTGTTCTTTTTAAAGACTTAAAAAAAGAAATGATTAATACGAGACGAAATTATATCGATTTTGGAATATCATTAGATAAAAATTGGAATGTTACATTCTTACCTGAAGAAATTAATGTCAATGCATTTGTTAGACCGTCTAAAAAGACAAAGGAGTTTTATTTGTCAGAAGATAATATTAATAACTATATTAGAAAATACACTAATTATAAACGACCATATTCACATGAATTGTATGAATCTAAAGAAGTTATTAAATTTTATACAACGTCTTATTTTTTAGATGATGATCAAGTATATGAGCTAGAATCAGAGGGTTATAAGAAAGGTCTAAGAAAGATTGATAATTTAAACGATGAAATCGATCAATTAATAAATAGTAGTGCTCATTTTTTAGAAAATATGTTAGAAGATAATGGTAAATTTAAATATGGATATTTTCCACATTTCGATAAAGAGATAGGATTTTATAATATTTTACGACATTCATCATCAACTTATGCATTAATTGAAGGTTTAAATTATATGAATGAATCTCTTGAATCAACAGAAAAAGCTATAGAGTATATTATTGAAAATCATATTTATGAAGTTAATGGAAATGCTTATGTATTTGATAATACTAAAAACGCGAATGAAATTAAACTAGGTCAAAATGCGTCGTTTATTTTTGCTGTTTGTGAATACTTAAAAAAACAACAAAATCCATATTATCTAGAAGCTGCTCAAAAAGTAGCTAAAGGAATTCTGTCTATGATTGATGAAAATACTTGGGATACTACCCATGTTTTAAACTATCCAGATTTATCAGTTAAAGAAAAATTTAGGATCGTTTATTATGATGGAGAAGCAGCATTGGCTTTAATGCGTTTATATCAACAAGATCATAATGAAAAATGGTTAAATACTGTTAAGAGTTTAGTAGATCAATTTATTTCTAAAGATTACTGGAAATATCATGACCATTGGTTAGGTTATTGTACGAATGAACTTGTCCAAATCAGTCCAGAACAAAAATATTTTGAATTTGGTATTAAGAATGTAAGTACACATTTAGATTATATTAAAAATAGAGAGACAACTTTTCCAACATTTCTAGAAATGCTAATGGCTACATATAAATTAGTTCAAAAAGCAAAGGCAGAGGGATATGAAGACTTAGTTAATTCACTCATTGATGAACAAAAATTGATAGATATTATCCACATAAGAGCTAATTATCAAAGAATTGGATTCTTTTATCCAGAATTAGCAATGTATTTTAAAAATCCTTCAAGAATATTGGGTAGTTTCTTTATCAAACACCATGGTTATAGAGTGAGGATCGATGACATTGAACACTATCTTTCAGGATATGTTCAGTATCAAAATGTTTTTAAATAAAGACCAAGGAGTATAAGTTATGGATAATAAAGAGAACGAAAAAAATATTAATAATGATGATGAAAAATCTGAATTAGATAAAGAAATTGAAGCTGAATTAATTGAATATATGAATAGTGATAAAAAAGAAGAAAAAGAAGAAAAAAAGAAATATAAAACAGCTGGATTTATTGTTGCATTAGTCATTGCAATCTTATATATGGTTAAATTCGCTAAGCATTTTATGTATATTGATTTGCATTCACTAATGCATTAAAATGGCTTAGTTATTAAATATATGATTGTACTTATAGTGTTACAAAGAATTAACAAAAATGAGCACTAAGACGGTTTTTTATAAAAACCATCTTAGTGCTTTTTGATTGTTATTATTAATTATATTTGGTTTGGAAATATTTAACTATTGGTACTTGTCATATTTTCCCAAAAATAAATTTTCAATGAATGTAATAGACTTTTCTGAAATGAATGGATTACGTAATAATTTAATTAATGTTTTTTTTGTATGTTTAAATAATCTCATTGGAGCATATTGACCTCGTTGAATCATGTCAACATAACGGTTTAAAAATATAGTAAGCAAATCTTGCTTTCTTTGTTGAGAAATATTATTTTGGTTCACTATAAAATCATACACAGCAGAATATATTTTCACTGCATCTCGAGGAGGCGTAGATGAATTTGACAATGCAACATCATCTTGAGCTTCATAAAAATAATAATCTTTTTCATAGCCTAAAATGGTTATATAATTAACTACACTGTATACTTGCATTAAAAACCAATTATCTTCACGTACTTTTATATCTTTTGGAAAGCGAATATTGTAATCCTCGATAATAGATCTTTTAATAAATTTACCTATAACATTTAAACTATTATAAAGTTTAGTATTTTCAAATATTAAATCAGATTTTGTATATTTGTATGAAAAGGCGGATCGACTTATAGGTCTATTGCTATTTATTGCTCTGAAATAAGGCATGCATATCATATCATTATTAGTTGTATTTGTAATTTCCATTGCATCGCTTATAGAATAAGGTGTAATGTAATCATCTGAATCAATAAATAATACCCATTCTCCGTTAGCGTTATCCAGTGCTTTATTACGAGGAACTGAAGCGCCACCTGAGTTCATATTACTTTCTAAAATAATTAGATTAGGTATTAATGATTTAAATTGTTCAACTACTTTTAAAGAGTTATCTGTAGATTTATCATCAGAAATAATAACTTCAATTTTATCTAAATTATAATCTTGTTCAGCAATTTTAGTTAACAGTCTGGCGATTGTGCTTTCTCTATTATATAAAGGAACAATTATGGAAACATCTATTTTATTATTCATTTTACATCTCCTGTATAGTGAAATAATATTTCTTTCGCTTCATTTTCATTTGCAAATGATGTGAAAATGATTGTTTTATTATCTCCACGAATAAATCCACTTTTATATTTTAAACCTATTAAGAAGTAATTGTTGAATTTAAATAAACTATATTTATAATTTTTGTAAATATTGAATAAGTCTCCAACAGTAAAGCTTTGTCTCTCTTTAACTCTGAATCTACCTGTTAAATTGATAGCGATAGAATTACTTAAATTAAATTTATTAATTGCAAAATTTGTATATTTCTTTCTATTTGCAAAATTTTCAAATAAATAATCTACAAGTTCATATGTTTCTGACGGATGTGGCCCTTTAGTCATTGAAGATAGCAAACTAAATACATTTACTTTTTTTCCTTTGAAAAATGTTGAGTTATTAGTTACCCATTCTTGTAACTCTAATTCTTCGTTTTGAGCATTTTCATCAATTGCATTCATGTAATAAAGCAGTGGACCCATGCCTTCAACTGTCATAGAATTTTCTGTATTATATTCGTGTTCGATTTTACTAGTTACATTATCGACAATAATATAACTTTTTCCTGCTTTACTTATTGAAGAAAATAACTCTTCTTCATTTTGTAAATTCACTCTTTTTAATATATGTGGAAGAGTTTTAGCGATTTCAGGAAACTCAGTACCACCACTTGAAGATTTTAATAATGTAATTGAATCTGAATTACATAAATATTTTAAATCATTAATCATTAATTCTTTATTTGGGTACCATGTAATATTTTTATTATTAATTTTATTAACTACAGGTCTTAAATCATCATCTAAACAAAGAATATGATCAGCATTTGAATTAGTTAAATATGGTATTAATTCCTGATGGATTTCTTTAGACTTATGCCCTAAATCATTAATTTTCCCTATTGCAATAATTTTATTGCCACTAAAGAATTGAGTCTGACTATCAAAAGCTTTTATTGCATTTATCATGGCAGGAAGTGAAGCATTATGAGTATCATCAATTAATGTTAACTGATGAGATTTTGTTATAACTTTTTTCATTTTTAATATTTTAGAGAATGGTTTAAAATCATAAAGATGTTTAGGATTAATAGGCACATTTAAATTTTTCATGATAAGTAATGCACCTAATGTATTTGAAATCATACCATCACTTATTGTATTGATTTGATACTCATTAATATCATGATTATTTTCAATACCAATTTGAATAGCACCTTTTAAATAATTTATATATGATGGTGCTAGATTAGAAGGTTTAGTATTATCTATTGAATAAGTCTGTACATTTTCTGTGAATTGTGAAGCTTGTTGCTTTAAATAATCTAAGAACATTGTGTCGCCATTAATAATAGCTATGCCGTTTTTATTGAGACCTGCAAAAATTCGAGCTTTTAGCTCAGCGATTTCATGAATACTTTTGAATGTTGAATAATGTGCAGCACCAATTCCAGTAATAACGGCAATATCTGGTTTGAGATATAATGCTGTGTTTTCCCTATGATTGATAGCATTAAGAGAAGTTTCAATTACGGCAAAGTCAGGATTTTTAATCAATTTTAGCATATTAGCATAAATAGCGGCTCTAATATTATTATTCCCTCTATTTTCAAGAACATTATAATCTTGCAGTAAAGAAGAAGTTAGCATTCTAGTTGAACTTTTCCCCATCGATCCTGTAATAGCTATAACTGGATTTTTATATTGGTTTCTTATGTAAGTTGCAAGTTTTTTAATGGCTTTAACAGAATCATGAACGATAAGTTGAGGAATTTTATGTTCCATATTTTCAACGTATTTTTCAGTAATTATTAAGCCAATATTTTCGTTAGATTTATCAATTAAATCATTTCCATCTGGAGCATTTTTACTTCTCCCAAGTTCTTTCCACCAAGTTTCTTTGTTTGGAGAAAAGTAAGCAGTATTTTTAGATTTGACAAAGCTATAAATAGTTTCAAAATCGTTAATTTCTTTATTTAATTCATTTGGTTCAACATCATACAAAGAGCCTTCTATAATAGTTGATATATCTTTAATTGTTAACATAATAATCCCCTTAAACTCCCTACACTTTTTAATAGCATTTTTATTTAAAAATATTAATAAAAATAGGATAACTTAAATTTTAAAATAAATCTTCAATAATTATATCATGATATTGTGTGTGATTTAAGTGATTTATATAATTTAAGGATAATTGTTTTAAAATTCTAACTATTTGTGGTAGCGCTTACAAATAAATATATGATAAACTACATACAAGTGTAAATGTTCATGAAGGGGTGGGGCTTAATGAAACGTTATCGTTATTTTATTATTACTATGATTGTGCTTATGACAATGATTAATTACATTGACAGAGGGGCCATTTCATACGCGCAAGAAGATATTATTAAAGAATTTGGATTCGACACGATTGCTTGGGGAACTATTCTTGGCTATTTCGGTTATGGTTATATGTTTGGTTCACTATTAGGTGGTATTACAGCAGATAAAAAAGGACCAAAATTTGTTTGGATTGTAGCAGGAACAGCTTGGTCATTAGTTGAAATTGGAATGGCATTTGCCGGAGAATTAGGTATGGCAGTGTTTGGTGGTTCAGCTTTAGCTGGTTTTGGTATGTTACATGTTATGTTTGGTATAGCTGAAGGTCCAATATTTTCAACAATCAGTAAAACAAATGCGAACTGGGCAGCACCAAAAGAAAGAGGATTACTTTCTGCCTTAGGATTAATTGGGGTTCCTCTAGGTGCAGTAATTACTGCTCCAATCGTTTCTGGATTTCTAACTATTTCAAACTGGCGTTTATTATTTGTTTTATTAGGTGTATTAGGTCTTGTTTGGGTAATCATTTGGGCTAAGGTATTTACAGATTACCCTGAAGATAATAAAAGGATTTCTGAAGAAGAACTTAAATCAATACGTTCTACAGAGGATAGTTTAAATGTTGAAAAAACAGTTGATACGAAAAATCTAAAGAAGAATGGTATCACTTTTTCACAAGTACAACACTCATTTGTAACATGTTAGGTTATTTTGGTTTCCAATATGTGAACTTCTTGATATTAACTTGGACTCCTAAATACTTACAAGACGAATATCACTTTGAAATACACTCTTTATGGTATTTAGGTATGATCCCTTGGATAGGTGCGGTGTTCACAGCATACTTTGGTGGACAACTTTCAGATTGGCTTAGAAAGAAAACCGGAAGTTTAAGAATTGCACGATCAGGTTTATCTATAGCAGGTATGATTTGTGCAGGGACATGTTTCGTAATTATTCCGTTTACGCATAGTATTGTCGCAGTGATGATATTGATGATGATAGGAAATGCATTTATTTTCTTACCAAACGCAGTTTATTGGGCAGTTATCATTGATACTACACCAAATAACACTGGTACATTTGGTGGTATCACACACTTCTTTGTTAATACAGCGACAGTTATTGCGCCAACATTAACAGGTTACTTAGTAGCATCATACGGCTATTCTTCAATGTTCGTTTCTGCAGTAGTAGCATCATTGATTAGTATTGTTGCAATGTGCTTTGTTAAACCAGGTGAAAAGAAAATGCATATTTCAAAATAAAAATAACCTGAGACTTAATTACAAGTCTCAGGTTAACAAATAAATAATATATTGGCAGTCCATCCGTTATAGAAATATCGGATGGACTGTTTTTTTATTTTCTATATTTTAAACGAGCAAATGCATCATGTTGGTGTATTGATTCTTCATTTCGACATTCAATGTCAAAGCCTTCAATCCAATCAAATTCAACTAAATCTGCAGCGATTAAACGAATTAAGTCTTCAACAAAACGTGGATTTTCATAAGCACGTTCTGTAACACTTTTTTCGTCTGGGCGTTTCAATATAGGATATAATATTGAGCTAGCGTTAGCTTCCATAGCGTCTAAAATTTTATCTTTGTAATCATCTATAACAATGTCATCTTTGTTTAGATATGCTTTAACTGTAACAATCCCACGTTGATTGTGTGCTGAGTATTCGCTGATTTCTTTAGAGCAAGGGCATAAAGTAGTAACAGCAGCTTGAATAGTTACTTCTTTACGCGTAACTTTAGTACCTTCAATTGCGATACCATAAGTGACATCAGCATTTCCAATCGCTTTAATATTAGTTACAGGGCTAAAACGATCAAAGAACCATTTACCACTAACATCAACACCTGCTGCGTTTTGATTCATTTTTTCTTGCAATGTTCGCAAAACATGGTATAGCGTATTAAATTCCAATTCAATTCCATTATTGTAATGTTTTTCAACACTTTCTAAAATACGGCTCATATTAATGCCTTTTTCGTCTTTATTTAAACTTGTTGAAAAACTAAACGTTCCTGCTGTTTGAAACTGATCAATTAATACAGGATAAGTTAAGTTTTTAATACCAACTTCTTCGATCTCAAATAAGAAGTTTTTGTGCGTACTTTGCAAATCAGTCATTTCATTTTTAGTTGTGGGTTTCGTACCTTCGATAGGGTCAACAGAACCAAAATGTTTCCATCGGCCTTCACGTGTAGATAAATCAAATTCTGTCATTGTTAACCTCCATTAAGATTCGAAATGATAAGTCCAGAATGGTTCGATTTCTAAAAAGCTATGAACTTCTCCACCAACTTGTGGACTTGCTAATTCTTTTAAAAATGGTCCAGTTTGTGAAGCGTGTGCTTCAAAAGCTTTAATTTTAATATCTTTGTATTTAGAAATATCATTTTGGATGTCAGGTTCACCTAATATATCGGGTGCATCATTACTAAACGCAACTAATGTTAATCTTGGACGTTCATTCTCTGGCATACGTCCAACAGTTCTTACTACTGCTTCACCAGTTGCTTCGTGGTCTGGATGAACTGCAAACTTCGGATAAAAAGAAATAATTAATGAAGGATTAGTTTCATCAATCAAATTTTTAACCATATCATCCATTTGTTCATGTGGTTCGAATTCAACAGTTTTATCTCTGAGTCCCATTTTTCTTAAATCAGTAATGCCAATCGCTTTAGCGGCATTTTCCAATTCTTTTTCACGAATATCTGGTAATGATTCTCTAGTAGCAAATGGAGGATTACCCAAATTCCTGCCCATTTGGCCTAAAGTTAAACAAGCGTATGTTACCGGAACACCTGCCTCGATATAACTTGCGATTGTTCCCGCAGATGAGAAGGTTTCATCATCTGGATGAGGGAATATAACGAGTACATGTCTTTCATCTGTCATGAATCTTACCTCCTCTATATTGTAAATGGCTTATCGCTAATTTCTAATGTAGCAGCCAATTGTCCTTCATAATTAAATCCAGCTATGAGACATTCATTATTTTGGTTAACTTCATAATGTGTTAGTCCCTGAACATAAACCCAACCTCCGTCGCGAAGTTTTAATCCGATACGGTATGGATCTTTATCTCCACCTTTAAGTTGTGCATGTTCAAATGTTACTTGAATATTTCTCAAAAAAGTACCAGCATTAAATACACGTTCATCAAAATGGTTAGCATAAGCACCATTTGTTGTTTCAACATGTAGGTAAACGTTTTTGTTTTCATAAGAAGTTAATAAATCCATCACTTCTTCATATTTAATAGGTTCCAACACGTTCACTCCTTACACCATTCAATGTGTTTATCAGTCTATTTTACTAAAAACAACTCAATAAATGTACATCTCTGCTCAATTTATTTAATTAATTTTGTAATTATTTCCATATATTAACATTTTCATGAAGGGATATCACTTTATTACGGAAAAATATTGTGTCGTGTTATAATCCAAAATGTAATTAAGGGGTTGGTTATTATATTGTTTGGTAGTAATTATTTGAGGTGATTTTTTATGAAAATTATTAATTTAGGCACTAAAGAATTAGCATCATTTTATGTTGCTTGCGAATTATTTAAACAAATGTATGAATATCCAAATAGTAAGTTAGGTTTAGCGACTGGTGGAACTATGACAAATGTTTATGAACATTTAGTTTCGTTATTAAAGAAAAATCAATTAGATGTATCAAAGATAACAACATTTAATTAAGATGAATATGTTGGTTTAGAGCCTGAACACAATCAAAGTTATCATTATTATATGAATCAAATTTTATTTAATCAGTATCCGTATTTCAATCGTCAAAATATTCATATACCAAATGGAGATGCTTCCAACTTAGATGAAGAAGTGAAACGGTATAATCAAATCATTGAATCTGAGGGGCCTATCGACGTTCAATTGCTAGGTATTGGAGAAAATGGACATATAGGATTTAACGAACCAGGTACAGATTTTGGTAGTGAAACACACGTTGTTGATTTAACTGAAAGTACAATTAAAGCGAATAGTAGATATTTTAATCATGAATCTGAAGTGCCTAAACAAGCAGTTTCTATGGGGCTTCAATCTATCATTAAAGCTGAAAGAATTATATTATTGGCATTCGGAGAGAAAAAAAGAGAAGCCATCAAAAATTTATTAAATCAACCCATATCAGAAGATATTCCATCTACCATTTTAAAGACGCATGTTAATGTAGAAATATATGTAGATGATGCAACTGCACCGGATGTCGATTAGCTTATAAACATACGTTTCGTTTAAAGTAAAAGTTTAAAGGGTAATTCATTCAATGTGAGAGAAAAACAGTTTAAACTGAAAGGATGAATTATAATGGAATTACAATTAGCAATTGACTTATTAAATAAAGAAGAAGCAGCAGAATTAGCGAAAAAAGTAGAAGAATATGTTGATATTGTTGAAATTGGTACTCCAATCGTCATTAATGAAGGTTTACCTGCAGTCCAACATTTAAATGAAAATATTAATAATGCAAAAGTTTTAGCTGACTTAAAAATCATGGACGCAGCGGACTATGAAGTTAGCCAAGCAGTTAAATTTGGTGCAGATGTAGTAACAATTTTAGGTGTAGCTGAAGATGCTTCAATTAAAGCAGCAGTAGAAGAAGCACATAAAAATGATAAACAATTATTAGTAGATATGATTGCCGTGCAAGATTTAGAAAAACGCGCAAAAGAATTAGACGAAATGGGTGCTGACTACATTGCAGTGCATACTGGTTATGATTTACAAGCAGAAGGACAATCTCCTTTAGATAGCTTACGTAAAGTTAAATCAGTGATTAAAAATTCTAAAGTAGCTGTAGCTGGCGGTATTAAACCAGATACTATTAAAGATATTGTTGCAGAAGATCCTGACTTAGTTATTGTTGGTGGCGGAATTGCTAACGCTGACGACCCTGTAGAAGCTGCTAAACAATGTCGTGACGCTATTGAAGGTAAGTAATTATGGCTAAATTTAATAATTACCAACTCATTTTAGATGAGCTAAAAGGAACTTTATCTCATGTAAAGGATGAAGAGTTCGACGGATTTGCTTCTGAAGTAACAGAAGCTTCTCGAATATTCGTTGCAGGTAAGGGTCGTTCTGGATTTGTTGCAAATAGCTTTGCAATGAGATTGAATCAGTTAGGCAAACAAGCATTTGTTATTGGTGAGTCAACGACGCCATCTATACAAAAAGGCGATTTATTCATTGTCATTTCTGGTTCAGGTTCTACGGAACATTTACGTTTATTAGCTGACAAAGCGAAATCAGTTGAAGCTGAAGTTGTGCTATTAACTACTAAACTTGATTCTGCAATTGGTGAAATTGCAGACACAGTTGTTGAATTACCAGCAGGTACTAAACATGATGCTGAAGGTTCAGATCAACCATTAGGTAGTTTATTCGAACAATCGTCTCAAATCTTTTTAGATAGTATTGTGATTGGTTTAATGAACCAACTTAATGTTGACGAAACGACAATGCAAAATAATCATGCAAACTTAGAATAAATAATCAATTTAGGCTGGGACATAGAAAGATGTCTCAGCTTTTATTATGGCATAATATATGTTAATTTTGTTATATAATAAAAAAATAAACCTTAATTTGATATTTTAGAGGTGAATAATTTGAATTTTGATAATTATATTTTTGATTTTGATGGGACATTAGCAGATTCAAAACAATGTTCAATTGAGGCGACTAAAGAAGCCTTTGCACAATTTGGATTAACAGATCCAAGTGATTCAGAAATTATTCATTATATGGGAATACCAATTGAAAAGTCATTTATGGAGATGAGTGATCGTTTTTTATCTGAAGAAGCGTTAGATCAACTGTTACAACTTTTTAGAGAACAGTATCAACAATTCGAGGCGAGATATTTATGTTCGTATTCTGGAATAGCAGAAACACTAGATCAATTAAGTAGACAAAATAAGCAAATGTTTGTTGTATCTAGTAAAAAAACGAATGTATTACAAAGGAATTTAGAACATTTAGGTTTGAGTCGATTTATTAAAGAAGCTATTGGTTCTGATAAAGTGAAACATTATAAACCCGACCCAGACGGATTACAGTATATTCTTCAAAATCATAACCTTAATCCAGCGAATAGTATATATATCGGGGATGCTATATTTGATATTCAAATGGCTAAAGCAGCTGGAATTAAATCTTGTGCAGTAACTTGGGGTTCACATTCATAAAAAGATTTAATCAGTGAAAATCCAGATTATGTATTAAGTGAAGTGGACGAGATAATTAGAGTTTTATAACTTACAAACATGATAAATAAATAATATATCAATTAAAGTTAGAGTATTAAGTCATTAAAATGACAGTTAAAAATGCTCTAACTTTTTTATTTATCAACGAAACAAATTAAATGTTAATATAATATATAAATAAGTTAACATTTGTAGGTGGGAATATGGCAGAATTACTTCAACAATTACAACAATATGCTATAACAAAATCAGAACAACCAGCTGTGATTATTGATGATGAAACAGTTACGTACCATGAAATATGTTTATTGATGAACCAAAACAAAAAAACAATGACTTCTATCCCAAAAGGCGTCAGGGTAGCATTATGCCATCATAATGCATTAAAAAATATTATCGACTATTTGACTTTATTGTCTTTAGATTGTGTACCGTGTTTATTGGATAGCAAATGGAGTTTGAAAATGATTAGAGAGCTTATGAATACTTATCATATACCATTTCATAATATGGAAAATGAAATATCGAAAGTCTCAGCAGTTAAACTGACATCAATAAAAGATAATCCAACTAATATCTTACATATTGGTTTTACTTCAGGTACAACTGGTTTACCTAAAGCTTACTATCGTAACGAACCGTCATGGATTGTTTCGTTCGAACAAAATGAAATGCTTATGCAAAGACAAGAAAAAATATTTGTAGCACCTGGCCCTTTATCACACTCTTTGTCACTATATGCTTGTATATACGCTCTTTATACTGGTCGCACGTTTATTGGACAAAATCATTTTAATTCGATACAACTCATTGACAAATTGAACGCCATTCAACTTCCTACTGCGATGTTTTTAGTGCCAACCATGTTACATCAACTATTGTCCAATCATGATATGCCAACATGTTTGTCTAGTATTTTTAGTAGTGGTGATAAATTAAATAAGCATATGTTCTATAAATTAAAAGAACAGTTATCTCATGTAAATTTAATAGAATTTTTTGGGACATCGGAAGCTAGTTTTATAAGTTATAACTTAAACCAAAGCGCACCCGAATCATCAGTTGGTAAATTATTTTCAAATGTTGATTACCAAATAAAGAACAAAGATGAAGAAGGTATAGGTCGATTATATGTCAGAAGTAATATGACGTTTAGTGGTTATGTGAATGATGAGAACGAATTACATGATTATCAATGGATTAGTACAGGTGATTATGCACATATTGATGAGAAGCAATGTTTGTATTTAAGAGGAAGAGTTGGGTCAAGATTGATTATAGGCGGTAAAAACGTTTATCCAGCTAAAATAGAAAGCGAAGTTACTAAAATCCATGGAATTAATGAAGCTATTGTTATAGGACAGCAACATGATAAATTTGGAGAAATTGCTGTTTTACTATATACAGGCGATATTGAATTAGATTATAGACAATTGAAAACGTATTTAATGAATAAAATAGATAGGTACGAAATTCCTTCTAAGATAAAGAAGGTAACTAAAATGTCGTATACACGAAGCGGCAAAATATCTCGATTTGAAATGGAAAAAAGATGGAATACAGGAGAACTAAAATAATGAAACAACCCGTTATTGTTGCAGCTAAAAGGACAGCATTTGGCAAATATGGAGGTAAATTAAAACATCTAGAACCAGAGACATTATTAAAATCATTATTTAACTATTATCAAGATAATTATTCAGAAGTGATTGCTAATTTAGATGAAGTTATTTTAGGAAATACAGTAGGAAATGGTGGCAATATTGCACGGAAATCTTTATTAGAGGCTGGCATTGATGATGCGATACCAGGATTAACGATAGATAGACAATGTGGTTCGGGGTTAGAAAGTATCATTTATGCTTGTCGAATGATACAAAGTGAAGCTGGAAAAATTTATCTTGCTGGTGGAGTAGAAAGTACAAGTCGAGCACCATGGAAAATACTACGACCTCAATCTGTATATGAACAACATTTCCCTCAATTTTATGAGAAAGCTTCATTTGCACCAAAGGGACAGGATCCAACTATGATTGAAGCAGCTGAAAACGTTGCTAGAAAATACAACGTATCACGGGAAGACCAAGATCAATTTGCATATCAAAGTCATCAGCGCACAAGATTGAATTATGAAAATGGAAATATAAACCAAGAAATAGTCCCTTTAATAGTAAAAGGTGAAAAATTTGAAGACGATGAAAGTATAAAACCTAATTTAAATTTAAAAACATTATCGCGATTTAAGCCACAATTACCTAATGGTACAGTGACAGTAGGAAATAGTTGTATGAAGAATGATGGAGCTGTATTGGTTTTAATTATGGAACTTGAAACAGCGAAATATTATGGATTTAACAATGGTCTATATTTTAAGGGTGCCATGACAAAAGGTGTAGACCCTAACATACTGGGGATTGGTCCGGTACCTGCTGTACAGAATTTACTTAATTGTTATGAATTAACCATTCATGATATTGATGCAATAGAACTGAATGAGGCATTTAGCGCACAAGTTTTAGCCTCACAAAAATTATTAAATATACCAGATTATAAATTAAATCAATGGGGTGGTGCTTTAGCGTCTGGACATCCATATGGAGCAAGTGGTGCAGCCTTAGTGACACGATTGTTTTATATGAAAGATAATTTTAGAACAATAGCGACTATGGGTATAGGAGGTGGCCTCGGTAATGCAGCTTTATTCGAACGATGGGACACAAAGTGAAATAAGAGAAATTCGATTTAATGAAGAGGAGGTAATGAGATATTGTCAAATTATTGGTGTGGAATATAAGGGTTATGTTCCTGAATTATTTTGTGCCAAGTTATGGCCAGAATTCACATTGTTCCAGGAATTTATAAATGAAAAAATCTATTTGAAAGAAACAAAAGTATACCAAACCAATAAATTAGTTACATGTACAAATTATAAAGCAGAATTACGCAAAAAAGAGGTACTTAAAATCAAAAATTTCATCAAATACACCTACACTTTGAAAATTAATAAAGATAATAATAATTGTATTTATATAGAACAAATATTTATAAAGGTAAATCAGAAATGAAGATAAATGAGCAACTAATAAAACACTATTTGGCATGTGTAAACGATAAAAATGAAATCCATGATGATATTGTTCCAGGACAATTAGTTTGTGATATTGTGATGAATAAACTCGATATAACGTGGTCTTCTTATAAAATAAAATACTTTAGAACCATTGGTATTAATGAAGATATTGATTATTCAATGAAAAATAAGGATACGATAACGGTTTGGAATAAAGAAGATGGGGTAAAGTTAATTGTTGTAAAAATTAGATAAAATAGAATTTGTTTTAAATAATTTTTCTTAATGGATGATTTGATTGAATAGATTTTTTTATTTTAACTAATTTTCTGTAAAATGAATAAATTTGTATTTTTGAATTTAAATAAAATTAAATCAATTTGACAACATTAACTATCATAGTATAATTATGTAACATACA
>NZ_RXWW01000005.1 GCF_003970495.1 Staphylococcus pasteuri
GAACACAGAAGTTAAGCTCCTTAGCGCCGATGGTAGTCGGACTAACGTTCCGCTAGAGTAGGACGTTGCCAGGCAAATGATAGGATGCGATGAGCCGCATTGAGACCGTAAGGTCTCTTTTTTTTATACATAAAAAGTGAAGCGCTTTAAATCGTCAACTAGTGAATCATAAACTTAATAGAGTATAATGCCAATGGAAGTCGAGCAATAAAACGTTGCTTAACTTCCTTTTTTATTATGAAATGATTTACATTTAACATAAAATTCAATAATATCGTACTAAAGGAGTGCTATAGAGATGATTATACGAGCTTTAGAAAAAACAGATTTACAGTATTTACATAACTTGAATAACGAGTATTCAATTATGTCTTATTGGTTTGAGGAACCCTATCAATCATTAAGTGAACTAGAATCACTTTACCAAAAGCATATTTTAGATGAATCTGAAAGACGTTTTGTAATTGAAGAAAACCAACAATCTATCGGTGTTGTTGAGTTATTGGAAATTAATTTTATACATAGAACATGCGAGGTGTTAATTATAGTAGATCCTCAATTTGCGAATAGAGGGTACGCTAAAAAAGCGTTTAAGATGGCAATAGATTATGCATTTTTAGTACTTAATATGCACAAGGTATATCTCTATGTAGATGTTAAAAATGAAAAAGCAGTGCACATATATAAAAGTAACAACTTTGAAATTGAAGGTGAATTAAAAGAGCACTTTTATACAAGGGGCGAATATAGAGATTGTTATGTCATGGGATTGTTAAAAAGAAATTGGGTCAACCAACAAGATGATGATTTATCTCATATAAGATAATCGTATAAATTAATTATAGTGAAAAGAGTGATGATTTGAATCAACCTATTTCCAATCAATTAAAAAATTTAATATCACACCAAAGTATTTCAATGCATGTTCCTGGACATAAAAATATGACAATTGGTCTATTAAAAAACTTAGATTTTAAAATGGATATGACTGAAATAAGTGGATTAGATGATTTACATCATCCAGAAGAAATTATTTTAGATAGCATGGCGCAATTCAATAAACATCAAGATTATAATGCTTATCTATTAGTTAATGGTACAACGTCAGGTATTTTGTCTGTAATACAAGCATTAGCGTATCAAAATGGTGAATATTTAATACCTAGAAACGTACATAAATCTGTTTTTCATGGATTAGAGTTAGCCCATCAAAAAGCTAAATTTACAAAAATGAAAGTAAGTTCGACATCACATCATTACTTGTCTCCACAGGTACAAGATTTAGACTTAAATAATCAGAAATTAGCTATTATGACATATCCTAATTACTATGGTGAAACTTATGATATCCAATCTGACATTGAGCTTCTACATTCAAAACATATTCCAGTATTAATTGATGAAGCACATGGCGCTCATTTCGATTTGAAAGGTTTTCCAACTTCTTCTTTAAATTATGGAGCGGATTATGTAGTCCAGTCATATCATAAAACATTACCAGCACTAACGATGGGATCAATACTATATATACATAAAGATGCGCCACATAAAGAAGAAATCAAGCAATATTTATCATATTTTCAAACATCTAGTCCTTCATATCTTGTTATGGCAAGTTTAGAAATGGCACATACATTTTATGAAGAATATCAAAGTGATATCTTTTTTGAAAAGAGAGAATTATTACTGAATACACTAGAAAATAAAGGGTTTATTGTAAATAATGTTGATGATCCATTGAAAATGTTGATTACATATCCTGGTTATTCTGGATATGACATACAAAACTGGTTTGAAAAGGAACATATTTACGTAGAATTAGCCGATGATTACCAAGTTTTATTTGTATTACCACTATGGCATCAAGGAGACGAATATCCATTTAATATATTATTAGAAAAAATAAACAGTATGTTATTACCCGATATTAAGCAAGTGAGCCAATTTTATCCTGAACTTATGACTGAATGCGGAGAGTTTGTCCCTACATTTTATAATGATGTTAAATGGATAGATATTAATGATTCATTAGAATACCGTTTAGCACGTCACATAATTCCATATCCACCAGGGGTTCCGATTTTGTTTAAAGGAGAAAAAATTACTGAAAATATGATAAAATTGATGAATCAATATCAACAATCAAATATGAAAGTTGAAGGTATAAAAGATAATCAAATTTTAATTAAGGATGAATAAAAATGTCAGCATTTATAACATTTGAAGGGCCAGAAGGTTCAGGTAAAACTACGGTTATAAAAGAAGTAACAAAAAAATTGGCTCAAACTTATGATGTTATTTCAACTCGTGAACCAGGTGGCGTACCAACGGGTGAAGAGATAAGAAAAGTCGTGCTAGAAGGCAATCACATGGATATTCGTACTGAAGCAATGCTTTTTGCAGCATCAAGACGTGAACATCTAGTAGAAAAAGTGATTCCAGCATTAAAAAATAAACAGATTGTTTTGTGTGATAGATATATCGATAGTTCATTAGCTTATCAAGGATATGCTAGAGGTATTGGTATTGAAGAGGTAAAGTCTTTAAATGAATTCGCAATTAATGGATTATATCCAGATTTAACAATATATTTAGATGTTTCTGCCGAAGTAGGTCGTGAAAGAATTTTAAAAAACAGTAGAAGTCAAAATCGTTTGGATCAAGAAGATATTGATTTTCATGAAAAAGTGATTGAGGGCTATCATCAAATAATAGAAAATGAACCCCAACGTTTTGTTCAAATAGACGCTGATCAACCTCTCGATGAAGTTGTTGCAGCTACATACAAATCTATCATCAAATATTTAAAATAATTGTGATATAATAATTGAAAGAGGTGTTATAAAAATGAAGATGATTATAGCAATCGTCCAAGACCAAGACAGCCAAGAACTTTCAGACCAACTTGTCAAAAATGATTTTAGAGCAACTAAATTAGCAACAACAGGTGGGTTTTTAAAAGCTGGAAATACGACGTTTTTATGTGGGGTCAATGATGACCGTGTAGACGACTTATTATCAGTGATTAATAATACATGTGGTAATAGAGAACAACTAGTATCACCAATTACACCAATGGGTGGTAGTGCAGATTCTTACATACCATATCCAGTAGAAGTTGAAGTTGGCGGTGCTACGGTATTTGTAATCCCTATTGAAGCATTCCATCAATTTTAAATCGAACTAATAAAATAGGGGTATGACTATTTACTTTTTATATCATCCCCGAATTAAGCATATGCAGATAATGTTGTGTTTTAATTTTATTTATTAGTTTCAACAAAAAGTATTTAACAATTTGAGACTGCTTTTTTAGCAGTCTTTTTATATAAGAAGATATAGGAGAGATATCTAAATGGATGAACAACAGCAATTAACCAATGCATATGATTCGAATAAATTATCGCATGCTTATCTTTTCGAAGGTGATGATGCACAATCTATGCAAAATGTTGCTATGAACTTTGCTAAGATGATTTTATGTAATGATAATGAACAGTGCAAGGTTAAAGTTAGTACATTCAACCATCCTGATTTTTTGTATGTCTCTAGTGAAGAAAGTACTATAAAAAAGGAAGCCATCGAACAACTTGTTCATCATATGAATCAACTACCTATAGAAGGTGAGTATAAAGTTTATATTGTTGAAGATTTTGAAAAATTAACTGTTCAAGGTGAAAATAGTATATTAAAATTCTTGGAGGAACCACCTCAAAATACGATTGCAATATTATTATCTACAAAGCCGGAACAGATTTTAGATACTATACATTCAAGATGCCAACATGTTTATTTTAAACCTATTGATAAAGGACAATTCATTGATTATTTAGTTGAGCAGTCAATATCACGTCCAGTTGCTGAAATGTTAAGTACTTTCACGACTCAAGCAGAAACTGCATTCAATTTAAATGAAGAATATGATCTTATGAGTTTAAGAAAGAGTATCGTTAGATGGTGTGAATTATTATTATCAAATCGTTCAATGGCCTTGATTGGTATTATTGATTTATTGAAACAGGCTAAAAACCGTAAATTACAGTTATTAACGTTAGCTTCAGTGAATGGATTTTTTGAGGATATTATGCATGCAAAAGTAGAAATGAATAGTGAATATATATTTAGCGACCTAAGTGTTGAGATAGAAAAATATGCAAAACATTTAACATATAACCAACTTATATTGATGTACGATCAATTAACAGAAGCACATAAAAAGTTAAATCAAAATGTAAACCCAACACTTGTATTTGAACAAATAGTGATTAAAGGTGTGAGATAGATGCCAGATGTAATAGGAGTACAGTTTCAAAAGGCTGGGAAATTAGAATATTATGCGCCTAAGGATTTACAGATTAAAAAAGATGATTGGGTAGTAGTAGAATCTAAACGTGGTATAGAAATCGGATTGGTTAAAATGCCGACACGATCAGTTGATGAAGGTGATGTAACTCTTCCATTGAAAGAAGTTATGAGAGTAGCTTCACAACAAGATATAGACACATACTATAGTAATGCAGATGATGCCGAAGAGGCATTAGCATTATGTAAAGATGTAGTAAGTCAACAGGGATTGGATATGAGATTAGTAAACTGTGAATACACGTTAGATAAATCAAAAGTTATATTCAATTTCACTGCAGATGATCGTATTGATTTTAGAAAGTTAGTTAAAGTATTAGCACAAAATTTAAAAACGAGAATCGAATTAAGACAAATTGGAGTACGCGACGAAGCTAAATTATTAGGTGGCATAGGTCCGTGTGGTCGTTCTCTTTGTTGTTCTACATTTTTAGGAGATTTTGAACCAGTATCCATAAAAATGGCTAAAGATCAAAACTTATCGTTAAATCCCGCCAAAATATCTGGTGCATGCGGACGTTTAATGTGCTGTTTAAAATATGAGAATGACTATTATGAAGAAGCACGTGCCCAATTACCAGATGTAGGTGATTCAATTGAAACGCCAGATGGTAATGGCCAAGTTGTTGGATTGAATATTTTAGATATATCCATGCAAGTTAAAGTAGAAGGCATGGAGCAACCGTTAGAATATAAAATGGAAGAAATTGAAGCATTTAATTAAGGAGGTTTAACCACCTTTGAATCGGAATGAGTTGTTTGAAAAATTGATGCGCTTAGAAACAAATGTGAATCAACTTAATGAGGATATGTCTGATTTAAAAGATTTAGCAGTAGCACTTGTTGAAGAAAATGTAGCGCTTCAAGTAGAAAATGATAATTTAAAACAATTAATGGATAAGAGTGAAAGTTCAAATTCAGAAACTGTTAACTCACACCAAACTAAAAATGTAAAAAAACCACTACCTAGTAAAGATAACTTAGCAATGTTATATAAAGAAGGATTTCATATTTGCAAAGGTGAGTTATTTGGTAAACATAGACATGGTGAAGATTGCTTATTATGTTTAAATGTATTAAGTGATTAAACATTTTTGATATTAGAAAGACGATAGGGATGTGTTATGAGTAGACAATGAATTACTACGATATAACAGCGTCCCTTTTTTAGGAGAAAGATAAATGCTAAAGGATAATGAGAGGTTAGATTCACTAATCAAAGAAAACTTAAAAATAATTCAAAATGATGATGTATTTTCCTTTTCAACTGATGCATTGTTACTAGGCGATTTTGCAGAAATTAGGAAAAAAGATAAAGTCATAGATATATGTTCAGGAAATGGCGTAATACCATTACTTCTATCATATAAAGGTAATCAACCTATTGAAGGCATTGAAATTCAACCACAACTTGTAGATATGGCTCAACGAAGTTTTAAATATAATCAACTAGACGATCGACTTTATATGCATCAAATGGATGTCAAAAGTGTATTCCAACATTTTAAACCATCTCAATATTCTGTTGTTACATGTAATCCACCATATTTTAAAGAAAATCAATTACATCAACATCAAAAGGAAGCTCATAAAATTGCTAGACATGAAATCTTATGTAAATTAGAAGATTGCTTAATGGCAGCTAGACATTTATTGAAACAAGGTGGCAGATTATATATGGTTCATAGAGCTGAAAGAATGATGGATGTTCTAACTGAAATGCGACGCGCAAATATTGAACCTAAACGTCTAACATTAGTTTATAGTAAATTGGATAGAGACGCTCAAACCATTTTAGTTGAAGGAAGAAAATCAGGAAATCAAGGTTTGGATATTACACCCCCATTTTATATTTATCAAAAGGATGGGATGTATTCAGAAGAAATGAAGGGTATATATTATGGATAAACATTTTGTTTATATTGTAAAATGTAAAGATGGAAGTCTATATACAGGGTATGCTAAAGATATAAAAGCACGTGTAGCGAAACATAATGAAGGTAAAGGTGCCAAATATACAAAAATAAGACGTCCGGTAGAGTTAGTTTATCAAGAAACATATTCGACCAAATCAGAAGCATTAAAACGTGAATATGAAATTAAGACCTTCACTAGACAAAAGAAATTAAGAATGATTAAAGAGGGATAATATGTCTACATTATATTTAGTCGGAACGCCAATAGGTAATTTAGCTGACATTACTTATCGTGCAATAGATACACTCCATCAAGTAGATTTAATTGCATGTGAAGATACAAGAGTTACACGTAAACTATGTAATCATTATGAGATTAAGACACCTTTGAAATCTTATCATGAACATAATAAAGATCAACAAACTGAATATATGATAGAACAATTATTATCAGGTTTGAATATAGCTTTAGTGTCTGATGCAGGGTTACCGCTAATCAGTGATCCTGGGTATGAATTAGTAGTTGAAGCACGAAAACAGAATATTAAAGTAGAAACCATACCAGGACCGAATGCTGGTTTAACGGCATTAATGGCAAGTGGATTACCATCTTTTACATATACATTTTTAGGCTTTTTACCTAGAAAAGACAAAGATAAAGTTAATATTCTTTCAGAACGTATGTATCAAAATAGTACACTTATTATATATGAATCTCCACACAGAGTGACAGATACATTAAAATCCATTGCTAAAGTTGATAACCATCGCCAAGTTTCACTAGGACGAGAGTTAACTAAAAAATTTGAGGAAATTGTTACAGCAGATGTGGAAACTTTATTGACTAAGGTGCAAAACAATGATATTCCATTAAAGGGAGAATTTGTAATCTTAATTGAGGGCGCTGAAGCTGAAATCTCAACATTATGGTTTGAAGATATGTCTGTCGAGGAACATGTGAATTATTATATAAAAGAAAAAAGTGTTAAAACCAAAGCAGCTATTAAAATGGTTGCAGAAGATCGACAAAGTAAAACAAGCGAAATTTATAATATTTATCATCATATTGATTAAAAGTAGCTCAATATTAAAAAATAGATAGCACATATTATAAACGATTAAATAATAGAGAGTTTCAACACAATAATGCTTTAAATTATGGTATTGTAGTAAAGATAATATTAACCAATTGTTTAGTAACAAATATTTGAAATGAGTAAATAAACGTACTAACGGTACACAATTGAAAAGCAAAATAAATTTAGATATCATTTAATTTGTAAGAAACGAGGAGGACCATTGATGGCTAAAGATACATTTTATATAACAACACCAATTTATTATCCAAGTGGCAACTTGCATATAGGTCACGCATATTCTACTGTAGCAGGTGACGTAATTGCTAGATATAAAAGAATGCAAGGTTACGATGTTCGATATTTAACAGGTACTGACGAGCATGGTCAAAAAATTCAAGAAAAAGCACAAAAAGCCGGCAAAACAGAATTAGAATATTTAGATGAAATGATTGCCGGAATTAAAAACTTATGGGATAAATTAGAAATTTCTAATGATGATTTTATTCGAACTACTGAAGAACGCCACAAACAAGTCGTTGAAAAAGTATTTGAGCGTTTATTAAAACAAGGCGATATTTATCTTGGTGAATATGAAGGTTGGTATTCTGTACCAGATGAAACATATTATACAGAATCACAACTTGTTGAACCAGTATATGAAAACGGTAAAATTGTTGGCGGTAAAAGCCCGGATTCAGGTCATGAAGTAGAATTAGTTAAAGAAGAAAGTTATTTCTTCAATATTAAGAAATATACTGATCGATTACTAGAATTTTATGATCAAAATCCAGACTTTATTCAACCACCTTCAAGAAAGAATGAAATGATTAATAACTTTATTAAACCAGGGTTGGAAGACTTAGCGGTATCACGTACATCATTTAATTGGGGCGTAAGTGTGCCTTCAAATCCAAAACATGTGGTTTATGTATGGATTGATGCACTTGTAAACTATATTTCATCCCTAGGTTATTTATCAGATGATGAAACATTATTTAATAAATATTGGCCAGCTGATATACACTTAATGGCTAAAGAAATTGTAAGATTCCATTCAATTATATGGCCTATTTTACTAATGGCTTTAGACTTACCATTACCTAAAAAGGTATTTGCTCATGGTTGGATTCTAATGAAAGACGGTAAAATGAGTAAATCTAAAGGGAATGTCGTTGATCCTAACGTACTGATTGATCGCTATGGTCTAGATGCTACTCGTTATTATTTAATGAGAGAATTACCATTTGGTTCAGATGGCGTATTCACGCCAGAAGCATTTGTTGAAAGAACAAATTATGATTTAGCTAATGACTTAGGTAACTTAGTTAATCGTACTATTTCTATGATTAATAAATATTTCCAAGGAGAACTACCTGCATATCAAGGCCCTAAACATGAATTAGATGAAGATATGGAAGCAATGGCATTGGAAACAGTTAAAGAATTCCATGAAAATATGGATAGTTTACAATTCTCAGTTGCTTTATCAACAGTTTGGAAATTTATTAGTCGTACTAATAAATATATTGATGAAACAACGCCTTGGGTTTTAGCTAAAGATGAAAGTCAAAAAGACATGCTTGGTAATGTAATGGCACACTTAGTTGAAAATATTCGTTTTGCATCAGTATTATTACGTCCATTCATTACACATGCACCAAAAGAAATATTTAAACAATTAAATATCAATAATCCAGAACTAACTGAATTCTCTAGTTTAGAAACATACGGTGCATTAACTGAACCTATTACTGTTACAGCTAAACCAACACCAATTTTCCCAAGACTAGATACTGAAGCGGAAATTGCATATATTAAAGAATCAATGCAACCACCAAAATCAACAGAACAAGAATCAGTTCCAAGTAAAGATATTATTGATATTAAAGATTTTGATAAAGTAGAAATTAAAGCTGCAACAATTGTTGATGCAGAAAATGTTAAAAAATCAGATAAACTATTAAAAATTCAAATAGATTTAGATAATGAACAAAGACAAATAGTATCAGGTATTGCTAAATTTTATCGTCCAGAAGATATCATTGGTAAAAAAGTAGCAGTAGTTACTAATTTAAAACCAGCGAAATTAATGGGACAAAAATCAGAAGGTATGATTTTATCAGCTGAAAAAGATGGTGTCTTAACACTTATTAGCTTACCTAATGCTATTCCAAATGGGGCAATCGTTAAGTAAGATATTCTATTAAATAAGGGGGATAATCATGTTAATTGATACACACGTTCATTTAAATGATGAACAATATGATGAAGATTTAAAAGATGTCATTACTCGTGCTAGAGAAGATGGTGTTGATCGCATGTTCGTTGTAGGGTTTGATACACCTACAATTGAACGTACGATGGAGTTAATAGACCAATATGAATTCATCTATGGTATTATCGGTTGGCATCCTGTAGACGCAATTGATTGTACAGAAGAAAGATTAGAGTGGATTGAAAACTTAGCAAAACATCCGAAAATAATTGGTATTGGAGAAATGGGTCTAGATTATCATTGGGATAAATCACCTGCCGATGTTCAAAAAGAAGTATTTAGAAAGCAAATTGCTTTAGCTAAACGTGTGAAATTACCAATTATTATTCATAATCGTGAAGCGACACAAGATTGTGTGGATATTTTAATGGAAGAACACGCTGAAGAAGTTGGCGGTATTATGCATAGTTTTAGTGCATCACCAGAAATTGCTGATGTTGTTATCAATAAATTAAATTTCTACGTTTCATTAGGTGGTCCAGTGACATTTAAGAATGCAAAACAACCTAAAGAAGTAGCTCAACACGTGCCTATGGATCGACTATTAGTTGAAACGGATGCACCATATTTATCTCCTCATCCATACAGAGGTAAACGTAATGAACCACAACGCGTGACATTAGTAGCGCAACAAATTGCAGAATTACGCGATATGACTTATGAAGAAGTTTGTAAGCAAACAACTGAAAATGCTGAAAGATTATTTAAGTTAAATAAAGCATAATTGTTAAACTGAGAAAGGTATCATTTCATTGGATATCTTTCTCAGTTTTTATTAAATTAAGACTGTAGGCAGTGTGATTAATCATATTTTGTTAAAATATAAAGAGCTTACAGTTAATTACTTTTGAAGAAGGAATTAAAATATGAAAATAAATGAATTTATAGTAGTAGAAGGCAGGGACGACACACAACGTGTAAAATCTGCAGTTGAATGCGATACAATTGAAACAAATGGTAGCGCAGTAGATGAAGAGGTCATCGCTGTTATTAAACAAGCGCAAGAAACACGCGGTGTGATTATACTAACTGATCCAGATTTTCCTGGGGATAAAATTAGAAACACAATTAAGGACCGTGTCCCTGGAGTAAAACATGCTTATATTGATAGAGAAAAGGCTAAAAATAAAAGAGGCAAAATAGGTGTTGAACATGCTCAAGTTGAGGATATAAGAGAGGCACTCATGTACGTAAGTTCTCCATTTGAAGAAGCTGAAGAATCTATTGATAAAAGTGTGCTCATAGAATTAGGACTAATTATAGGTAAGGATGCACGAAGAAGACGTGAAGTCTTAGGCCGAAAATTACATATTGGACATTCGAATGGTAAACAATTATTAAAAAAATTAAATGCCTTTGGGTATAATGAAGATGATGTAAGACAAGCATTAAATGAAGATAAGGGAAGTGAATGATGATATGGATCATAAAGATATAGCAACGCCATCGCGAACAAGAGCATTATTAAATCAATATGGATTTGATTTTAAGAAAAGTTTAGGTCAAAACTTTCTTATCGATGTAAATATAATTAACAAAATTATTGATGCTAGTAATATTGATAAAAGTACAGGCATCATAGAGGTTGGACCTGGAATGGGTTCTCTGACAGAACAATTAGCGAAACATGCTAAGAAAGTCATGTCATTTGAAATTGATCATCGACTTATACCTGTACTCAAAGAGACGTTAGCGCCATATGATAATGTGACGATTATTAACGAAGATATTTTGAAAGCGGATATTGCATCGGCGGTTAGTGAACACTTAAACGATTGTGATAAAATTATGGTCGTTGCTAATTTACCATATTATATAACGACACCTATATTACTTAATTTAATGCAACAAGACATACCTATCGATGGATATGTTGTGATGATGCAAAAAGAAGTCGGCGAACGTTTGAATGCTGAAGTAGGTACTAAAGCATACGGTTCATTATCTATTGTGACGCAATACTATACAGAAACAAGTAAAGTACTTACAGTTCCTAAAACAGTATTTATGCCACCACCCAATGTAGACTCTATTGTGGTTAAGTTAATGCAAAGAGAAACACCATTAGTAGATGTTGATGATGAAGAAGCATTCTTCAAGCTAGCAAAGGCCGCATTTGCACAACGTCGTAAAACGATTAATAATAATTATCAAAATTTCTTTAAAGATGGTAAACAGCATAAAGAAAGTATATTAAATTGGTTAGAAAAAGCTGGTATCGATCCTAGACGACGCGGAGAAACATTGTCAATTCAAGATTTTGCTATGTTATATAAAGAAATGGATAATTTTCCAGAATTAGTAAATTAAATTGTTGACAAAGCTTTCGTACCTTGATAAAATTTTAGTTTTATTTGACAAAAACGCTACAAACATGGTAATATAACACTTGTAGCGAGGTGGAGCAATATGCCAAAATCAATTTTGGACATCAAAAATTCTATTGATTGTCATTTAGGAAATCGTATTGTACTTAAAGCCAATGGTGGTCGTAAGAAAACAATCGAACGTTCTGGTGTGTTAAAAGAGACATACCCATCAGTATTTGTTGTTGAACTAGACCAAGATAAGCATAACTTCGAAAGAGTATCTTATACATACACTGATGTATTAACAGAGAACGTACAAGTTTCATTTGAAGAAGATAATCATCAAGAAGCAATTGCACACTAAATAGACATAATAATATAGTTGTAGTTATGACTACACTATCATTTTAAGTTTTATATCATATTAAGGTGAGTATTGAGCGAGATGTTCAATACTCTTTTTTTGTTTTAAATCTTAAAATACTTTCTTAAATTTTAAATAAGTGAAGATGAATTATTGATAATCATTGATTTAATTCATTTTTAATATATTCTAAGAATGATTGATATAATTATTTATGAAAAAAATGAACATTAACTATCAAATCTTTTAGTCCTTTATGTTAAAATCATCTTATTAAGATTACGAAGAGAGGGCGGAAAAATGATATATGAAACGGCACCTGCCAAAATAAATTTTACGCTCGATACACTTTTTAAAAGAGAAGATGGCTATCACGAGATTGAGATGATTATGACTACAGTTGATTTAAATGATCGACTTTCTTTTCAAAAGAGAAAAGATAACAAAATTGTGGTTGAAATCGAACATAATTTTGTAACCGATGATCATAAGAATTTAGCATATAAAGCTGCTGAATTAATGACAAGAACATATGATTTGAAACAAGGCGTGACAATTACGATTGATAAAGATATTCCGGTATCAGCTGGCTTAGCAGGTGGTTCAGCAGATGCAGCTGCCACTATGAGAGGTATGAATCGTTTATATAATTTAAATATATCTTTGGATGAACTGTGTACATTAGGTAACAAAATTGGAACTGATGTTTCATTTTGTATATATAACAAGACTGCTTATTGTACTGGTCGAGGTGAAAAGGTGTCATTTTTAAACAAACCACCTTCTGCCTGGGTTGTATTAGCAAAGCCGAATATTGGCATTTCTTCACCAGATGTATTTAAAGCGTTGGATTTAAATTATAGTCATGAAGTATATACTCAAGATTGTATAGAAGCGTTAAAATTTTCGGACTATGACAAGTTATGCGCCAGTTTATCTAATAGATTAGAACCTATTTCGATGGAGATGCACCCAGAAATTAAAAAGATAAAAGAAAATATGTTGCAATGTGGTGCAGACGGAGCTTTGATGAGTGGTAGTGGACCAACAGTTTATGGTTTAGCACAAAAAGAAAGCCAAGCCAAAAATATTTATAATGCTGTAAACGGATGTTGTAACGAAGTATATTTAGTTAGATTATTAGGATAGAAGGGTTGAAATGATGAGGTATAAAAGAAGTGAACGAATTGTGTTTATGACACAATATTTGATGAACCACCCGAATAAATTGATTCCTTTAACATTTTTCGTAGATAAGTTTGAACAGGCAAAATCTTCAATTAGTGAGGATGTACAAATTATTAAAAGTACATTTCAAAAAGAAGCATTGGGAACAGTTACGACTACAGCAGGAGCAAGTGGAGGCGTAACATATAAACCGATGATGAGTAAGGAAGAAGCGACTGAAGTTGTAAATGAAGTTATTTCATTACTAGATGAGAAAGATAGATTGTTGCCAGGCGGTTATTTATTCTTATCAGACTTAGTCGGAAACCCTACATTATTAAATAAGGTAGGTAAATTGATAGCGAGTATTTATATGAACGAACAACTAGATGCTGTAGTCACGATTGCTACGAAAGGTATATCGCTTGCTAATGCAGTAGCAAACGTATTAAATTTACCTGTAGTAGTTATTAGAAAAGATAATAAAGTAACAGAAGGTTCTACAGTTTCTATCAATTATGTTTCAGGATCGTCTAGAAAAATAGAAACAATGGTATTATCTAAGCGTACATTAGCTGAAAATTCTAATGTACTTGTCGTCGATGATTTTATGAGAGCAGGTGGCTCAATCAACGGTGTTATGAATTTAATGAATGAGTTTAAAGCACACGTAAAAGGGGTATCAGTACTCGTAGAATCGAAAGAAGTAAAACAAAGGTTAATAGAAGATTATACTTCCTTGGTAAGACTATCAGATGTTGACGAATATAATCAGGAATTTAAAGTAGAACCAGGCAATAGCTTGTCTAAATTTTCTTAAAGGAGCGAATTACATCATGGAAATAATTAACACAAATAAAGCACCAGAAGCATTAGGACCTTATTCACATGCTACAGTAGTAAATGGACTTGTTTATACATCAGGTCAAATCCCACTTAATTTAGAGGGAGAAATTGTCAGTGATGATGTAAAAGAACAAACTAAACAAGTTTTAGAAAATTTATTTGTGGTACTTAAAGAAGCAGGTTCAGATTTAGATAATGTTGTTAAAACAACTATTTTTATTTCTGATATGAATAATTTCCAATATATAAATGAGGTATATGGAAGTTATTTCGATAAACATCAACCAGCACGTAGCTGTGTAGAAGTAGCTAGACTACCTAAAGATGTTAAAGTAGAAATAGAATTAATTAGTAAAGTTAAATAAAGGATATAATTTTCTTTTGAGCAATTGTCAAGCTTCTAATAAAACAAAGATATACTAGGGGGGCTCACTACATGAAAGTGACAGATGTTAGACTTAGAAAAATAGATACAGATGGTAGAATGAAGGCGCTTGTTTCTATCACATTAGACGAGGCGTTTGTAATCCATGACTTACGTGTGATTGAAGGAAACTCAGGTCTTTTTGTCGCAATGCCAAGTAAACGTACACCAGATGGTGAATTCCGCGACATCGCGCATCCAATTAACTCAGAAATGAGACAAGAAATTCAAGATGCAGTGATGAAAGTATATGATGAAACTGATGAAGTCATTCCTGATAAAAATGCAACATCAGATGAATCTGACGAAGCTTAAATATAAACATATTTTACAGAGTCAACATATTATACTATGTTGACTCTGTTTTTGTTTTTAGGACTACTTTTAAAATATAACATTTACTTTCAAGTATATTTTGTCCCTCTTCATTAAATGTTTTAATCATTTGAACTTACTTAAAAATTTAAGCATTAAAATCAACACCATAACAACTAACATTAAGTAAATTATTCATGGTTTTGTAAGTGAGTAGCACATAATAAGTATTTCATCTAAATAGGTTATATGTTGAAAGAGTGATAGCGGTTAAATTATAATAGTAGAGAAGTGTATATTTTATGGAGGGTTAGCATTCATGCAAAGACATGCGATAATATTGGCAGCAGGCAAGGGCACAAGAATGAAATCAAAAAAATATAAAGTGCTACATGAAATTGCTGGCAAATCAATGATTGAACATGTAGTTAATAATGTTCAACAATCAGGCGTGAACCAGCTTATAACAATCGTTGGACACGGTGCTGAAAGTGTGAAAGAAACATTAGGTAATCAATCATTGTATAGCTATCAAGATCAACAACTTGGTACAGCACATGCAGTGAAAATGGCAGAAGAGCATTTAAGAAATAACGAGGGTACAACATTGGTTGTGTGTGGAGATACACCACTTATCACAGCTGAAACACTAAAATCTTTAATCGAACAACATGAATCATCCCAATCCAAAGCTACTGTTTTAACAGCTACAGCTAATGACCCAAAAGGTTATGGAAGAGTAATTAAAGATAACGAAGGACAATTATTGAGAATAGTAGAGGAAAAAGACGCTAACAACGAAGAAAAAGCAATTACTGAAATTAGTTCAGGTATCTTTGCATTTGATAATAAAACCTTATTTGAAAAATTAGATCAAGTTAAGAATGATAATGTGCAACAAGAATATTATCTACCTGATGTCATTTCTTTAATTCTTAAAGATAATGGTAAAGCAAGTACATATCATACAGATGACTTTGAAGAAATTATTGGCGTAAATGATAGAGTCATGCTAAGTCAAGCTGAGAAAGCATTACAAAAGCGCTTAAATCTATTTCATATGAGAAATGGGGTTACAATTATTGATCCAGCAAGTACGTTTATTGGACCTGATGTAAAAATAGGTATGGATACAATAATTGAACCCGGTGTCAGAATTAATGGTAAAACTGTAATTGGTGAAGAAGTTAAGATTGGTCAATATTCAGAAATTAATGACAGTGTCATTGATTCTTATGCAAATATTAAACAATCAGTCATCAATGAGTCTCAAGTAGGCAAATATACGAATGTAGGCCCATTTGCACAATTAAGACCAGGTTCTCAATTAGGTGCAGAAGTTAAAGTAGGTAACTTTGTAGAAGTGAAAAAAGCTGAACTTAAAGATGGTTCTAAAGTGTCACATCTAAGTTATATTGGCGATGCCGAAATAGGCGAACGTACGAATATCGGTTGTGGTTCTATTACCGTTAATTACGATGGCGTGAATAAATTTAAAACGATTATTGGAAAAGATGCCTTTATCGGTTGTAACACCAATTTAGTTGCTCCAGTAACAGTAGGTGATCATTCGTTAATAGCTGCTGGTTCAACGATAACTGATGATATTCCAAATGAAAGTTTAGCATTAGCGAGAGCAAGACAAGTAAATAAAGAGGGCTATTTAAACAACGATAAGAAATAATTGAAATGAATATGTAAACATAGGATTTAGACTTTTGTCATAGTAATCAAGTTTATTTTTCTATATAATAGTAGATGTGTAAGTAAATAATTGGAGGACTATAAATGTTAAATAATGAATATAAGAATTCATCGCTAAAGATTTTTTCACTTAAAGGTAATGAACCTTTAGCACAGGAAGTAGCAGACCATGTAGGTATTGAATTAGGAAAATGTTCTGTAAAACGTTTCAGTGATGGAGAAATTCAAATCAATATAGAAGAAAGTATCCGTGGTTGTGATGTTTTTATCATCCAACCTACTTCATACCCAGTTAATCTACATCTAATGGAATTACTTATTATGATTGATGCTTGTAAACGTGCATCGGCGGCAAATATTAACATCGTAGTGCCTTATTACGGTTATGCTCGTCAAGATAGAAAAGCACGTAGTCGTGAACCTATTACTGCTAAATTAGTAGCAAACTTAATCGAAACTGCAGGAGCAAATCGCATGATCGCATTAGATTTACATGCGCCACAAATCCAAGGTTTCTTTGATATTCCAATTGATCATTTAATGGGTGTACCTATTTTAGCGCAACATTTCCAAAATGATCCTGCTATTAATCCAGAAGAATGTGTTGTTGTTTCACCTGATCATGGTGGTGTAACGAGAGCACGTAAATTGGCAGACATTTTAAAAACTCCAATTGCTATTATTGATAAACGTCGTCCAAAACCAAATGTGGCTGAAGTAATGAACATTGTGGGCGATATTGAAGGAAGAACAGCCATCATTATTGATGATATTATTGATACAGCAGGTACAATTACTTTAGCAGCTCAATCACTTAAAGATAAAGGTGCTAAAGAAGTATATGCATGTTGTACACACCCTGTATTATCAGGTCCAGCTAAAGAACGTATCGAAAATTCAGCAATTAAAGAATTAATCGTTACGAACTCAATTCAATTAGAAGAAAGTCGTAAACCAACAAATACGAAAGAACTTTCAGTTGCAGGTTTAATTAGTAAAGCTATTATTCGTGTATATGAAAGAGAATCAGTTAGTGTATTATTCGACTAAAATTGTTAAATGCGTTTGACGAAAATGTTTTAAGCGTGTATAATACATTCGTTCGTGATTATACGAATAAATAAACACTTACAAGCAACGATTGATGTTGATGGGTAAGTGAGGAGCTCATTAAAAGAGCGAAAGATGAAAGGTGGAAATAGAATGACTTCATTAAAGTCAATCATCCGTCAAGGTAAACAAACTCGTTCTGACCTTAAACAACTTAGAAATGCTGGTAAAGTACCTGCAGTTGTATATGGTTACGGTACAAAAAATACTTCAGTTAAAGTTGATGAAGTTGAATTTATCAAAGTTATCCGTGAAGTAGGACGTAACGGTGTTATCGAATTAGGTGTTGGTTCTAAATCAATCAAAGTAATGGTATCAGATTACCAATACGATCCATTGAAAAACCAAATCACTCATATCGACTTCTTAGCTATTAACATGACTGAAGAACGTACTGTAGAAGTACCAGTTCAATTAGTTGGTGAAGCAGTAGGCGCTAAAGAAGGCGGCGTAGTTGAACAACCATTATTCGACTTACAAGTAACTGCTACTCCAGATAATATCCCAGAATCAATCGAAGTTGATATCACTGAATTAAATATCAACGATAGCTATTCTGTAGCTGACATTAAAGTTTCTGGTGACTTCACTATCGAAAACGATCCTGAAGAATCTATCGTAACAGTAGTTCCTCCAACAGATGAACCTACTGAAGAAGAAGTAGAAGCTATGGAAGGCGAAGCAGCTACTGAAGAACCAGAACGCGTTGGCGAAGAAAATGACGACAACGAAGAAGAAGAAAATAAAGAAGAAGAATAAGATTATTATCAATTATAATATCTTATAAAGATTCTTAACTTTATTGACGAGCACTATGCTTATACTAATAAGCATAGTGCTTTTTGTGTTATTATAGGGAATGATTATAAAATTGTGGTATTGATAAATGATATAAAGATTAACTTACGATTGGTTATTTTAATCGGAGACAATATATCATTTGAAGAATAGTCACTAAATGATAAACATTAATTTTGGAGGTAACGACATATGAAATGTATTGTAGGTCTTGGAAATATTGGTAAACGATTTGAACTTACAAGACACAATATTGGCTTCGAAGTCATTGACTATATATTAGAGCGTCATGGATTTAAATTAGATAAGCAAAAATTTAAAGGTGCATACACTATTGAAAGAATGAATGGTGACAAAGTTTTACTTATTGAACCAATGACAATGATGAATTTATCCGGTGAGGCAGTAGCCCCGTTAATGGATTATTATAATATAGATGTAGAAGATCTTATTGTATTATATGATGACTTAGATTTAGATCAAGGACACGTGCGTTTGCGTCAAAAAGGCAGCGCTGGTGGTCACAATGGTATGAAGTCTATTATTAAAATGCTAGGTACTGATCAATTTAAAAGAATTCGTATAGGTGTTGGTCGACCTACGAATGGTATGTCTGTTCCTGATTATGTATTACAACGCTTTTCAAAAGAAGAAATGATGACAATGGAGAAAGTCATTGAACATTCAGCAAATGCAGTGGAAGCATTTATAGTAACATCTAGATTTGATAATGTCATGAATGAATATAATGGTGAAATCAATTGAGACAAGTCATTTCTAACTATATAAAAGAAGATAAGCGTTTTCAGGAATTAGACCAAGTGTTTGGCCAAGATAATATTTTGGTTACTGGCCTATCCCCTTCAGCTAAAGCTACATTGATTGCTGAAAAATATTTATCAGACCATAAACAAATGTTATTAGTGACTAATAACTTATACCAAGCAGATAAAATCGAAGCAGATATTTTACAATACGTCAGTGATGAAGAAATTTATAAATATCCAGTCCAAGATATCATGACGGAAGAATTTTCTACGCAAAGCCCTCAGCTCATGAGTGAACGTGTTAGAACCCTAACAGCACTGGCTCATGGAAAGAAAGGGTTATTTATCGTCCCATTAAATGGATTGAAAAAATGGTTAACGCCGGTAGAAATGTGGCGCAATCATCAAATGACATTGAATGTTGGAGATGATATTGAAGTTGATGATTTCTTAAATAAATTAGTCAATATGGGATATCGCAGAGAAAGTGTGGTTTCGCATATTGGGGAATTTTCTCTTAGAGGAGGAATCATTGATATTTATCCTCTAATTGGATCCCCTGTCCGAATAGAACTATTTGATACAGAAATTGATTCTATTAGAGATTTTGATGTTGAAACTCAGAGATCTAATGATAATTTAGAAAGTATAGAAATCACGACAGCGAGTGATTATATTATTACAGATGAGGTCATCAATCATTTACAAACTCATTTAAAAGAAGCGTATGAAGAAACAAGACCTAAAATAGAAAAATCTGTACGAAATGATTTGAAAGAAACATATGAAAGTTTCAAACTCTTTGAATCTACATTTTTTGACCATCAATTGTTAAGAAGATTAGTGGCATTTATGTATGAACAACCATCTACTATTATTGATTATTTTTCTAAGGATGTAGTCATTGCAGTTGACGAATATAATCGTATTAAAGAAACAGAAGAAACTTTGACAACTGAAGTTGATGATTTTATAAGCAACTTAATTGAAAGTGGTAATGGTTTTATTGGTCAAAGTTTTATGCAGTATGATGGCTTTGAAAATCTTCTACAAGATAAGCCGGTTGCTTACTTTACTTTATTTACGTCTTCTATGCCTGTTGAATTAGAACATATTATTAAGTTTTCATGTAAGCCAGTTCAACAGTTTTATGGTCAATATGATATTATGCGTTCTGAATTCCAAAGATTTATTCAAAATGAATATGCTGTTATCGTTCTTGTTGAGACAGAAACAAAAGTAGAACGCATACAATCTATGTTGAACGAAATGCATATTCCTGTAGTGACAAATATTGATCAAGCTTCGACAAGTGGTCAAGCTGTTGTCTTAGAAGGTAGCTTATCAGAAGGTTTTGAATTACCTTATATGCAATTAGTTGTGATAACTGAAAGAGAACTATTTAAAACAAAACAGAAAAAACAACGTAAACGTACGAAAACAATGTCTAATGCTGAAAAAATTAAGTCCTATCAGGATTTAAATGTAGGAGACTATGTCGTCCATGTCCACCACGGTGTAGGACGATATTTAGGTGTAGAAACGCTAGAAGTTGGAGAACAACATAGAGACTATATTAAGTTACAGTACAAGGGCACCGATCAATTATTCGTTCCTGTAGATCAAATGGATCAAGTACAAAAATATGTTGCTTCTGAAGATAAATCGCCACGTTTAAACAAACTTGGTGGCACAGAGTGGAAAAAAACTAAAGCAAAAGTTCAACAAAGTGTTGAGGATATTGCAGACGAATTAATCGATTTATATAAACAAAGAGAAATGTCTGTAGGTTACCAATTTGGCCCAGACACTGCAGAACAATCTACTTTCGAATTGGACTTCCCATATGAACTGACACCCGATCAAAGTAAATCTATTGAAGAAATTAAAGGTGACATGGAAAGAGAACGTCCAATGGATCGCTTATTATGTGGCGATGTAGGTTACGGTAAGACAGAAGTTGCTGTACGAGCTGCATTTAAAGCAGTTATGGAAGGTAAACAAGTTGCGTTTTTAGTACCAACTACTATATTAGCGCAACAACACTATGAAACATTAATAGAACGTATGCAAGATTTCCCTGTAGAAATTCAATTAATTAGTCGTTTCCGTTCTACAAAAGAGGTAAAAGAAACAAAAGAAGGACTGAAATCTGGTTACGTAGATATTGTTGTCGGTACTCATAAATTACTTGGAAAAGATATACACTATAAAGATTTAGGATTGCTTATTGTCGATGAAGAACAACGCTTTGGCGTACGTCATAAAGAGAGAATTAAAACATTGAAAAATAATGTGGATGTGTTAACACTGACAGCTACTCCAATACCTAGAACATTGCATATGAGTATGCTTGGTGTACGTGACTTATCTGTTATTGAAACACCACCTGAAAATCGTTTTCCAGTACAGACGTATGTATTAGAACAAAATACGAATTTTATTAAAGAAGCGTTAGAAAGAGAATTATCTCGTGACGGACAAGTATTTTATTTATATAACAAAGTTCAATCAATATATGAAAAGAGAGAACAACTTCAAATGTTGATGCCTGATGCTAATATCGCTGTTGCACACGGTCAAATGACAGAACGAGATTTAGAAGAAACGATGTTGAGTTTTATTAATCACGAATATGATATTTTGGTAACGACTACGATTATCGAAACAGGTGTAGATGTTCCGAATGCCAATACATTAATTATTGAAGAAGCGGATCGATTTGGTCTAAGTCAATTATATCAATTGCGTGGACGTGTAGGGCGTTCAAGTAGAATTGGTTATGCTTACTTCCTTCACCCTACAAACAAAGTATTAACTGAAACAGCTGAAGAAAGATTACAAGCTATTAAAGAATTTACTGAACTAGGTTCAGGATTCAAGATTGCTATGCGTGATTTAAATATTCGTGGTGCCGGTAATTTACTTGGTAAACAGCAACATGGATTTATAGATTCTGTCGGCTTTGATTTATACTCTCAAATGCTTGAAGAAGCAGTTAATGAAAAACGAGGTATTAAAGAAGAAACACCAGATACACCTGAAGTAGAAGTTGAACTCAACTTAGACGCCTATTTACCAGCAGAATACATTCAAAATGAACAAGCTAAAATTGAAATTTATAAGAAACTACGAAAAGTGGAGTCAGAAGAACAACTTATGGATATCAAAGATGAATTAATCGATCGTTTTAATGAATATCCAGTAGAAGTTGAACGTTTATTAGATATTGTAGAAATCAAAACGCATGCTTTACATGCAGGTATTACAAAAATTAAAGATTTAGGTAAACAAATTCAAATTTTATTATCAGAGAAATCTACTACTGATATAGATGGCGAAGCATTATTTAAAAATACTCAACCACTTGGTAGATCAATGAAAGTTGGCGTTGAGAATGGCACAATGAAAGTGACACTTACTAAGTCTAAGCAATGGTTAGATAACTTAAAATTCTTAGTTAAATGCATTGAAGAAAGTATGAGTATTCAAGATGAAGCATAAACCCGCATTTAATGGTGTAGTGATACTAACGATTGCATTAATTGTTATTAAAATTTTAAGTGCGATTTATAGAATACCTTATCAAAATATACTTGGTGATGAAGGTTTATATGCATATCAACAAATATACCCCATTGTAGCGCTAGGTATGATTTTGTCTATGAATGCCATTCCAAGTGCTGTGACACAAAATTTAAGAAAAGACCAACATGAACAATATTTTTCAAAAGTATTATTAGTAATACAAAGTGTAGGTTTTGTAATTTGTATTGTGATTTTTAGTAGTGCAAACATGATTGCTAAATTAATGGGTGATGTACATTTAACACCGATGATTAGAATGGCGAGCTTTAGTTTTATTTTTGTAGGTGTATTAGGTGTCCTAAGAGGATATTTTCAATCAAAACAAGAAATGAATATACCCGCCATTTCCCAGGTTATAGAACAATTAATTCGAGTATGTTTAATCATGATAGCTATATTGTTATTTGTGAAACAACATTGGTCTATATGTCAAGCTGGAACATTAGCAATTATTGCGTCATCTATAGGATTTTTAGGTTCGACATTGTATTTATTAGCTAAACGACCGTTTAAATTAAATTTGAATAATGATAAAGAAAAAATCCGCTGGAAAAACTTACTCATTGCTATACTTATTTTTGCATTAAGTCAGTTGATTGTTATTTTATGGCAAGTAGCAGACAGTTTTACTGTTATTCATACGCTTAAAACAACAGGATTAACGTTTATAGAAGCGATTAAACAAAAAGGTGTATATGATAGAGGTGCTTCATTTATACAAATGGGATTAATTGTTACAACGACATTTAGTTTTGTCTTAATTCCATTATTAACTGATGCAATTCAAAAGAAGCAATCTATACAAATGAACCGATATGCTAACGCCTCATTAAAAATAACTGTCTTAATTAGTTCGGCAGCAGGTGTAGGTCTAATTAATGTTTTACCGCTAATGAATCAAGTGTTTTTTAAGACGGATAGTCAAACAAGCACGTTATGTGTTTATATGCTAACAGTAATTGGTGTATCATTAATCATGATGGATATAGCTTTACTACAAGTAATTAATAATACGAAGCCTATTTTAATTGGGTTTATAAGCGGATTATTAATGAAGATTATATTGAATGTTATTTTTATTCATCAATTACAAATATTAGGTGCAAGTATAAGTACAGTATTATCATTAATTATTTTTTGCGCTATATTACATTGGGCAGTCTTAAAATCCTATCATTTTAGTCAAATGGGTAAATTTATTATTAAATTAGTGGTCGGGCTGTTTATAATGTCAGTTGTAGTCCAAATAATAATGTTTGTATTACCATCTAATGGTCGTGTAATTGGATTAATATCTTTAATGATTAGTGCATTGATTGGCGTAGGTGTGTTTATGATATATGTCGGTATTTTTAATGTACTAAGTTATAGAGAACTTAAATTTTTACCTTTAGGAGATAAGCTATATCATTTTAAGAGAGGAAGACGTTAATGACACAAACTATTACTATTATTGGTTTAGGAAACTATGGTATAGAAGATTTGCCATTAGGTATATATCGTTTTATACAAAAACAACCTAAGATATATGCACGTACACTTGAACATCCAGTTATTGAGGACCTTAAAAATGAAATAGAATTTGAAGGTTTCGATGATATTTATGAAAATAATGACCAATTTGAAAAAGTGTATGACGAAATTGTTAAACAATTGATTGATAAAGCACAACAATCAGACATTGTTTATGCAGTTCCAGGGCATCCACGTGTGGCAGAAACGACTACTATGAAATTAATGGAGTATCATGCACAAAATAACGATATAGATGTAAAAGTACTAGGTGGTAAAAGTTTCATCGATGACGTATTTGAAGCTGTGAATGTTGATCCTAATGATGGTTTCACACTACTTGATGCTACATCTTTAAAAGAAGTGCAACTAAATGTGCGTACAAATACACTTATTACGCAAGTTTATAGTGAAATGGTAGCAGCAGATATTAAGCTAACTTTAATGGAAAGATATCCAGATGAACATGAGGTAGCAATTGTGACAGGTGCACGTACTGGTGAAGCACAAGTGACGCAATGTGCATTATATGAACTTGATCATTTTGAAGATGCGTTTAATAACTTAACTAGTGTTTTTGTCCCTCAAGTTATAGAATCAGAGGCACTTTATAATGACTTTGATTTTGCAGAGCAGACGATCGATTTATTAGTTGATGATGAAAAAGGTTGCCCTTGGGACAAAGTTCAAACACACCAAACGCTTAAACGTTATTTACTAGAAGAAACGTTTGAGTTATTTGAAGCTATCGATAATGAAGATGATTGGCACATGGTAGAAGAACTTGGAGATATACTGTTACAAGTGTTATTGCATACAAGCATTGGTAAAAAAGAAGGCTATTTTGATGTTAAAGAAGTGATTGCCAGCTTAAATGCTAAAATGATTCGTCGACATCCTCATATATTTAGTGATGCATCAGCAGAATCAATTGATGATTTAAAATCAATTTGGGCGACGGCTAAATCCAAGGAAGGCAAACAACCACGTGTGAAATTTGAGAAAGTATTTGCAGACCATTTCATGTCATTGTATGATAAAACAAAAAATAAAGATTTTGATGAAGTGGCTCTTAAACAATATTTAGAGCAAGGAGAGAATCATTAATGAGATTAGATAAATTTTTAAAAGTATCTAGATTAATTAAACGTCGTACATTGGCTAAAGAAATTAGTGATCAAGGACGTATTACAATTAATGGCAATGTAGCAAAAGCAGGAACAGATGTTAAAGTTGGAGATGTATTAGTTATTCGCTTCGGACAGAAACTTGTGACTGTTAATGTTACAGGATTAAATGAGCATGCTTCTAAAGAGAATGCTAAAGGTATGTACGAATTAGTTAAAGAAGAGCGTATTAATGAATCTGAATAAACAAAGAGAGGTGACAAGCAATGAATAATAAAGTTGAAAATATTGGTAATCAATATACATCTAAAGAAAACCAAAAGAAACAAAGACAACGCAAAAAGATGCGTGTTGTTCGCCGAAGAATCACTTTATTTGGCGGAATCATGTTAGCAATAATCATCTTATTATGCATTATGCTTGTCGTCCAAAAGCACAGCAATGATAAAGACGCTGTAGAACGAAAACATAAAGAAGAACAATATCAAAAAAAGCAAGATGAAGAGATTGCTTTAAAAGAGAAACTAAACAATTTAAATGATAAAGATTACGTAGAAAAAGTGGCACGAGATGATTATTATTTAAGTAATAAAGGCGAAGTTATTTTTAGGTTGCCAAATGATAATAAATCCTCTAAGTCTAAGTCGTCAGATAGTGATAATTAATTAAAGTAAATCTCATTATAGCATTGTGAAATTGCTTCAACAGGAATATAATAAAGTTAAAATCGAATGAAATCGGGAGGATTTATTTAGAATATGTCAATCGAAGTAGGAAACAAGCTTAAAGGTAAAGTCACTGGTATTAAAAAATTCGGTGCATTCGTTGAGTTACCTGAAGGGAAAAGTGGCTTAGTCCATATTAGTGAAGTGGCTGATAACTACGTTGAAAATGTGGAAGATCATTTATCTTTAGGTGATGAAGTAGAAGTAAAAGTACTTTCAATTGCAGATGATGGCAAAATTAGTCTTTCAATTAAAAAGGCTAAAGATCGCCCACAACGTAAACCACATCATAATAATAAATCAAATCAAAGTAAACCAGCGCCAAAAGGTGAAGACTTTGAAAAGAAATTAAGTAACTTCTTAAAAGATAGTGAAGATAAATTAACTTCTATAAAACGTCAAACTGAATCTAGACGAGGCGGTAAAGGTTCAAAACGTTAATTTCATAAATTAAGTCTGTTACAATAATATAACTTTTGTATTGTGAGTTTCTGTAAATGGACAGACAATCTAAGACTGTTTCTTGATGAAGGAGCAGTCTATTTTTATTGTAATGATGATTTGGTATTTGATTAGCTTGTGCGGAGGTGAATAGTTGATGGAAATGAATTCAACAGGTTGGTCAAAAGATGACCATATTGTATTAGCTGTATCAACAGGAATAGATAGCATGTGCCTATTACATCTTTTATTAAATGAATATCAACATACATATCGTAAATTAACATGCATTCATGTTAATCATGGCTTACGACAAGAATCAGCAGAGGAAGAAACGTTCTTTAAAACGTTTTGCGAAAAACACCATATTGACTATTATATTAAACACCTTGATTTAAATAATATCGTAGAAGCGGGAAATAGTATTCAAAACGAATCGCGTCAATATCGCTACGACTGGTTTGATTTTATGATGAAAAAACTTAAGGCTGATGTATTATTAACAGCACATCATCAAGATGATCAAATTGAGACTATATTTTATAGGTTGTTTACAGGGAGATTTACTCGTAGTACTCTGGGCATTGCTTATGAATCAAATCGTCAACATTATAAACTTTGTCGGCCGTTATTAAATATTTCTAAAGATCAAATTAAGAAGTATCAATCGGAATTTCATGTTCCATTTTATGAAGATGCATCAAATCACAAAAACGTATATGTAAGAAATGATATACGTAATCGTATTTTACCTGCGATTTTAGACAACGAGCAATTAAGTATCGACCACTTATTAAAGTTAAAATCTTGGCATGATCAAGAATTAGAAACACTTCGCAATTTAGCGAGCCAATTTATTGATGAACAAGCTCTTATAAAGGCGAATCGAACTAAAATTACTATTCCAAGAACCAGCTTTAATCAATTAACAGATAATGTAAAGGTGCATGTACTTGACCAAATATTTGAAAAAATCTCCTTAGCAACTTCAATATCTGATAAAATGTATCAGTCATGGTTTGACCAATTTGCAAGTCAAAAATCACAATTTACGATTGATATTACAGATAAATGGATAATTCAAATTTCATATGATACATTTATAATAATGACTAATACAGAAATGAACGATGTAAGTTCAATAAAAGTCATCGAAACACCTCATACATATCACTTTGGAGATTATGAAATTATCATACAATCAGATTTCCCGTTAGAACAATTACCATTAACTATAAGAACACGTCAAAATGGTGACCGTTTTTTATTAAACGGTAGTGAAAACAAACATAAAAAAGTAAGTCGGTTATTGATTGATTGTAAAATCGATGCTATTGAACGCAATCGTTTACCAATTGTTATTAATGCAGAGGGAAATGTTATCGCTGTGGGTCAGTTATATATCAATAAAAACTATAAACATTATATAAACATTAGAAATATTGGAGATGAATAGCAAATGCATAAGGATATAAAAAATATTGTAATGAGTGAAGAAGAAATTCAAACCATTTGTAAGGACTTAGGAGAACAGTTGACTAAAGATTATCAAGATAAACCACTTGTTTGTATTGGGATTTTAAAAGGATCAGTCATGTTTATGGCGGATTTAATCAAACGTATTGATACACATTTATCGATTGATTTTATGGATGTGTCAAGTTATCACGGTGGTACTGAATCAACTGGTGAAGTTCAAATCATCAAAGATTTAGGTTCTTCTATTGAAAACAAAGATGTCTTAATTATTGAAGATATTTTAGAAACTGGTACAACATTGAAATCAATTACTGAATTATTACAATCAAGAAAAGTAAACTCATTAGAAATTGTTACTTTATTAGATAAACCAAATCGTAGAAAAGCTAATATTGAAGCAAAATACGTAGGTAAAAAAATTCCTGACGAGTTTGTAGTTGGATACGGACTTGATTACGGAGAACATTATAGAAACTTACCTTACATCGGCACTTTAAAACCGGAAGTATATTCATAAAGTAACAAGTTAATTTTGATGTTAAAAAGTTGGGTACGATGTTTTATTACTATGATTAAACATCATTTTAGTGTAGACTCAATTTAAATCACGATGTCTAAATTAAACATGACATTACTTATTTTTAAATCATGATATAACTAAAAATTAAAAATCTATATAGTGGAAGTTGACTAAAATTGAAGAACCAATACTAAAGTTGAAATAGTAGCCTGGTCAAGATGTATTGTGTTACAATTTTTGTTAGTTTTATTATTGGAAGTAGGAGGAAATGACACATGCAGAAAGCGTTTCGCAATGTGCTAGTTATCGCAATTATAGGCGTTATAATATTTGGCCTTTTTTCTTTCCTAAATGGTAATGGAAATATGCCAAAGCAACTTACATATACGCAGTTTGTTAGTAAATTGGATAAAGGCGATTTAAAATCATTAGAAATTCAACCTGAACAAAACGTATACATGGTAAGCGGTAAAACAAAAAAAGGTGAAGATTATTCATCAACAATTTTATTTAACAACGAAAAAGATTTACAAAAAATTACTGATACAGCTCAGAAACAAGATGGATTGAAATTTACAGTTAAAGAAGAAGAAGAACAAAGTGTGTTTGTTAGTATTCTAACAACATTGATTCCTGTTTTAATCATTGCATTATTATTTATTTTCTTCCTTAGCCAAGCTCAAGGTGGCGGTGGCGGCGGTCGTATGATGAACTTTGGTAAATCCAAAGCTAAAATGTACGATAGCAGTAAACGCCGTGTTCGTTTCTCAGATGTTGCAGGTGCAGATGAAGAGAAACAAGAACTTGTAGAAATTGTAGACTTCTTAAAAGATAACAAGAAATTTAAACAAATGGGTTCTAGAATACCAAAAGGTGTTTTACTTGTTGGACCTCCAGGTACTGGTAAAACATTACTTGCACGTGCTGTTGCTGGTGAAGCCGGCGCACCATTCTTCTCAATAAGTGGTTCAGACTTTGTTGAGATGTTTGTCGGTGTTGGTGCAAGTCGTGTACGTGACTTATTTGAAAATGCTAAGAAAAATGCACCATGTATTATCTTTATCGATGAGATCGATGCTGTAGGTCGTCAACGTGGTGCAGGTGTTGGTGGTGGACACGACGAACGTGAACAAACACTTAACCAATTATTAGTTGAAATGGATGGCTTTGGTGAAAATGAAGGTATCATCATGATTGCTGCTACAAACCGTCCTGACATTTTAGACCCAGCGTTATTACGTCCTGGACGTTTTGACAGACAAATTCAAGTTGGTCGTCCCGATGTTAAGGGTCGTGAAGCTATTTTACATGTACATGCTAAAAACAAACCACTTGATGAAACTGTTGATTTAAAAGCTATTTCTCAAAGAACACCAGGTTTCTCTGGTGCTGACTTAGAAAACTTATTAAACGAAGCATCATTAATTGCTGCACGTGAAGGCAAGAACAAAATTGACATGCGTGATATAGAAGAAGCGACAGACCGTGTCATCGCTGGTCCAGCTAAGAAATCACGTGTTATCTCTGATAAAGAAAGAAATATTGTTGCTCACCACGAAGCAGGTCATACTATTATTGGTATGGTACTTGATGAAGCAGAAGTTGTTCACAAAGTGACTATCGTTCCACGTGGACAAGCTGGTGGTTATGCGATGATGTTACCTAAACAAGACCGATTCTTAATGACAGAACCAGAACTATTAGATAAAATTTGTGGTTTACTTGGTGGTCGTGTATCAGAAGATATTAACTTCGGTGAGGTTTCTACAGGTGCTTCAAACGACTTTGAAAGAGCTACACAAATTGCTCGATCAATGGTTACTGAATATGGTATGAGTAAAAAACTCGGACCTTTACAATTCTCTAGTAGCGGTAATGGCCAAGTATTCTTAGGTAAAGATATGCAAGGTGAACCAAATTACTCAGGTCAAATTGCTTATGAAATTGATAAAGAAGTACAACGTATTGTTAAAGAACAATATGAACGTTGTAAAGAAATCTTATTAGAACATCAAGAACAATTAAAACTTATTGCTAAGACATTACTTACTGAGGAAACATTGGTTGCAGAACAAATTCAATCATTATTCCATGAAGGTAAATTACCTGAAGTTGATTATGATTCTGCAGAAGTTGTAACAGAAACTGACTCAGAATTCAAAGATGGTAAATATGGTAAATCATATGAAGATGTTCGAAAAGAACAATCTTTAGATAATAATGACGGTGAAAGTGATCATGATAATGATGAATCAGATACTGAATCAACAGGACATGAACAATCACCAAACATTGATAAACCATATAATCCTAATGATCCAAATCATAGAGAATAATTAGTTCTTAGTTCAATCCCCTTACTGTAATAGTAAGGGGATGTTTTTTATATAAATAATAGCGAGAGAAGAAAGTTAGCTTAGACTATAGCGAAACTCGATTCTTCTTTTAAAAAGCAAAGTAAATATAATGTGAAACAAATAATTTCATGAAAATAAGCAACAGATGTATAATAGTTATTCGAAAATGATATTCAAAATATGAAATGATAAATAATAGAGAACCTCATTAAAAGGAGAAATAAATAATGACACATGATTATATAGTTAAAGCCCTAGCATTTGATAGAGAAATAAGAGCATATGCTTCATTAACAACTGAATCAGTTCAAGAAGCACAAACAAGACACTATACATGGCCAACAGCCTCAGCAGCAATGGGAAGAACAATGACTGCTACGGTAATGATGGGCGCAATGTTAAAAGGAACTCAAAAATTAACAGTAACAGTTGATGGTCGCGGTCCAATAGGGAAAATTATTGCGGATGCGGATGCAAAAGGTAACGTACGCGCTTACGTAGACCATCCACAAACGCATTTTCCTTTAAATGAACAAGGAAAATTAGATGTAAGAAGAGCAGTTGGGACAGAAGGCTCAATTCAAGTAGTTAAAGATGTAGGTATGAAAGATTACTTTTCTGGATCAAGTCCAATTGTATCAGGTGAATTAGGAGAAGACTTCACTTATTATTATGCTACAAGTGAACAAACACCTTCATCAGTTGGATTAGGTGTACTTGTTAATCCTGATAACACAATTAAAGCAGCCGGTGGATTTATTATACAAGTAATGCCGGGAGCTAAAGAAGAAACTATTAATAAGTTGGAAGAAGCTATTAACCAAATGACACCTGTATCTAAATTAATTGAACAAGGCCTAACACCTGAAGGTATTTTAAATGAAATACTTGGAGAAGATAACGTTCAAATATTGGAAACTTCTCCAGTACAATTCGAATGTAATTGCAGTCATGAAAAATTCTTGAACGCAATCAAAGGATTAGGAGAAGCTGAAATATCCGATATGATTAAAGAAGATCATGGTGCAGAAGCAGTTTGTCACTTCTGTGGTAATAAATACAATTATAGTGAATCCGAATTAAATCAATTATTAGAATCTATGGCTTAAATTAATTAATATATTGGTAGTATTTTGAGTTAACGTTTACTTTAATTTGGTTTAGGGAAGATTTTAAAATGTATAACAATTACTCAATTTCAGTATAAATAAAATATATTTGTATTTTGAGAAAATTCTGATAGAATAAAGATATCCGATAAAAAGACTAAGCTTTATTAATTTCGTTGAAAAGGAGTGTTTTTAATGGCACAAAAACCAGTAGAAAATATTACACAAATAATTGGAAATACACCTGTAGTTAAGTTGAGAAATGTTGTTGATGAAGATGCAGCAGATATTTATGTTAAATTAGAATATCAAAATCCAGGCGGTTCAGTAAAAGACCGTATCGCATTAGCTATGATTGAAAAAGCTGAAAAAGAAGGAAAAATTAAACCTGGTGATACAATTGTAGAACCGACAAGTGGTAACACAGGTATTGGTTTAGCATTTGTCTGTGCAGCAAAAGGTTATAAAGCAGTATTTACTATGCCTGAAACAATGAGTCAGGAACGTCGTAACTTATTAAAAGCATATGGTGCTGAATTAGTATTAACTCCAGGATCAGAAGCTATGAAAGGCGCTATTAAAAAAGCTAAAGAATTAAAAGAAGAACACGGTTATTTTGAACCACAACAATTCGAAAACCAAGCAAACCCTGAAATTCATGAACTTACAACAGGTCCAGAATTAGTAGAACAATTTGAAGGTAAAAAAATTGATGCGTTCTTAGCTGGTGTTGGAACTGGTGGTACACTTTCAGGTGTAGGTAAAGTATTAAGAAAACAATATCCTGAAATTGAAATTGTGGCTATTGAACCAGAAGCATCTCCAGTACTTAGTGGTGGAGAACCAGGACCACATAAATTACAAGGTTTAGGTGCAGGATTTGTTCCAGATACGTTAAATACTGATATTTACGACAGTATTATTAAAGTAGGAAATGAAACAGCAATGGAAATGGCACGTCGTGTTGCTAAAGAAGAAGGTATCTTATCAGGTATTTCTTCAGGTGCAGCTATTCATGCAGCCATTCAAAAAGCAAAAGAATTAGGTAAAGGTAAAACAGTAGTAACAGTATTACCAAGTAATGGTGAACGTTACTTATCTACACCTTTATACTCATTCGATGATTAATTATAATAGATGTATTAGCGGGGTGTGTAACTCCGCTATTTTTTATGTCTTATTGTAAGTGAAATCATTTTATTTACAGATTAATCGATATAATTATCGAACATTCTGATTTTGACACTGAAATTATTATGTGAGTAATGATATCATTATAAGTGAGACTAATGATATTTATATTAATGAAATGAAAAGGTGATTAAATGTCAAAAACAAAAATTATGGGCATACTTAACGTTACGCCAGACTCATTTTCAGATGGTGGAAAATACAATTCAGTTGAAAATGCGGTTGAAAGAGCGAAAGAAATGATAAATGAAGGTGTTGATATTATTGATGTAGGTGGTGTATCAACAAGACCAGGATATAAAGAAATTACGCTTGAGGAAGAGTTAGATAGAGTTGTACCTGTAGTTAAGTCTTTAATAGAACTCGATACACAAATATCAATAGATACATATAGAAGTGAAGTAGCTGAAGCTTGTTTAAAATTAGGCGCTACAATGATTAATGATCAATGGGCTGGATTGTTTGACCCTAAAATATTTGAAGTTGTCGCTAATTACAATGCAGAAATCGTACTTATGCATAATGGTGATGGACAAAGAGATAAACCAGTTGTCGATGAAATGTTAGTAACTTTATTATCGCAAGCTAATAAAGCTGAGATGGCTGGTATTCCTCAAGAAAAAATTTGGCTTGATCCAGGTATAGGTTTTGCGAAAACACGTGAAGAAGAAAATGAAGTGATGGCTCGACTTGATGAATTAGTAGCTACAGAATATCCGGTATTACTTGCGACTAGTCGTAAAAGGTTTATTAAGGAAATGATAGGTAAAGATACCAAACCTTTAGAGAGGGATGAAGCTACAGCATCAACAACTGCCTATGGTATAATGAAGGGCGTTAAAGCTGTCAGAGTTCACCATGTCGAACTCAACGCTCGAATTGCACAAGGTATGGACTTTTTAAAGGAGAATGAAAATGAAAGACATCATATTTCTTAATGGAATGCGTTTTTACGGATATCATGGGGCATTGTCAGCTGAAAATGAAATAGGACAAATATTTGTTGTAGATCTCACTTTAAAAGTTGATTTGAAAGACGCTGGTAAGTCAGATGATGTAAAGGATACAGTCCATTATGGAGAAGTGTTTGAAGATGTAAAATCTATTGTTGAGGGTGAGCCTTCGAATTTACTCGAGCATCTAGCTGAACGTATTGCAAAACGTATAAATTCACACTATAATCGTGTAATGGAAACAAAAGTTAGAATCACTAAAGAGAACCCACCTATATCTGGTCACTACGATGGAGTAGGTATTGAAATAGTGAGGGAGAGTCATTAAATGATTAAAGCATATTTAGGTTTGGGAAGTAATATAGGCGACAGAGAGCAACAATTAAAGCAAGCTATTCAAATCTTAAATCAATACGAAAATATTGATGTTACAGATATATCCCCTATATATGAAACAGATCCAGTAGGGTATACCGATCAGCCTAAATTTTTAAATTTATGTATAGAAATTGAAACAACATTAACAGCAAGACAATTGTTAACATGTTGTTTAGATACAGAACAAGAACTTCATCGTGTTAGAAAAATTAGATGGGGACCTCGTACATTAGATATAGATATATTATTATATGGAAATAACATTATAGAAGAGAATGATTTGGTAGTACCTCATCCTAGAATGGTTGAGCGTGCTTTTGTATTGATTCCATTGAACGACATTGCCTCTAAACAAATTGAACCTCGCTCTAATAAAACGATTGGGTCAATAGTCACTGAGGATAATACAGTTAAAAAGTACAAAGAATAAATTGAAAAAGCATTTATTTTATAATGGATTTAAACTCATGCGTTAGGATAAAGTAAAAATTCCTTTATAACATCTTTATGGTTTAGTAGAATTGAAAGGTAACTATATTGACGTTATGTTATAGAAAAGGGAAATATGCTTTTAGCATCTTAAAAGTGCTAAAATAATTTTTGGAATTAAAAACATTGTATCAAGTATCAATAGAACAACAAATGGTTGCTAATTTATAATATTTCCAACTAGAACGTATAAAATAATTAACTGAAAACAAGAAGCCTAAAGGAGAGAAAGTTATGTCAGAAGAAATGAATGACCAAATGCAGGTCCGTCGACAAAAATTACAAGAATTAAGAGATTTAGGAATTGATCCATTTGGTCAAAGATATGATCGTTCTGCATCAGCATCTGAGCTAAAAACAGATTGGGACGAATTCTCAAAAGAAGAATTACATGAAAAAGAAGAACAAAGCCATGTAGCTATAGCTGGACGCATTATGACTAAACGTGGTAAAGGTAAAGCGGGATTTGCACATGTTCAAGATTTATCAGGGCAAATCCAAATCTATGTAAGAAAAGATCAAGTTGGAGATGAACAATTTGATTTATGGAAAAACGCTGACTTAGGAGACATTGTTGGTGTTGAAGGTGTAATGTTCAAAACTAATACTGGTGAATTATCAGTAAAAGCTAAATCATTTACTTTATTAACTAAAGCTTTAAGACCATTACCTGATAAATTCCATGGATTGCAAGATATTGAGCAACGTTACCGTCAACGTTACTTAGATTTAATCACTAACCAAAATAGTACGCGTACATTTATTAATCGTAGTAAGATTATTCAAGAAATGCGTAATTACTTAAACAAACAAGGTTTCTTAGAAGTAGAAACGCCTATGATGCACCAAATTGCTGGTGGTGCTGCTGCTAGACCATTTGTTACTCATCACAATGCATTAGATGCTACTTTATATATGCGTATTGCTATCGAACTACATTTAAAACGATTAATTGTAGGTGGACTAGAAAAAGTATACGAAATCGGACGTGTATTCCGTAACGAAGGTGTATCTACACGACATAATCCAGAATTCACAATGATTGAATTATATGAGGCATATGCAGATTATCATGACATTATGGACCTAACAGAATCAATGGTTAGACACATTGCACAAAAAGTGCTTGGTTCAGCTAAAGTTCAATATAATGGTACTGAAATCGACTTAGAGTCTTCTTGGACAAGATTGCACATTGTTGATGCAGTTAAAGAAGCTACTGGCGTAGACTTTTATGAAGTTAAATCAGATGAAGAAGCTAAAGCACTAGCTAAAGAACATGGTATTGAAATTACTGGAAACATGAAGTATGGTCACATATTAAATGAATTCTTTGAACAAAAAGTAGAAGAAACATTAATTCAACCAACGTTTATATATGGTCATCCAATTGATATTTCACCATTGGCTAAAAAGAATCCGGAAGATCCAAGATTTACAGACAGATTCGAGCTATTCATTGTAGGTAGAGAACATGCCAATGCATTCACTGAGTTAAATGATCCTATCGATCAAAAAGAAAGATTTGAAGCTCAATTAGTTGAAAAAGAACAAGGTAATGATGAAGCACATGAAATGGATGAAGACTATATTGAAGCATTAGAATATGGTATGCCTCCAACAGGTGGTTTAGGAATCGGAATTGATAGATTGGTTATGCTATTAACTGATTCTCCATCAATTAGAGATGTATTATTATTCCCATATATGAGACAAAAATAAATGATTTCTATATAAGCGCTAATCACTCAGGTGGTTAGTGCTTTTGTTTTATTATAAAAATGAAAAATAATGATTAAACAATTTGTTACCTTTAGTTTGAAAAAGTAACAAATTTATTGATAGAAAGTAATAATACCTATAGTTTAGTGAGTAGAGATGTGATAGAATAATTCAAGTGGAAAAGTTGAACGGACTTAATTCTAAGTTTTTTAAAAAACTTGAAACAAACCATTGACTTTATAAAACAAATGAAGTAATATATAAAAGTCGTCAAAAACACAGAGGAAGTAAAGAGAATGTAAAATTCTTTTTAATAAAGTGTAAAATTGACTATTGAAATCAATCAAACAAACGTTTATCATTAATAAAGTAAGTTAATTTGTCTGGTGACAATAGCAAAGAGGTCACACCTGTTCCCATGCCGAACACAGAAGTTAAGCTCTTTAGCGCCGATGGTAGTCGGACTAACGTTCCGCTAGAGTAGGACGTTGCCAGGCAATAGATAACAGGAGAATTAGCTCAGCTGGGAGAGCATCTGCCTTACAAGCAGAGGGTCGGCGGTTCGAACCCGTCATTCTCCACCATT
>NZ_RXWW01000053.1 GCF_003970495.1 Staphylococcus pasteuri
ATATAGTTATAAATATTATTACTTATAAAATTTATTTTATTATATATTGATTTTTATTTCTTGTCACTTAGTATTCATTTGGTAAGGTAGTTTAAAATAATTCAGAGATACGCAGAAACATGTACTAAAAATCATATTAAATTCGTAAATATACCATAAATGTGTTATTCTTAGTTTGTAAAATTATTGCAAATGCAATAAAAAGAGGTGTAGAATTTGCAAGATATTTTAAGAGATATAGGAATAATAGCAAGAGCATTAGATTCAATCAGTAATATTGAATTTAAAGATTTGAAACTTTCAAAAGGTCAATTTATCTATTTAGTAAGAATTTGTGAAAATCCAGGTATGATACAAGAGCAACTTGTAGATATGTTGAAAATTGATAGAGCTACAGCATCAAGATCAATTAAAAATTTGGAAAAGAACAATTTTATATATAAAACCTATAATGAAAATAATAAAAAGAACAAATTGTTATATCCTACTGAAAAAGGGCAGAAATTATATCCATTTATTATAAGGGAAAACAATCATTCCAATGAAGTGGCATTAGAGGGATTCAATAATAAAGAAATTGATGAATTATCAAAAATGTTGAATAGAGTTAAACATAATATATCTGAGGATTGGAAAAATGTTAAAAATGGTAACAAGCGAATATATTAAAAAGGGGTTATTACTATGTTAATAAGACAATGTAATGAAGAGGACTTAGAAAAATTAAAAAATATTGAGTATAAGACTTTTAATGAAACATTTAGACCACAAAATAAAGATGAAGATATTGATAATTATTTGAAACAAACTTTCACTGATAATAATGTGCTTAAAGAATTGCAAAATGAAGATTCATTTATATATTTTATTTATGTTGAAGATCAATTGGCTGGGTATTTAAAACTCAATATTAACAAGGCACAAACCGAAGATTTTGGTAATGAATATATTGAAATTGAACGAATTTACGTACTTAACCATTATCAAAAAATGGGTGTTGGAAGAGAACTTTATAATCATGCTTTAAAGGTTGCAAGAGAACATGGATACAACAAAATATGGTTAGGCGTTTGGGAACACAATCTAAAAGCAATTCAATTTTATAAAAAACTTGGCTTTGAAAAAATAGGGGAACATACTTTTTATATGGGAAAAGATAAACAAATTGATGAAATAATGTCTATTGCTATATAAAAGGGAGGAGAATTATATGTATATTCCAAAGCAATATCAAATCCATGATTATGAAATGATTAAATCATTTATGAATGAACATAATTTTGTCACGATAGTTACTTATAATGGAACGACACCAATTGCTACTCATTTACCAGTAAATATTGAAGAAAAACATAATGAATTATACATTTCGGGTCACTTTGCTAAAGGTAATGAACAATGGAAAACGATCGATCAGAATCAGCAAGTATTAATCATTTTTCAAGGGTCTCATGGATATATATCTTCAACTTGGTATGATACTGAAGATGTGCCGACTTGGGATTACCAAAGCGTTCATGCATATGGAACAGGACAATTATTAACAACTGAAGAATTAGAAAGTGAATTAATTAAAATGCTTGATAAATATGAAAACCATCGACCTAATGGTGCAACTTGGAATAATTTATCTAAAGAAGCAAAACAACAAATTAAAGGTATTGTTGGATTTAAAGTTAAAATTAACAAACTTGAAGCAGCATTTAAAATGAGTCAAAATAGAACTCAATCTGAAAAGGAAAATATTATCATACATCTTAATCAAAGCGATCAATTAAATGATAAAGATTTAGCTTGTGAACTTAAAAAATTATAGTAAAGCAAAAAGTCAGCCCATTTAGGACTGACTTTTTCACATAACTCAAATATTTATTTTCCACCGTTTGATTTACCTGAAATTAAATTGCGGATAGCTTTTACAATGTAACCTGTAATAACTATTCTAATTGCGCGTTTAATAATATTCATCATTAAAAAATCTCCCTTTATTTTTGTTCTATTTAAGTTATATATACCCAAATTTCAACATTTTAAATGTAAGATATGATTTTTATATGAATATTATAATCATTTTTTACCTTTCGAATACAATATATCCATCTTTATCAGCTTTTTTAGTAAATGCAACGATAATAGCGTGTACAATTGCTACAATACTAGGAATTCCTGTCCAAAAGAAAACGAGATGTAGTACGCCTTGACCAACTTTATCGGCATAAAATTTATGGACACCCACGCCGCCTAAAAAGATTGCTACAAGTATATAAATAAGTTTGTTCACTTTCATGATTGACTGCCTCCTTAATTTTTATTTTAAACAATTAAAGGTTAGTTATTCAATTAAACTGTAATTATAGGTATGTGTTATATATTATGATATCAACAAAGACATTTTTAAAATGAGTCATGATAACTATTGGAAATTAGATGATGACTTTCGTTTATATCGTAGCGTAGTTTCTATATAATTAAATTATGACACTTAATAAAGGAAGGGTATTTGATGATTAGACAAGCGCATCCTAGTGATAATAAAAGAATAGCGGAATTATGTTATATGATATGGGAAGACATGGAATTAGATATGGTGAAGCAAATAAGTAAAGAACGAATTATTCATATTTTAGAATTGAGTGTGGTCAATGTTAAATATCGTAGTTATTATGAGAACGTTTGGGTTTATGAGGAAGATGGCGAAGTAGCAGGTTGTTTAATTGCATATGATGGTGAAAATGAACTTGAATATGAAAAGAAATGGCTTGAACTTCCACTCGATGAAGATATCAGAGCATTTGGTACACCATTACCTATTAAAGAAGCAGAAGATGATGAAATGTATATCGAAACAGTTGCTACCTTCCCGGAATATAGAGGTAAAGGAATAGCCACAAGTTTATTAAAGTATGTGATTGAAAATCATTCTGATAAAAAATGGAGTTTAAATTGCGATTATGGTAATACTAGAGCACAAAGATTATACGAAAAACTAGGTTTTAAAACAGTTAGTGATATTGATCTATACGGTCATATATATCAACATATGATTAAACAATAAAAAAATCGACAATGAACATGTTCATTGTCGACTATCTATATATTTAATTAAATTGCGCCAAGTAATGCACTAATATAAATGCCTAATGCATATAAAATACCGAAAATAGTATTTGTTTTTCCTGTAGCAGCCATTGCTGGCATCATTGTTTCTGGTGTGTCGTTTTTATTAAATCTTCTAACAGCTTTAATTGGCATTGGGAATGACAATAATACTAATAAATAGAAGAGTGATCCACCAGATTTAAATAATGCAGTGAAAATGACAATTAAATACGCAACGATATACATAGTTGCCATAAAGATAACAGATGCTCGTTTACCAAGTAAAATTGGTAAAGTTTTACGTCCGCTTGCTTTATCTTTAACACGGTCTCTAATGTTGTTAGCCATGTTAATAAGACCAATTGTAATAACGATAGGAATACTTAACCATACAATTAATCCTTGTACATTTCCAGTTTGAATAAAGAATGATAAAAGAATAATAATCATACCCATAAACAAGCCGGAGAATAATTCACCAAACGGTGTCCAAGAAATTGGAATTGGACCGCCAGTATATAAATAACCAATCGCCATACATACAATCCCAATAGGAATAATCCAAAATGAACTTTGGAAAGCGAGGAATATACCTAGTAAAGCGGCAATAATGTAAAAGGCAATTGCGATGTTCATAACTAATTTAGGGCTCATACCATTACGTACAATAGCGCCACCAATACCTACGGATGTATGATCATCTAGACCTTTTTTAAAATCGTAATATTCATTAAACATGTTGGTAGCTGCTTGAATTAACAAACAAGCAAGTAACATTGCTAAGAATAAACTAAATTTTAGATGATCTTCGCTTCCTAGAAGATATAGTTTAGCCGATGCAGTACCCACTAACACGGGAACAACTGCAGCAGTTAAAGTATGAGGTCTCATTAATTGCCAATATTTTTTCACAGTTGAATATTGTTGATATTGATCTGCCATAATTTATAACCTCTTATTTTTTTATAGTTTTAACATTAATATTTTAAAGTAATTATTAATAAAGGTCAATTCACGTGAAAAATTGCATTACTTTATTAAGCAATTCCACTAAAATTAAGTTTGAAAAATGATACAATATACTAATGAGTAAATATAGAAGAAAGAAGTGAAATGAATGGCTGTTAACGTTAAAGAAGATGAGATTGTCAATAAGTTATATGGAAGCTCTAAAGATTGGGTCTCAGTAGAAGTTGAAATCAACCAAAGTATAGATCCAAGTACGTTATTTCATTTAACTGAATCACAAGCAGGTGATCGTTTTTATTTACGTCTAAACGATAATCAATCTTCATATTTCGGATATCATGCAATTCGAAAGTTCAAAAATAATTTCGAAAATAAACAGTCTATCTTTAAAGAATGGGAAGCCTTAAAAAAAGATATAGAATTAATACATCCAGATAGTGAAAAACACCATTTACGTTTATGTGGTGGTTTTCAATTTTCAAAACATAAATCAGATGATGAGTGGAGAGAATACGGTTTAAATCATTTAGTATTACCTGAAGTTTTAATCTCAACAGAGGGACAACGTCATTTTATCACTTACACAACAGAAAGAGATAAATTTGATATAGATGCTTTTAAAACATTAGTTAGTCAATTTGAGCAGGCCAATGTAGATTCATACGATGAGCATATAGGTAATGTGACAAGAATGGAAGATATTTATTTAGACGAATGGCGTGACTTGGTTAAAGAAGCCATCGAAAGTATAGATTATTCTAAGAAAATTGTCTTAGCACGTAGACGTTTAATTAAATTTGATGAAGAAATCAGCATTCCATATGTTTTATCTAAAGCTTTAAAAAATGAAAAAAATAGTTATATCTTTTTACTTGAATCAAATCAATCTGTCTTCTTTTCACAAACACCAGAACAATTAATCAAAGTTGAGAATCAAGTTCTATCTACTAAAGCTGTTGCTGGAACAATTAAACGATCTCATGATGAACAGGAAGATCAAGCGAATATAAATGCTTTTCTAAATGACAAAAAGAATTTAGGTGAACATCAATTTGTCGTTGAAAGTATCTTAAATGATATTCAACCTTATGTTGAAGATGTAGACTACAATGAAACACCTAATATTTTAAAAAATGACCATTTATATCACTTATATACACAAATAGAAGGTAAGTTAAATGATCATTCATATATTAGTTTAATCGATCGTTTGCATCCTACACCTGCATTAGGTGGATACCCTAAAGATGAAGCATTAGAATTTATTGAGAAAAAAGAATTTGGAACACGTGGTTTATATGGGTCACCAGTAGGTTTTATTGATGTATATGATGATTGTGAATTTATAGTAGCTATTCGTTCGATGTTAATTAAAGGCGATCAAGCAACATTATTTGCAGGTTGTGGAATAGTGAAAGACTCTGATCCAGATAGTGAAATTGCTGAAACAGCAGTAAAATTTTCACCAATGATGAATGCATTAGGAGTAGATGAAAATGAGTAATTATAATGAAGCATTAACAACTCAAGTATTTACATTTGCATCAGAATTATATGCTTATGGCGTAAGAGAAGTTGTAATTAGTCCGGGATCTCGTTCGACCCCATTAGCTATCGCATTAGAAGCGCATTCAAACATTAAAACTTGGATTCATCCAGATGAACGAAGCGCTGCCTTTTTTGCATTAGGTTTAATAAAAGGTAGCGAGAGACCTGTAGCTATATTATGTACTTCTGGTACAGCAGCAGCTAATTATACACCAGCAATTGCTGAAAGTCAGATTAGTCGTATACCACTTATTGTCTTAACTAGTGATCGTCCTCATGAACTAAGAAGTGTAGGAGCGCCACAAGCAATTAATCAAGTGAATATGTTTAGTAACTATGTGAATTTCCAATTTGATATGCCAATTGCTGATGGAACAACAAATATGCTAGATACTATTCATTATCAAATGCAAATTGCTAGTCAGTATTTATTTGGACCACACAAAGGACCAATTCACTTTAATTTACCATTTAGAGAACCTTTAACACCTAATTTAGATAGAACAGAATTATTAAAATCAGAATCTAAGACACTACCACATTATCAAAAAATGATTGATGTTATGCCAATCAAAGAAAAGATAGAAAAAGATAAAGGTTTAATCATAGTAGGTGATATGCAACACCAAGAAGTTGACCAAATATTATCTTATGCAACTGAAAATGATTTACCTGTGTTAGCCGATCCGCTAAGTCAGTTAAGACGTAATAATCATCCTAATGTTATTACAACGTATGATTTATTGTATCGAGCTGGTATGGATTGGGAAGTCGATTTTGTAATTAGAGTTGGTAAACCTGTTATATCTAAAAAGTTAAATCAATGGTTGAAGGCTACATCAGCGTTTCAAATATTAGTTCAAAATAATGATAAAATTGATGTATTTCCAGTACCGCCTGATGTTTCTTATGAAATATCTGCGAATGACTTTTTCAGATCTTTAAAGAATAACCAACCTATTAATAGAAAAGCATGGATAGAGAGATGGCAAACATTAGAAAAGCAAGCTCGTATTGAAATAAATGATTATCTACAACATGCTACTGATGAAGCGGCTTATGTAGGAGAATTGATTTCAAAACTAACTAAACAAGATGCATTATTTGTAAGTAATAGTATGCCAGTAAGAGATGTTGATAATCTATTATTTAATAGTGAAGCTGAAATCTATGCCAATCGTGGTGCCAATGGTATTGATGGTGTTGTATCTACAGCATTAGGTATGGCAGTTCATAAACATGTTACTTTATTAATTGGAGATTTAGCTTTTTACCACGATATGAATGGACTACTCATGTCAAAATTAAATAACATACACTTAAATGTAATTTTATTGAATAATGATGGGGGAGGTATCTTTTCATATTTACCTCAAAAATCATCTGCATCAGAATACTTTGAGCGTTTATTTGGTACACCAACTGGGTTGGATTTTGAACATGCCGCATTATTATATGAATTTAATTTCAAACGTTTTAATACTTTATCTGAATTTAAAGATATGACGCTTTCACAATCCGGCGCTATCGTATATGAAATCATTACTGATAGAGAAGACAATTTACAGCAACATCAAATTTTATATAAGAAATTGAGTGAAATAATTAATGCTACATCATAAATTTTATTCATCCAACAAACCATCCAATCAATTGTTGATTATGTTACATGGCTTTATTAGTGATGGATCAACATTTGATAGTCATATAGATACGTTGACTAAACAAGTTAATGTATTGACTGTTGATTTGCCAGGACATGGTAATGATGATTCACCTATGGACCAAGAATGGAACTTTTCATATATAAGTCAAAAATTAGACCAAATATTAAGTGAATATCATCAATATCATCAATATTTATTAGGTTATTCTATGGGTGGTAGAGTATCACTTTACTATGCATTACATGGTACTAATGAATTGTCAGGTTTAATATTAGAAAGCACGTCGCCCGGTATACAAAAAGAAGAAGATCAGATAGAACGACAACAAGTTGATAATGCTAGAGCGAAAGTATTAGAAATTGCTGGACTGGAAATATTTGTTAACGATTGGGAAAGATTACCGTTATTTGCATCCCAATATGATTTAGATAAATCAGTTAAAAAACAAATTCGTCAAAACAGAATGAATCAAGATCCTAGTAAGTTAGCAAAAGCTTTGAGAGATTATGGTACAGGGCAAATGCCAAATTTATGGCCATCACTTATTAACATTCAAATACCGACAATTATATTAGCTGGTCAAAAAGATGAGAAATTTGTAAATATTGCCCAAAAGATGAATGAACAAATTATTAATAGTAGAAAAACAATAGTTTCTGAAGTAGGTCATACAATTCACGTGGAAGATAGCGCGGAATTTGATACAATAATATTAGGTTTTTTAAAGGAGGAGCAAAATGACTAGACAGTGGGAAACACTTAGAGAATATGATGAAATTAAATATGAATTTTACGATGGAATTGCAAAGGTAACAATTAATCGTCCAGAAGTACGTAATGCATTTACACCTAAGACAGTAGCTGAAATGATTGATGCCTTTTCACGTGCGCGTGATGATCAAAAAATATCAGTTATTATTTTAACTGGTGAAGGAGATAAAGCATTCTGTTCTGGTGGAGATCAGAAGAAACGTGGACACGGTGGTTATGTTGGCGAAGATGACATTCCTCGTTTAAATGTATTAGATTTACAACGTTTAATCAGAGTTATTCCAAAACCAGTTATCGCAATGGTACGTGGTTATGCTATTGGTGGAGGTAACGTATTAAACGTAGTATGTGACTTAACTATTGCAGCAGACAATGCTATTTTCGGACAAACTGGTCCTAAAGTAGGTTCATTTGATGCTGGTTATGGTTCTGGTTATTTAGCAAGAATTGTTGGACATAAGAAAGCAAGAGAAATTTGGTACTTATGTCGTCAATATAATGCACAAGAAGCATTAGACATGGGATTAGTTAATACTGTCGTTCCATTAGATCAAATAGAAGACGAAACAGTTGTTTGGTGTCAAGATATCATGAAACATTCACCAACAGCACTACGTTTCTTAAAAGCAGCTATGAATGCAGATACAGATGGCTTAGCAGGTTTACAACAAATGGCTGGAGATGCAACTTTACTTTATTATACAACTGATGAAGCTAAAGAAGGTCGTGACGCATTTAAAGAAAAACGTGACCCTGACTTTGACCAATTCCCTAAATTCCCATAAGATTTGATATAAACGAACCCCTTAAAGTATGGTGTTAAAGCCATCATACTTTAAGGGGTTTTTTACTGTGTTTATGATTTATTTATTAGTTGGAAATTGTTCCGGATATTGCTCTTTTAAATAATCTTCTAAACGTGACATACCTTCTTTGAGTAATGACATATCATAAGCATAAGAAATTCTTACATGGCCTTTCCCAATATCTGTAAAGGACGAACCAGGTACCATAGCAACGTGAGCTTTTTCTAACACATCAACACAAAAATTAAAATCATCATCTGTATAATTTTTTATACTTGGGAAAATGTAAAATGCGCCTTCAGGTACAGCATTTAATTCGAAACCAAGGTCTTGAAGTTTTTCGATTAAATAGTCACGACGCTCAATATAAGCTTTATTCATATATTTTGGCGCTTCTAAACCTTCATTTAATGCAGCGATACATGCATGTTGAGCTGGAACATTTGTACAAATGCAATTATATGCATGCATGAAAGTTAATTTTTCAATTAAATATTCTGGTCCAATTAAAAATCCAACACGGATACCAGTTGCTGAATGTGATTTACTTAAACCACTGATGAGTATTAATTGATCTCTAATCTCATCGAATTCAGCGAAAGAAGTATGAACACCATTAAACGTGTTTTCTGCATAGATTTCATCACTAATGATAAATACATTATATTTAGACAATGTATTTACAATATCGCTGACTTCTTCACGATTTAATGTCACGCCTGTAGGATTTGTAGGATAATTAAGTAAAACAGCTTTTGTATTTTCATTGATATATTGATTCAACAATTCTGGTGTGATTTTGAAAGATGTTTCGGTAGTATCAATAAATTTTGGCACAGCACCTAAAGTTTGAATTAAAGGGATATAGCCCGCATATGTAGGACTTGGAATGATAATTTCATCTCCTGGATTGATAATACTACGCAATGTAGTATCTAAAGCTTCACTAGCACCATTAGTCATAATTATTTCATCAACACTATATTCGAAACCATATTTATTTTGATAATAATTACTTATAGCCTGTCTAGCTTCTATGATCCCTTTATTGTGAGAATAACTTGTTTGGTCATTTTTAATGGCTTTGATGTAAGCGTCTTTTACCACTTCTGGCATATGAAAATCAGGCTGCCCAATTGTTAAATTGATACAATCATCAATATCTTTCATACGGTTTGAAAATTGTCGAATACTAGGTGCTTTTAAAAATTTTGACTGCTCATTTAATTGTAATTTCATAAATCATTACTCCTCTAAAAAATACCAAAATATAGTACTTTTAATGTTTGAAATGTCGTATAATTCTTTCAAATTATTACAATCATAACATATTTTAAGCACTACATTTTGGTATACGAATTAATTTTATAATAAACATTACCCTTTGAATTTAGAAGGGGATTTTAAGTTTATGATTGGATTTGTCCATTTACATATCCACCGGTTCGATAAGATATAAACTATAATGCCAGATGTAATAAATAAAAATAGATAAGTAAATACAGAAATTGGCGATTTAAATGGATAGAGTTCAAATCCACGAATAATACCAATAATTAAACCATGTAATAAATAGACATACATTGTCCTACTACCAATATAGGTATAAAAACGTAATTTTTGAGATGTTAAATTTAAGAATGCAAACATCGACACTAAAATAACTACATACAATAGTAAACGTTTCAGTGGACTATATACGTCTTCGGCATTTTGTTCTAATGAAGTATAAGGCGTACTACCTAATAACCAATCAGAATTAATTGGATGTAAATAATAACCTACAAAGTAAAGGATAAATACTAAAATGGAGATAGGCACCCATTTTTTACTTCTTAACACCATACTTTGGTTTTTAGTAAATAAATGACCTAAATAGAAAATTGGGAAGAATACAATGGTACGAGAAATACTCATGTATTCATCAATGTTAGCCGAATAACCGGCAAATACTGAAAAAACAATGGAAATAGTAAGAACAATCCATGGATTATATCTTCTTACAATAACTAAAACGACATGGAAGAAGAATAACGTTAATAAAAACCATAATGCAAATACAGGGTTGAATGGATCTAATTGTAAACTATCGCTTTTTCCAGTTAAAAAATAATACACCGAGTAAAATGCGAAAAATATGAAATACGGTAATAATAATTTTTTAGCAATATTTTCTAAATAATAAGGTTTGTCTAAATTTTTAGCAAAGTAACCTGATATAAATAAAAATGTTGGCATGTGGAAACTATAAATAACTAGATATAGTGCTGATAAATTTTTATCTTCTGAAGTATACGGCTGTAATAGATGTCCAAACACTACTAAAAATATAAGTATCGCTCGGGCATTATCAAAAAAATAATCCCTGTCCTTAATGGAAGGCATAAATATGTCTCCTTTTTATTGTTTAACTGTACTTAATTTATTATATTTTATGGCGATAATGCAACGATTTTGACTACAATATAAAATTCTATTGTATATCTTATAAAAAAAGCATATAATATTATCAACTAAATAAAGTGGAGTAGAAACAGCATGTATAAACAACTTGAAAAACTTATTACACTTACTAACAACGATTTGAATATAGTTAACCGACGCTTTGGACAAAGAACAGACATTACATCAGAACAATTAGAGTTATTACGAATACTGTATAATTACGACCGTTTATCACAATATGATTTAACAATGAAGATTAGTCGAGAACAATCGATTGTGTCACGATGGATTAAAAAACTTGTATTGAAAGGATATATTACAAGTCAGCAGTCACATGAAGATTTAAGATGTAAGGAATTAATTCTTACAGAGGAAGCACGAGCATTAATTAAGCAGATAAATACTGCTCGATGTGAATTAATAGAGGCTAGATGTCAATGCTTATCAGAAAACGAAATCGAAAGTTTAAATCAATTATTAAACAAGTTAAATAGTCGCCATAGTTTTCATTAATGGATGATAAAGATATTAAAAATGTCGTGAGTCAATGATTTATAGATTTAATAAATATAAAGAAAGCAATTTCTATTGAAATAAGATAGAAATTGCTTTCTTTATTTATATCGGAATAATATTAACAAGAAAATTTCCTTTTAAAGGTTATAGGATCATAGAAAAGAGAAGGGGGACGTAATAAAAATCGACTAACAAGAATTATCTTGTTAGTCGAAATAAGAATTATTTAAATGTAGGAATATCAAAGAATTTACCAACTTCTCCGATTTGATCATATAATCCTTTTAATACTTGTGCATTTGAATCTGCCCAATTAATATCTGTTGCATATTGATGTGTACCTGGGTGTGCAGGATTCCAACGCATTTTGTATAACGTGTTTTGTCCAGCTTTCACATATGAATTACCTATGAATTTAGCTCCACCGATAATCGCTTTTGAAACTGAATTCCAACCAGACGCTTTAGCAAAGTTTAATCCTTCGCCTAGAGCATTATAGTCATAAGCACCAATACCAAATACATTATGATATTTAGTTGCAGAACGAGTATTTACTACACCGTTTGTAATGTTAGCACCTTTAGCTAATTGAGATTGTCCATTTCCAGTTTCTAATAAAGCATGTGAAATTAAGTAAATTTCATTTAAGCCATATTTTTTAGCCGCTTGACTAAATGCTGCACCTTGGTTTTCAAGTACGCCTTTACCTTTAAGTAATTTATTTAAAGTAGCTTCAGATAAATACTGTGGTTGATCTAAACGTAAAAATTGATATTTAGATACAGGATTTTTAGCTAATTTATTAGAATCCATAGCATTTTTTGTTTCATAGTAAGTTGCATTTGACCATACGCCAGGAGTTCTTTGAACTTGTGGGCCATAGCTTAAATTACTTTGAATAGAAGCCATTTGGTTTAATGTACGTCCTGTATTTGAATACTTAACCAATTCTTTTGTTAAATCGTTTGCTTTAACCCAAGCATATTTACCATTAGTTAATTTACCGTAATACCAAGTAACACCATTTTGCTGTTTTTGTTTAATGACTACAAATGGTTTTTCATAATAAGTTTTTAATGAATAACCGTTCTTTGCAGCAGGATCATCATAATAATAACCATTATTATTTTTGATAACGAAAGTATAATTATATGGCGTTGCAGGATTATTAGTATTAGATTGTTCTAAGTCTTTTGCTGCAATCCAACCAGTGCGATTGTTAACTGTACCATATAAATATTTTTCGTTACCTACATATATAGCTTTTGAAGCGTTAAAAGTTTGATTTACTAATTGACTTGTAGGTAATAATTGTTGGTTTTTAGTTCCCCATGCAATTGAATAAAGCCCATTATTATTGCTATTCACTTTATATTTACCTGTTTCTTTAGCTTCATTTCCTAGGTTTTGAACATTAATATCATTAATGTTAACCCAGCCTAATGGTGTGTTTGATACTGTGTTTTGTAATAACACATAAGTTTGATTACCTTCAGTTCTTTGTTTAGAAATTGTGAAAGTACGATTTGCGTATTTAGCACCATTTTTAGCTGTTTTATCATATACAGAACTACGAATACCAGAGTTGTTAAGTTTTACTTGACCAATTTTTTTAGTAGTTTGAGTAATGTTAGTTTTAGCCGTAGTTTGAGTTTTAGGTGTTTCTTCGTTTGTTACAGCATATGATTTAAAAGCCATTTTAGGTTTAGCAACAGTTGATTTAGTTGAAGTTGGTTCAGATAAATAATACTTACTAATCCAACCAGTGATACCATTTACAGTTCCATATAGATAAGTAGCTTTATCAATTTGTTGCTGTTTAGTAGCTTTAAATGTTTGGTTACCGTTACCTGAAACTGTTCCTGCTTCTTGTTTATAAGTACCCCAAGGAACTGTATAAGCTTTTGTACCAGGTTTAACGCTATATGAATGATTTACAGAAGTAGGTGATTTAGCCGTATTATAGACTACATCTCCTTGTTTAACCCAACCATAAGTTTTGCCAGAATTATAATCTTGAACTAAGTAAAATTTATCATTACCTAATGTAGCTGTTTTAGAAACTGCTAATGTTTTTTGTACTTCTTTTGTTGTTTTACCAGATTTATCGTAAACAGTTGTATATAAACCACTATTTTTAGAATTGATTTGAGCTACGCCATTATTTGCTGCAACTGTTAATTTATTATTAGTAGTTGTAGGCTTAGTTGTTGGTTTTGTAGCTGGTTTAGTAGTGTTAGTAGGTGTAGTTAAATAAGCTTTACTAATCCATCCAGTTAAACCGTTAACTGTACCATATAAATATGTTGATTTATCAATTTGTTGTTGTTTAGTAGCTTTAAAAGTTTGATTTCCTTTTCCTGAAACTGTACCAGCTACTTGTTTACTAGTACCCCAAGGTACTGTATAAGCTTTAGTACCAGATTTAACATTATAAGATTGATTAACTTTTACTGGTGATTTAGCTGTATTATAAATTACTTCATTTTGTTTAACCCAACCAAATTTTTCCCCAGTATTATAATCCTGTACAAGGTAAAATTTATCATTACCTAATGTTGCAGTTTTAGTTACTGATAATGCTTTTTGTACTTCTTTAGTAGAGTGACCTTTTTTGTCATAAACAGTTGTGTATAGTCCACTATTTTTTGTGTTAATTTGAGCCATACCACTATTTGCAGCAACTGTTAATTTACTATTACTAGTTGAAGGTTTAGTAGTAGGTTTAGTTGTTGTACTTCCACTAGAAGGTTTAGTTGTACTTGTTGAAGTAGTACCCCAAGGTGCAACTTGTCCCATTTTAATTTGATATTTTTCATTGATTAAATCGTATAATTCATTATAACTATAATTATGTTGTTTAAAGTAACCATGTGGGTCAGCATGGTCTGTACCACCTAACCATCTACTAATTGCTGAATGTGTCCAAACAGTACCGCTACCATCGTTTTCAGCGCTATTAGGTTTTAAACCATAATATTGTATTTGTGTTGCAGCGTAATCAGCATAGTTGTTCATTGAACGTGCAAATGAATCATAGTCATGTGTATGAACAATTTCAACGTTTATATAACGTTCATTACCGTATGGACCAGCTCCCCATGATAAGTAATCAGTAGGGGCAGTTTCGATGATTCTGTTGCCGTCTACAAACGCATGTACGAAAGCTGAGTTGTAATTGTTCTTCATGTAATTGATTTCGCCCGTAATTGTTGAATTTTCATTAGCTGTATCATGGACAACAATTCCTTCAGGTTTACCTACACCATTTCTGTATCCATATTTAGGGAAGTAAGATGAATAATCTTCTTCAATCTGAGGTGCTTTAAAATTCTTTTTACGAATATAATCATTTATTGAAGATTTCACTGCTGGTTTGTATTTTGGTAAAGAAGATGTTGCTTTTTTAGCAGTTGCATACATCATTCTTGGTTTGGCTACTGATCTAAAAGTAGACACTTGATTATTTGATGAATCGTTCACTTTAGCTGATTCAACTTTAGCTGATTCCTTAGTATCATTTTTAGTGTTTGTTGTATTAGTGTTTGTTGATTTTGTAGTTTGATTAGAGATAGCTGATTTATCTGTTTTATTACTTTCAGATTGTGCAGTTGTTACTGTTTGTTTAGTAGTGTCATTTGAATAGTTATCTGACACATTTTCACTCTCAACATCATCTTCATCATCAATTAAACTATAACCACCATTATTTTTAACTGTTTGCTTAGTTGATTGGTTAGTAGATTCAGTGTTTTCATTTTGACTAGTTTCTTGGCTAGTTTTATTTTTTACATTATTATCTGTATTTTGAGTTTGCTGTTGAGCTTGAGCATTAGTGTTATTGTCAGTTTGTTCTTTAACAGCTTCATTATTATCGTTAGTTGATTTATCAGAGTCAACGTTAGTTGTTGATTGATTATCAGTAGCATCAGTACTCACATCTTTTTGATTGTCAGTATCATTTTGTTTAGATTCTTTATCAGAATTTGTACTATCACTTGTTGTATTAGTAATATTTGTTACATCTGCAGTATCATTTTGTTTAGATGTATCATTATCTTCTGTAGAAGTAGTCTGTACAGGTTTTACTTTAGTTGGATCTTGATAAGTTTGAGTACCAGAAATATTTTGTGTTGGGTTACTCACTTCTTTTTTAGCATTGTTAGCTTGTTTTAAGGTTGTTTGGTCATCCAGTACATTCTTGTTTTTAGTTTGGTCTTGAGTAGCTTCTGCTGCATCTGCATGGTGAGCCGTAAATGCTGTTCCAAATAAAGTTAGTGCAACCATTGACGGTAATTTGTAATTGAATTTTTTCGCCATTATTATAATTACTCCTTGTATGTTATGAATTTGTATTAATTATAATATGCGAAAATAAAAGTGTATTGTTTTTAACAGATTTGTAATAGAACTTTAACCTATAATTTTTTAAATTTATTGCGATGTAAGGGGTTTAAACATTGATAGTACGCAAGTAATTTCATATAAAAAATTAATTTGTGGTTAATGAAATATTACAAAGTATGACAAAGAAAATAATTTGAGAATACTATATGTTACAAATGTTTTTCCATAACGATATGCTTAATATTTTCTTCATCAAATGGTTCGCCTAAAACGTTGTAACCTAATTTTTCATAAAAGGGGATTGCGTAGTGTTGAGCATTCATTGTTAAAAATGTTAATTGATTTTCATTAGCTGTTTGTTCAACAAAATTCAATAATTTTAATCCTAAGCCTCGACCTCTATAATCTTTTAAAATTGCTACGCGTTCGACTTTTCCAGTAGTTTCATTCAATAAGCGTATTCGTGCTGTTGCAATAGGGTGGTTATCATTGTCATAGCCAATGACATGAATTGCATTCTCATCATATTCATCAATTTCATGATCTTCTGGCACATTTTGCTCTTTAACAAACACTTCTTTTCTAATTTCAAAACACGCTTCTAACATTTCTTTATTCGTAACTTTATAGAACATATTTAGTCTCCTTTATTATAAAAAAGGAAGAAGCCTGGTTATTTGATGACTTCTTCCTTAAGTGATATTTAATATTTTATAATGCTTCTTTTCTTATAATTGCAGTGTATTGCCAAAAAATTCTCATTTGAGCGATATTCCAATTATTCATTCCCATTGTATAACCAGATGGTTTAAATAGATTTACATCAGTTACTTCAAGTGCAGCAGCAATTAAATATTGTAACGGTACGCTAATACTTTTCATTTCTTCAGTAATACCATTTTCATCATATACCCAAGTAAATGGTAAATCAGATTCAAAAATATCTACTTTATTAAATATTTCTGGTAGGGCTACAATATAACACGCTCCATCTACAACAGGATTATTTGCACTTTCTTTATAATAAATGAGTAAAGCCTCGTAGTTTTCTCTATGTTCATGATTTACATAAAAGAATTCATTTCTAAATAAAGCCATATCTTTACTATGAATAATTTGTTGTTCTAAAACGTTAAACATACCATTTATATTAGCAATTTTTTCATACGTTTTTCGTGACATTTAAGCAGCTCCTCTCATTAAATAATATATTAAAATTAATAAGCAGTAGTATCTTGTTGTTGTTGTTGGTAATTTTGATTATTAACGGTATTATCTTGTTGCGTGTTCATACCGTTGTTTTGATTATCCGTTTGTTGATTGTTTTGAGTTTGATTGTTAGTTCCACTGTTTTGTTGATCATCATTATTATTGTCATTACTGCTATCATCATTATCTTTATCTTTTTTGTCATCAGTTGTATCATTTTGACCTTTTCTTAAAAGAGAATCATCTAGTTCAGTTAATGGTACTAGAGAGCCATAATGATCAATAACTCTTTGATTTAAGAAATCATCTTTATCAGTAATTTTAGATAATCCTAAATCAGTACGCAAGATGTTTGAATATTTCTGGATACTACTAATGCTAGGATTGTAATAATAAACGCCATCTAACATATCATCATCACCTTCTAGTTGTGATTTTTTCATTTTAACACTGTCAGATAGGTACATTCTAGATAATGATTTAATCTCAGATTTAGTTAAATTATGCTTAGCATTTTTACCTACAATATTAATAACTTCATCTAATTTATCAAATGAATCAAGTGTTTGTGCTTTTTTGAATAATATTTTAATTAAGTCCATTTGACGTTGTCCACGTTTTAAGTCTGAGTCATGGTGGCGCGTTCTAGCAACTGCTAATGCTTCATCACCATTTAATTTTTGATAGCCTTTTTTAATTTTAATTCTACCTGTATCATCACTATTTGGTTCGTTTAAATTATATGGAACATCATAGTAAATGCCACCAAGTTCATCGACAGCTTCAACGAATGCTTTCATATTAACACGAGCATAGTAATCAACTGGTACATTCATTGTTGCTTCAACGGAATCCATTGCAGCAATTGGGCCACCGTATGCATGGGCATGAGTGATTTTGTCATAATAACCTACTTTAGGAATGTAACTTATCGTATCACGTGGGATACTCAACATTCTAATTTGATGTTTTTTTTGATTAAAAGTAGATAAAATCATCGCGTCAGATCTTGAATGTTCCAAGCTTTGTCCGTTTTTTTCTCGTCCTTCATTATCATCAATTCCTAAAAATAATATAGAAATTGGATCTTTTTCAGGGTTGACCTTTGAACTTCTTAGATTTGATTGACGATCTGCGTTACTTTTATCTTGAGAAGATTCAAACGCTTTTTCTGAAGATTTGAATAGGTTACTAGCAAAAACAACAGGAATAGCAATAAGAGCGAAAGTCAGTAGAATTAAAAAGTATTTAAAGAATTTATTCATATTTGTTGCTCCTAAACATTATTAACTTATTTTTAAATATATGATTAAAATTTATGTAGTTTCTTCGTATTGTTGTCTATAATTTTTCACACTATAGCCCTAAATTGTATTACTTTATAGTAAAAATTACAACTCATATATCAATAAATAGTATTGAATTCTAAAATTTTATTTATATCTTATAGTATAAATGATTGATGGTAAGAAATGTGAGTATTTGATTACATTTATTGTGACACTTTAATAACCAATATAACAATTCAAATTTAACAATTATTATTATGCATATTTATACTTATGCTAATTTATGTTGAAACTATTTGCTATTATGATCTTATCTAAACAATTCATTTCCATTTTTATTAAATTGACTGGCGTTAAAATACTGTGTTGTCAGTTTCATAAAATTTTTTAAGATATTATTATTTATGGTACTAAAGTACTATGTAATCTTTCTGTTAAAGGTGAACTATATAATTAAAGTGATTTTATGCATAAAATGATTTATAATTATGCATATCATATTTATTGAGTAACATCGTAGTAATCACAATAGCTTTATAATTTTTTAAGATCTTTATAGAGGTAATTAATAAAAAAAGGGAGGATTAAATTTAAAGTAAGGTAATAGAAATTAAATTGATAGATACGTTCAAGACAAAATAAAAGACAAATAGATATATTTTTCAGCGAGTATTATGGATATAAAAGTAAGACCTTGATATCTAATGTTTATATTTCTAAGAAAAATATTGATATTATTATGTGAGGCAAATTTCGAAATGAAACTAAACAAGATTAAGATTGTGTTTTTCATCATTGTGTTAATTATACTAATCATATTAATGATAATTTTTGGAAAAAAATGGAACGAATATCTGCACATGGATAGTCGGTACTTCCAAAAAAATGATAATGCTACATATATTATTAAAAAAGATAAACATGAGAAAGCACCTAAAAAGCTAAAAACCGTTGTTAATAAGAAAAAACCTATATATAAAGAAATTGATAACTATTTAAAAGATACAAATTTTAATGGTACTGCTGCTATATTTGAAAATGGTAAGATTAAGTTGAATAAAGGTTATGGCTTTCAAAACTTTGAATCTGGTAAAAAGAATACAGCTAATACAATGTATCTTATCGGTTCATCACAAAAATTCACTACTGGATTAATGTTAAAACAACTTGAATTAGAAAATAAAGTGAATATCAATGATCCAGTAACCAAATATTTACCTTGGTTTAAAACAAGTAAAGAAATCACATTAAAAGATTTGATGTTACATCGAAGTGGGTTATACAAATATAAAGCATCAACAAATATTAAAAATTTAGATCAAGCAGTCAAAACAATTCAACAAAGAGGTATAGATGAAAATTATTACCATAAAGATCATTACAATGATGGGAATTATTTAGTGCTTGCGAAAGTTATCGAGCAGGTTACAAATAAGCCTTATGTTGCCAATTATTACAATAGATTAGGTAATCCATATCAATTACAACATACAGCTTTCTTTGATGAAAAATTATATCGTAAAAATATGGCAAATGGATACAAATTGACTCATAATAAATTTTCTTTGATGCATCCTAAAATATTAAACCAATATTATGGCGCTGGTAATTTATATATGGCTCCATATGATATGGGCAAATTAGTCAATGCACTGCAACAGTATAAGATATTTAATGCAGATACAGCTAATCCATTTTTACATGAATTTGGTACTAAAGAATATCCAATTGAATATAGATATGGTTTCTACGTTACTCCTACAATGAATAGGATTAATGGCGTGTTCTTCGGACAAATATTTACTGTTTACTATAATGATAAATATACTGTTGTTTTAGCAAGTAATTTAATTACAGAAAATGAAAAAGCGAATGAAAACAAAATGAAACATATTTTCTATAATATGCTTCATCAAAAAAAGGAATATAACGTTCCTGGTGTTAAAGTAAAATAATAATAAATTAAACAACTGAACGCACATATATTGTCTGTTGAGACACTAAATATGTGCGTTCTATTTTTATTTACAATATGAAAGGGCGTTTAAAAATAAATCTTGATAGTGTGTTGAAATAGGGGAATGTACTACCTTACAATTTGGTTCTAGCGACTCAAAATCAACAACAGTGGCACCCTTAGTTAATAAACCATGAAGCTCAATCTGTACATTGGCATCATAAACGTTAAATATATCTGGATTAATTAAATATAAAATTGTAAATACATCATATAACTTTATACCTTCGTGAACATTTTCAGTTCTGTAATGTTGTAATAAATGATATAACATATTTCCTGTTTGATTAACTTGTTTAATTTCTTTTATAAAATCATGTGAGAACATAGCTTTTCTTGCTAAATCTAATCCAATCATCACAACTGGTATTTGTGCATTAAAAACAATGTTTGCTGCTTCTGGATCACAATATATATTAAATTCTGCTAAAGGTGTGACATTGCCTCTACCGCTACTACCACCCATAATAACAATTTGTTTGATATTCGATTTTACTTCAGGATAAGTAGCTAAAAGTAATGCAATATTTGTTAATGGTCCAATAGCAACAATAGTTATTGGATAAGAACTCTTCATAATTTCATCTTTGATTGCTTCTATTGAATTTGTTTGTGGAATATGATGATTTTCAAATGATTCAAAATCATAGCCGTCCATTCCTGACTCGCCATGTACTTCGGCTGCATCAACAGGATCGGAAATTAAAGGACGAGCTGTACCTTTATAAACTGGGACTTTACTATCGAAAAAATGAACTAATTTAAGTGCATTGTTCGTTGTTTTATCAACATTCACATTTCCATTAACAGTAGAAATCATTTTAACTTCTATATTAGGATGACTCAATGCCAAGCTGATGGCAGCTGCATCATCAATACCTGGATCAGTATCTATAATAATAGGTATGACCACTGATACCAACTCCTCTCATTTATCATTAGTTCTATTTTGACGTAAAAAAGACCTACTAGCAATGCTAGTAGGTCTAAAAGTATGAACTTTATACTTTTTATAAGTGGTGTGAGTGACCACCTTGCATAACCCAATAAGTACCGATAACAGTAATTAGAGTTATGATAATTGCAAAGATAACTTTAAACATTTGGACACGTCCATCTTTACCTTCAGTTAAATGCATGAACATTAATAATTGAAGTGCAGCTTGGATAAATGCGAATCCAAAAATAATTGTTACTTTAGCATGGAAACTCATTGATGTGTATAGTGTTACGAAAACTGCTAAAAGCGTCAATACGATAGAAGCAATAAATCCGACTGTATGTTTTACGATTGTATTCATCCGCTATACACCATCCCTATCATATATACGGCAGTGAAGATGAAGATCCAAACAACATCTAAGAAGTGCCAGTATAAACTTACTATAAATAATTTTGGAGCATTATATGAATCCAAACCACGAGTTCCAATTTGAATTAATAAGCAAATAATCCAAACAATACCAACTGAAACGTGACAACCGTGTGTTCCTAATAGAATAAAGAAACTAGACCAGAAGGAACCGATAGTAGGGTTGACACCTTCAGAAACATAATGTGCGAATTCGTAGATTTCAAATCCTACGAATACAAGCCCTAGTAGTACAGTAAGAATCATCCAAAACATCATTAAGTTTTGTTTTTCTTTACGCATGTAGTAGATTGCAATACCACATGTATATGAACTTAATAATAACGCGAATGTCATTATTAAAACTAAAGGTAATTCAAATAACTCTGTAGTCATCTTGCCAGCGTAATCGCCACCATGTTGCAAAGTTAATAACGTTGCGAATAGGGTACCGAATAACGCGAATTCGGCTGTAAGGAAAATCCAAAAGCCAAGTTTATTTAATTCGCCTTCATGCGTACGTGAATCAATTGTATTAGTATCATGACTCATGACTTACAGCCTCCCTTTCTTTAATACGTGCTTCTCTTAAACGTGCTTCAGTTTCAGCTACTTCAGAAGCAGGGATATGGTAACCATGGTCAATTTGGAAACTTCTCCAAATCATTGTACCGAAGATACCTGCTAAACAGATAGCGGCTGGAATGATTGTTTCAAAGATTAAGAAGAAACCACCGATTGTAAAGAATATTCCCATCCAGAAACCAACTGGTGTGTCGTTTGGCATGTGAATATCTTTGTAATTATGGTTGTCTAAATAATGACGACCATGTTCCTTCATATCTACGAATGTGTCATAGTCATTCCAATCTGGAGTGATAGCAAAGTTGTATTTAGGTGGAATTGCTGATGCAGTAGTCCACTCTAAAGTACGACCAAGTCCATCCCAGTTATCGCCTGTAGCTTCACGTGGTGCTTTAATGTGACTGTAAACAATGCTTACCACTAAGAATAAGAAACCAATTGCCATTAATAAAGCACCGATAGTTGAGATAACATTTAATAAGAACCAACCATCAGAAGGCATATAAGTGTATAAACGACGTGGCATACCATCTAATCCAAGAATGAATTGTGGTAAGAAACAAACGTTAAATCCGATCATGAAGAACCAGAAGCACCATTTGTTTAACGTTTCGTTTAATTTGTAGCCCATCATTTTTGGATACCAGAATATTAAACCAGCTAAGCAGGCAAATACTACACCAGTAACCAATGTATAGTGGAAGTGAGCTACTAAGAAATAAGTGTTGTGATATTGATAGTCAGCTGATGCCATCGCAAGCATTACACCTGTAACCCCACCTAATAGGAAGTTAGGGATAAATGCTAATGAGAATAACATAGGTGACTCGAAAGTAATTCTACCTTTATACAATGTTAATAGCCAGTTGAATAGCTTAACTCCGGTTGGTACACCGATTAACATTGTAGAAATTGAGAAGAATGAGTTAATTAAAGCACCATTACCCATTGTGAAGAAATGGTGAACCCAAACTAAGAAACTTAAGAACGCGATACCAGCAGTTGCCCAGACCATGCTTTGATGTCCGAACAAGCGTTTACGCGCAAATGTTGGAATAATTTCAGAGTAAATACCAAATGCAGGTAAGATAACGATATATACTTCAGGGTGCCCCCATACCCAGAAGAAGTTAGCCCATAACATAGGCATACCGCCATCAGCTACTGTAAAGAACGCTGTTCCGAATATTCTATCGACTGTCATTAACGCTAAAGCCACTGTAAGAACAGGGAAGGCTAAGATAACGATTAATGTAGTGATGAATGTAGTTACAGTAAACATTGGCATTTGCATAAACTTCATTGTAGGTGTTTTACATCTTAAAATCGTTACAAAGAAGTTAATACCGGTCATTAACGTACCTAAACCGGAAATTTGGATAGCAACTAGATAGTAGTTGACACCTGGTCCAGGACTAAATTCACCAGCAAGTGGTGCATAGTTTGTCCAACCAGCAGCTGGAGATCCACCTACGATAAATGATAGGTTGAATAAAATCATACCAGCAAAGAATAGCCAGAAACTTACGTTGTTCATTACAGGGAAGGCAACATCACGTGCACCGATTTGTAATGGAACAACAATATTCCATAAACCAAAGATGAAAGGCATAGCCATGAAAATAATCATGATAACGCCGTGTGTACTAAATACTTCATTGTAGTGGTTAGATTCTAAGAATGTGTTATCTGGAACAGTTAATTGAGTACGAAGCATTAACGCATCAATACCACCACGGACGAACATTAATACGGCACAGATTAAATACATAACACCGATTTTTTTATGGTCTACGGATGTGAACCATTCTCTATAAAGATATTTCCATAATTTGAAATAAGTAATTACTGCGATAAGGCCGATAACTAAGAATGGTGCACCGATTTGTGCCATCGTAATCATCCAGTTACCTTTAACTAGTAATTGATCCCATGGAAAATTCATTAATGTCCACCTCCATGATCATCATTTTCTTTGTTTTTAGACGCATTACCGTCTTTAGCTTCTTTGGAAATTTTTTCCATTTCCTTAGAATTGTGTTTTTCTTTCTTCTTGAATTCATTGTCGTATTTTTCATTGTTGCCAAGAATCATTGGTGTCATACCGTGACGTTTATAGTTAGCATTTGAAATTGTAACCTTACGAGCTGGTTTGACTGGTTTATCTTTTACGTCTTTATAAAGATCTTTTTCATCAACGAAGTTAGGATCTTTTTGAACGTAATTGTAACGTTTGTATGCGTAGAAGATATACTCAGGATCAGCTGCAGGATCTACGAACGCCATATGCGTACCATTAAACGTTAATTCTTTGTTAGGTGTGCTTGGTAAGATTTGTTTATCAAATGTATCTTGATCTAACGTTTTCTTACTTTGAGCTTTTTTCACCCATTTGTTGAAATCACTTTGGCTTACAGAGTTTACATCAAATGTTTGACGTGAGAAACCTTCACCATTAAAGTTAGAGTTTCTACCTCTGAAAGTACCTGTTTGATCTGCTGTTAATGTCCAATTCATAGTCATACCAGTCATGGCATATTTCTGACCACCTAATTGTGGAATCCAGAAACTTGTCATAGTATCCATAGATTGTAACTTGAATACTACTGGACGATCTTTTGGAATTGTTAACGTATTAACAGTTTCGATGTGTTGATCTGGGTAGGCAAAGAACCATTTGTAACCAGCGCTTACTGCGTAAACCACAAGTGGGTCCTTGTCTTTCTCTGGTGGTTTTTCATAATCGTATAATGTTTTAACAGTTGGAATTGCTAAAGCAATAACGATAATGATAGGTACCACAAACCAAATTGTTTCAATTAAAGAATTGTGGTGCATCTTACCAGATTCATCATTCTTACTATAACTGTATTTAAAGATGAAGAATGCAAACATGGAAAGAACAACGACAACAATAACAAGCATGAAGATAATTGAATAGATGATCAAGAACTTCTGACTACTTGCTACTGGCCCTTTTGCATTAAAAACTTCAATGTTCGAACAACCACTAAGTAAAATTAGGGTTCCGACCATTAGAAGCAAAGACTTAAATTTTGACACTTTTTTTGACCTCCTAATACTACAAATGTAGGGCTTACCACTAATTTTAAGTTATTACACAATATTTACAAGTACCTAGAAGAAAAAAATTATTAATATAAGCCAAAAATTTTAAAAAGTTTGAGATATGACGGGGATTGTAAGATTTGTTAAAATTATGTGTACATTTTGTGAAAAAGGACAAATTTGTGAAAATACAATAAATAAAAGCGTTTTTAGTCTAAAAAAGCAATAATTCAGAAAAATAAAAAAAGTTGAGAAATAATCTCAACTTAAGTATCTTGTTATTTAACTTTGATATTTCTAACTGTTGTATTTTGTGCTCCATCTGAATCAGTAACTTTGTATTTAACTTTATATGTACCAGGTTTATTAGTATCAATATCGCCATCGACTTTAATTTTATGAGTTAAATCGCCATCTTCTTTGTCATAAGCACTAATTCCTTTTAATAAATTATAATCTTCGCCTTGTTCAATAATCATATCATTAACACCTCTAAGTTGAGGTTCAGAATTAGTTGTAGCTTCGGCATTTAAATTCGGTGTGACTAAAGTAGCAGATACTCCGATAGCTGATAATGACTGTATTAGTTTGTTCATAAAGTAACCTCCGAATATTAGTCGACTATGATTTATTTATAATATACCTTAATTTTCAGAATAATACATCATACTATAGTCTTAATATACCTGATTGATTAATTATTTAAAACATATAATAAGAAAAAATTTAATTAAGCTTTTGTAAATTGAACGATATGTGAACATTTCTACATTATATTGCATATACAATTAACATAGGATTAGAATGAATATGCAAATTGAATTAATTTTAATTCTAGATTAGTGGGAGTGGAAATTATGTTAAGTGAAAGAGAAAAAGAAGTCGTCAAAGAAACGGTGCCTGTATTGCAGGATAAAGGTACAGAAATTACTTCGAAATTTTATGGTCGTATGTTAAATCAACATCCAGAATTAAGAAATATGTTTAACCAAACAAACCAAAAAACAGGATTACAATCTACTGCATTAGCTCAATCTGTATTAGCAGCAGCTGTAAATATAGATAATCTTGGAGCTATTTTACCTGTAGTTAAAGGAATTGCCTATAAACACTGTGGCTTACAAGTACCACCAGCTGGATATGATATTGTTGGTGAAAATTTGATCGAAGCAATTAAACAAGTTGTTGGTTTAGATGATGATCATGAAATTATCAAAACATGGAAAAAAGCATATCAAGAAATTGCAGATGTGTTTATTTCAGTTGAAAAAGATATTTATGCAGAAATGTTATGGGATGGATTCCAACCATTTAAAGTTGAAACAATTGAAGAAGTTTCTTCTGATATTAAAGCATTTACAGTATCTTCAAAAGACTATGATTTAAGCCAATTTGTACCTGGTCAATATATTACTGTTGATGTAGGTAGTGAAAAAATGCCATATAGAGCAAAAAGACACTATTCAATAGTTAAAGGTGACGAAAATTATTTAACATTTGCAGTTAAACGTGATGTAACTACTGAACATGAAGGTGAAGTTTCTACTATATTACATGACGAATTTAAAGAAGGCGACGACATCAATTTATCTGCACCAGTTGGTCCGTTCCACGTAGTTGAAAAAGACAATAAACAATTATTCTTAGGTTCAGGAATTGGTGTAACACCACTAGTATCTATGTTTAATGAAGTAGTTAATAATGATAGCACTACTCGTTTTGTACAAGTTACAAATGATATTAATGATGCGCCATTCTCTTCTGTACTAAAAACAATTGCTAATGGCAGTGACAATGCAACATATATGCTACATGATAAAACTAAAAATGGATATATTGGTAGCGAAGATTTAAAAGAATGGATCGATGAAAATACAGAAATATATGTATGTGGTGGTAAATCATTCATTCAATCAATTATTAAATCTATAAAAGAACTTGATATAGACACAAATAAAATCCACTATGAAACATTTATCCCTAAATTAAGTTTCCAAGTATAAAATATTAATAAAAACAAAACATTAAAAAAGCCGAAGAAACATTTTCTTCGGCTTTTATTTATATGTTAAAAGTCAAAACTTATTTAATACCACGGCGCATTTTTTCTGCTAATAAAGTGTTGTTTAATACCATAGTGATTGTTAATGGACCAACGCCTCCTGGAACTGGAGTAATAGCGCCAGCAACTTCTTTAACTTCTTCAAAATCGACATCGCCTTTTAATTTTCCATTTTCATCAGGTGTATTACCTACATCGATGATGACAGCACCTTCTTTAACCATATCTTTTGTTACTAATTCAGGTTTACCAACTGCACTTACGACAATATCTGCATCTTTAACAAAACTTGCCATATCTTTTGATCTAGAATGCAAAATAGTCACTGTAGCATTTTGTTGTAATAACAGTTTAGAAACAGGTTGACCAACGATATGACTTCTACCGATTACTACTGCATTTTTGCCTTCAATATCAATATCTGCATGTTTTAAAATTTCCATAATACCAAGTGGTGTACATGGTACAAATGTTTGTTCATCAATATATAACTTACCAATATTACTAGGGTGGAAACCGTCTACGTCTTTTTCAGGATTAATAGCTTCTAATACTTTTTGTTCACTTACCTGCTCTGGAAGAGGGACTTGAACAAGAATGCCACTGACAGAATCAACATTATTCAAACGTTCTAATTCAGATAACACGTCTTGTTCAGATGTATCTTCATCTAAATGAATAATTTCAGAAATCATACCAATCTTTTCAGCGGCTTTCTTTTTTGATTTCACATAGCTTAGGCTGGCACCGTCATTACCAACTATTATTACAGACAATTTTGGTGTATAACCTTTTGTTTTAAGCTCTTCCACTTGTTCTTTTAATCCTTGTCTATAATCTTTTGCGATTTGTTTACCATCTAATAGCTTTGCTACCACAATATCTCCTCCTAATAATTTAATAACTTAACTTTAACATTAATAATACGTCATTTAATAGCTAAAAGACGTAAATTTAATTAAAATTTTCAATCAAAGTTCGATTTTTGATTGAAAAAAGCATATAATGATTGTTATGCTATATCTGTAATATACAACTTAAAGACAAATAAATCCAAAGTTTTGAAAGGGTGTACATTGTGAAAGTTGCAGTCATTATGGGTAGTTCTTCCGATTGGGAAATTATGAAAGAAAGTTGCAATATGCTTGAAGAATTTGGAATTCCGTATGAAAAGAAAGTAGTTTCAGCACATCGTACGCCACATTTAATGGTAGATTTTGCAAGTCATGCTGTTAATGACGGCTACGACTTAATTATTGCTGGTGCAGGTGGAGCAGCACATCTACCAGGTATGGTTGCTTCAATGACTACATTGCCAGTTATAGGCGTACCTATAGAATCGAAAAGTTTAAAGGGCTTAGATTCACTATTATCAATCGTTCAAATGCCTGGTGGAATTCCAGTAGCGACAACAGCAATTGGTAAATCTGGCGCTAAAAATGCAGGTATATTAGCAGCGAGAATTCTCGGTATTAGTCATTCTTCAGTTCGTAAAAATTTGGAAAATTATGAAAAATCTCTCGTACAAAAAGTGGAGGAAATGCAAAATGAACTTCAATAAATTATCATTTGGCGCTACTATTGGCATCATCGGAGGCGGCCAACTAGGTAAAATGATGGCACAATCAGCACAAAAAATGGGATATAAAGTTATTGTTTTAGATCCTAATATTGATTGTCCATGTAGATATGTTGCCCATGAATTTATACATGCTGAGTATGATGACGAAAAAGCGTTACAACAACTTGGAGATAGTGCAGATGTCATCACTTATGAATTTGAGAACATATCAGCTAACCAACTTAAATCGCTAACAGATAAATATAATATTCCTCAAGGTTATCAAGCGATTGAATTACTTCAAGATAGATTAACTGAAAAGCAAACTTTGGAGCAAGCGGGCACACAAATTGTTCCTTATACCTCTATAAAAAATAAAGATGATTTATCAAATGCCGTATCAGAATTAGGTTATCCATTTATAGTTAAAACGCGTTTTGGTGGATATGATGGAAAAGGACAAGTATTGGTTAAGACAGAAGAAGATTTAGAAGAAGCAGAAACTATCATATCGAAACAAGAATGTGTAGCTGAGAAATTTCTGGAAATTGATAAAGAAGTTTCACTTACTGTTACAATCGGTAATCATCAACAAATCACTTATTTCCCACTACAAGAAAATGAACATAGAAATCAAATTTTATTTAAAACAATTGTTCCAGCAAGATCTGATAAAACTGAAAGTGCAAAGAGAGAAGTAGAGAAGATAACTAACGTAGTTCACTTTGTCGGCACTTTTACTGTTGAATTTTTCATTGATGAAAACAATCACTTATATGTTAATGAAATTGCACCTAGACCACATAATTCAGGACATTATTCTATTGAAGCATGTGATTATTCACAATTTGATACACATATATTAGCAGTAACTGGACAATCATTACCCCAGCAAATTGAAGTTTTAAAACCAGCAGTAATGATGAATTTATTAGGTAAAGATTTAGATTTATTAGAACATGAATTTGGAGAACATCCAGAATGGCATGTACATATATACGGTAAATCTGAACGTAAGCCAAATAGAAAAATGGGCCATATGACAATACTAACTAATGATATCGATGAAACTGAAAAAGATATGTTAAAGCGTTTTGAGGGGAGAGAAGGTTAATGTCATTACTATATGAAGGTAAAGCAAAACGAATTTATTCTACTGATAAACCTAATGAATTAAGAGTGGAATATAAAGACGAGGTCACTGCCGGTAATGGTGCTAAAAAAGATGCGATGCTAGGCAAAGGGAAATTAAACAATCAAATTACTTCTATTATATTTAATTATTTAAACGAAAATGGATTGAAAAGTCATTTTATAAAACAATTATCAGAAACAGAGCAACTTGTAGAATCAGTAAAAATTATTCCATTAGAAGTCGTAGTTAGAAATATAGCAGCAGGTTCAATTACTAAAAGATTAGGTTTTGAAAAAGGTTACGTTTTTGATGAGCCATTAGTCGAATTCTTCTATAAAAATGATGATTTAAATGATCCGCTTATCACTGAGGATCACATTAAATTAATGCATATTGCTAATAACGAACAAATCGACACTTTAAAATCAATGGCATTAGATATTAATACAATATTATCTAAATTAATGAATGAAATGGAATTAAGACTTATTGATTTCAAGATTGAATTTGGCATTACAGAAACTGGAAATATTTTATTAGCTGATGAAATTTCCCCAGATACATGCAGAATATGGGACAAATATTCTGATACAAATTTTGACAAAGATGTATATCGAAATGACACTGGATCACTAATTGAAACATATCAATCATTTTTAAATAAATTGGAGGATTTAAAATAATGAAAACTATTGAATTACACGTAACGTTACAACCACAGGTATTAGATACACAAGGACAAGCATTAAACAGAGCTGTTCATGATTTAGGTTATAACCAAGTGAATGATATTCGAGTAGGAAAGTTATTATATATGACTGTCGATGAAGCAACTGATGAGGCTGTTGATAACATTATTACAACATTAAGTGAAAAATTATTTGCTAATACAGTTATTGAAGAATATAGCTATAAAGTGATTGATGAAAAGGAGAATGCATAACATGAAATTTGCTGTTCTTGTATTTCCAGGGTCAAACTGTGATAGAGATATGTATAATGCTGCAATTAAATCAGGTGTTGAAGCGGAATATGTTGATTATAGAACTACCTCTTTAGAAGGGTTCGATGGTGTACTTATTCCTGGTGGATTCTCTTTTGGAGATTATTTAAGATCAGGTGCTATGGCAAGTGTAGCTCCAGTCATCAATGAAGTGAAAAGATTAGCAAATGAAGGTAAACCAGTACTCGGGGTATGTAATGGTTTCCAAATTCTAACTGAAATTGGTTTACTACCTGGTGCATTACTTCATAATGATTCACATTTGTTTGTTAGCAGAAATGAATCACTACGTGTAGTTAATAATCAAACACCCTTCACTAATTTATATAACGAAGACGAAATTGTTGTTTATCCTGTGGCACATGGAGAAGGACATTACTATTGTAATGAAGAAATTTATAAGGATTTAAGCCAAAATAATCAGATTATTTTGAAATATACTGATAATCCTAATGGGTCATATGATGATATAGCAGGGATAGTTAATAAAGCAGGAAATGTTTGTGGTATGATGCCTCATCCAGAAAGAGCAATGGAATTATTATTAGGTACTGATAGTGGCGTCAAATTATTTGAAGCAATGGTAAATAGTTGGAGGGAACAAAATGTCTAAATTTATCGAACCAAGTATTGAAGAGATTAAGTTAGAAAAGTTATACCAAGATATGGGATTAAGCGATAAAGAATATGATAAAGTTTGTGAGATTTTAGGTAGAGAACCTAATTTTACTGAGACAGGTATCTTTTCAGTTATGTGGAGTGAACATTGCTCATACAAACATTCGAAGCCATTTTTAAAACAATTCTTAACATCAGGTGAACATGTATTAATGGGACCGGGTGAAGGTGCAGGGGTTGTAGATATTGGTGACAAACAAGCAGTAGTATTTAAAGTTGAATCTCATAACCATCCATCTGCTATAGAGCCGTATCAAGGTGCAGCAACTGGCGTAGGTGGCATCATCAGAGACATTGTTTCCATTGGCGCTCGTCCAATTAATTTATTAAATAGTTTACGTTTTGGTGAATTATCAAATAAACAAAATCAAAGGTTACTTAAAGGTGTCGTTAGTGGTATTGGTGGTTACGGTAATTGTATTGGGATACCAACGACTGCCGGAGAAATTGAATTTGATGATCGCTATGATGGCAACCCGTTAGTTAATGCGATGTGTGTAGGTATTATCGATCATGACATGGTGCAAAAAGGGACAGCTAAAGGTGTAGGAAATTCTGTTATTTATGTAGGATTGAAAACAGGACGAGATGGTATACACGGTGCTACATTTGCGTCTGAAGAATTGACAGAAGAAAGTGAAAGTAAAAGACCATCTGTACAAATTGGCGATCCATTTGTTGGTAAAAAATTAATGGAAGCAACTTTAGAAGCTATCACTTTTGATGAATTAGTTGGTATACAAGATATGGGTGCAGCTGGATTAACTTCATCATCTTCAGAAATGGCTGCTAAAGGTGGAAGCGGTCTTCATTTAAAATTGGATCAAGTTCCCACAAGAGAACCAGGTATTTCTCCATATGAAATGATGCTATCTGAAACACAAGAAAGAATGTTACTAGTTGTAGAAAAAGGAACAGAACAAAAATTCCTAGGTTTATTTGAAAAACATGAATTGGATAGTGCAATTATTGGAGAAGTAACTGACACTGATCGTTTTGTATTAACGTATGAAGATGAAGTGTTTGCGGATATACCTGTTCAACCATTATCTGATGAAGCTCCTGTTTATGTACTTGAAGGTGAAGAAAAGGAATACAACACTTCTAAAAATGATTACAGTCAAATTGATGTTGAATCTACATTCAATCAATTATTAAATCATCCTACAATTGCTTCAAAAAAACATTTGTATGAACAATACGATCAACAAGTCGGTGCAAATACGATTGTTAAGCCAGGTTTACAAGCTTCAGTTGTTAGAGTAGAAGGAACGAATAAAGCCATTGCTTCAACAATTGACGGGGAAGCACGCTATGTATTCAATCAACCTTATGAAGGCGGGAAAATGGTGGTTGCTGAAGCGTATCGCAATTTAATTGCTGTCGGTGCGACGCCATTAGCTATGACAGATTGCTTGAATTATGGTTCACCAGAGAAAAAAGAAATTTATCAACAATTAATTGATTCTACTAAAGGTATGGCAGAAGCATGTGACGTATTAAATACACCAGTTGTATCAGGAAATGTTTCTCTTTATAACGAAACTAGAGGTACCTCTATATTCCCAACACCTGTAGTAGGTATGGTTGGTTTAATTGAAAATATTGATTACTTAACTGATTTTAAACCTCAAGCTGGAGATAAACTTTATTTAGTTGGAGAAACCCGTAATGATTTTGGTGGCAGTCAACTTGAAAAATTAATATATGGTTCAGTCAATCACGAATTTGAATCTATCGATTTAAGTAAAGAAGTTGAAAAAGGAGAAGCCATTAAAGAAGCCATTAGAAATGGAATTGCATCACATGTGCAAACAGTAGGTAAAGGTGGCCTATTAATTACATTAGCTAAAATGAGTGCTTATTATGATTTAGGACTTGAAGCTCATGTAAATGTATCTAATCCACAATTATTTAGTGAATCTCAAGGTAGATATATTGTAGCGGTTAAAGCAAATCAATCTTTAAATATTGATGGTGCTATTGAAATTGGTCAGTTAACACATACAAATCAATTTAACGTATCAAATGAACAAACTAAGATTACCAAAGAAGTAACGGATATTAAACATGTTTGGGAAGGAGCAATTCACCAATGTTTAACTACTCAGGATTAAATGAGGAATGTGGTGTCTTTGGCATATGGAATCATCCTGATGCAGCACAATTAACTTATATGGGGTTGCATAGTTTACAACATAGAGGACAAGAAGGAGCCGGTATTGTAGCTTCTAATCACGAAAAATTAGTTGGTGAAAGAGGTCTTGGCTTACTAACGGAAGCAATTAAAGATAATCAATTAGCTAGATTAAAAGACTATAATCACGCCATAGGTCACGTCAGATATGCAACTTCTGGAAATAAAGGCATTGAAAATATACAACCATTTTTATATCACTTTTATGATATGAGTGTTGCGATATGTCATAACGGTAATCTGATTAATGCTAAATCTTTAAGACAAAATTTAGAAAAACATGGTGCGATATTCCATTCTTCTTCTGATACAGAGGTAATCATGCATTTAATACGAAGAAGTAAAGCACCAACATTCGAAGAAGCACTTAAAGAAAGCTTACGTCAAATTAAGGGTGGATTCACTTTTGCTATCCTTACGAAAGATGGATTGTATGGGGCTGTTGATCCTAATGCAATTAGACCGTTAGTAGTTGGGAAAATGCAGGATAATACTTATATTATAGCTAGCGAAACATGTGCCATTGATGTACTTGGTGCTGAATTTGTTCAAGATATACATGCAGGAGAATACGTCATTATTAACGATGAAGGGGTTCATGTTAAATCTTATACACGACACACTAATACGGCTATTTCAGCTATGGAATATATTTATTTTGCAAGACCAGATTCTACTATTGCTGGAAAAAATGTTCATGCCGTTCGTAAAGCATCTGGTAAGCGTTTAGCACAAGAAAGTCCTGTAAAAGCAGATATGGTTATTGGTGTACCTAATTCTTCATTGTCAGCAGCTACTGGTTATGCAGAAGAAATTGGACTTCCATATGAAATGGGACTTGTAAAAAATCAATATGTTGCTCGTACATTTATACAACCTACCCAACAATTACGTGAGCAAGGTGTAAGAGTTAAATTATCTGCAGTTAAAGATATCGTAGATGGTCAAAATATTATATTAGTCGATGACTCAATCGTACGAGGTACTACATCTAAACGAATTGTCAAAATGTTAAAAGATTCAGGTGCAAATGAAGTCCATGTCAGAATTGCTTCTCCTGAATTCATGTTTCCAAGTTTTTATGGCATTGATGTGTCAACAACTGCTGAACTTATATCAGCTAGTAAATCACCTGAAGAAATTTGTGAGTATATTGGTGCTGATTCACTTGCTTATCTTAGCGTAGATGGATTAATTGAATCTATTGGTTTAGATTATGATGCACCATATCATGGCTTATGTGTAGAAAGTTTCACCGGAGATTATCCAGCAGGATTGTTTGATTATGAAGAAAATTATAAAAAGCATTTAAGTAAACGCCAAAAAGAATATATTACTAAAAATAAACATTATTTTGATAGTGAGGGAAATATAAATGTCTAAAGCATACGAACAATCAGGTGTTGATATTCACGCAGGTTATGAAGCGGTAGAAAGAATGTCTAGTCATGTTAAACGAACATTGCGTAAAGAAGTTATTGGAGGATTGGGTGGTTTCGGTGCAACATTTGATTTGTCCCAACTTAATATGAAAGCACCTGTACTCGTATCGGGTACAGATGGTGTTGGTACCAAATTAAAATTAGCAATCGACAACGACAAACATGACACTATTGGAATAGATGCAGTTGCAATGTGTGTCAATGATATCTTAACAACGGGTGCCGAACCACTATACTTCTTAGATTATATTGCAACACATAAAGTCGTGCCTGAAATTATTGAACAAATAGTAAAAGGTATCAGCGATGGATGTGAAGAAACCAATACAGCATTAATAGGTGGAGAAACAGCTGAAATGGGCGAAATGTATCACGAAGGTGAATATGATTTAGCTGGATTTGCTGTTGGTGCAGTTGAAAAAGAAGATTATATTGATGGATCAGCAGTCAAACCTGGACAAGTCATCATCGGGTTAGCTTCGAATGGTATACACTCAAATGGTTATAGTCTTGTTAGACAATTAATCAAAAAGTCAGGTATTAATTTAAACGATTCGTTTGGAGATAGTACCTATTTAGAAACGTTTTTAGCTCCTACTCAATTATATGTTAAACCGATTCTTGAATTGAAGAAACATGTCTCAATTAAAGCCATGAATCATATTACAGGTGGTGGATTCTATGAAAATATTCCACGATCATTACCTGAAGGACTTGCAGCGGACATAGATAGTCATGCTTTTCCAACGCCAGCTATTTTTGACTGGTTGCAAAAAGAAGGAAATATAAGTACAAATGAAATGTATAACATTTTTAACATGGGTATTGGCTACACTGTCATTGTGAATGAAAATGACAAAGAGCAGGCTTTAAAAGTGTTAAAAGAACAAAATATAGATGCGTATGAGATTGGTCGTATTATCAAAGATGACCGTAAACCAATTCACATTCAGGGGGTATAAATGTGATTAAAGTAGCGATTTTTGCTTCTGGTTCTGGTAGCAATTTTGAAAATATAGTACGACAAGTACAAAATGGAAATTTATCGCATATTGAAATTTCAGCACTATATACAGACCATAATGACGCATACTGCATCGATCGTGCGAAAGCATTAGGTATCAAAGTACATATCAATGAACCGAAAGACTTTGAATCTAAATCACAATATGAAAAACACTTACTGACATTATTATCCGAAGAAGGGGTTCAATGGATAATATTAGCAGGTTATATGAGATTAATAGGACAAGATATATTAAATGCGTTTCCACATAAAATTTTAAATATCCATCCTTCATTATTGCCGAAATTTAAGGGGATTGACGCAATAGGACAGGCATATCGTAGTGGAGATATTGTAACAGGATCTACAGTACATTATGTTGATAGCGGTATGGACACGGGAGAAATTATTGAACAAAGACAATGTGATATTAAAACGGACGATACTAAAGAAGACTTGGAAGAAAGAGTTAAACAATTAGAATACGAATTATATCCGAGCGTTATTGCAAAAATCATTCAATAGAGGAGTATTACAAAACAATGAAAAAAGCAATTTTAAGTGTTTCAAATAAAAGCGGTATTGTTGAATTTGCAAAATCATTACACTCTTTAGGCTATGAACTTTATTCAACAGGTGGTACAAAACAAATTTTAGAAGAAGCTCAAGTTGATGTGAAATCTGTTACAGAACTCACACAATTTCCTGAAATCATGGATGGGCGCGTTAAAACATTACATCCTGCAGTTCACGGAGGCATATTAGCTGATAGAGATAAACAAGAACATTTAGATCAATTAAAAGAGCAACATATTGATCTTATAGATTTAGTTGTTGTTAATCTTTATCCATTTCAAAAAACAGTCGAAAATCCTGATGTATCGGAAGATGATGCAATCGAAAATATAGATATTGGTGGTCCGACGATGTTAAGAGCTGCAGCTAAGAATTTTAAACATGTCACTACAATTGTTCATCCATCAGACTATAACGAAGTGATTAGTAGAATCAAAAACAATCAATTGGATGAAGCATACCGTAGATCACTAATGATTAAAGTATTTGAACATACGACTCAATATGATGAAGCAATTGTTAATTTCTTCAAAGATAATAAAGAAACATTACGTTACGGAGAAAATCCACAACAATCAGCTTATTTTGTAAGAACATCTAATGCTAAACATACTATTGCAGGTGCTAAACAATTACATTGTAAGCAATTAAGTTATAACAATATTAAAGATGCAGATGCAGCACTGTCATTAGTAAAGAAATTTGAAGAACCAGCTACAATAGCTGTTAAACATATGAATCCGTGTGGCGTCGGAATTGGGAAATCTATAGAATTTGCTTTTCAAAATGCATTTGATGCAGACAATCAATCGATATTCGGTGGTATTATTGCGCTAAATCGTGCAGTGACGGCAGAATTAGCTCAAACGTTACATTCAATCTTTTTAGAAGTAGTTATCGCACCAAAATTTACAGATGAAGCGCTAGAAATTTTGACTCAAAAGAAAAATATTCGATTATTAGAAATAGATACTACGATTGATAGTAGAGAAGAGGAATTTGTATCAGTATCTGGTGGATATTTAGTACAGGATAAAGATAATTACGAAGTTAGTCGTGAAGACATGAAGGTTGCAACTGAAGTTCAACCCACAGAAAAGCAGTGGAATGCAATGTTATTAGGTTGGAAAGTTGTAAGTGCTGTTAAAAGTAATGCTGTTATCTTAAGTAATGAAAAACAAACAGTAGGTATTGGTGCGGGCCAAATGAACCGAGTTGGATCAGCTAAAATTGCATTAGAAAGAGCAATAGAAATTAATGAGAATGTAGCTTTAGTATCTGACGGCTTTTTCCCGATGGACGATACAGTAGAATTAGCTGCTAAAAATGGCATTAAAGCAATTATTCAACCTGGTGGTTCAATTAAAGATCAAGCGTCGATAGATATGGCAAATAAATATGGAATTACAATGGTAATGACAGGTATGCGTCATTTTAAACACTAAAAGTTAAAACATGAAGGGAGTAAATTCATGAACGTACTCGTTATAGGTGCTGGTGGTCGTGAACATGTATTAGCAAATAAATTAAATCAATCTCCATTAGTTGATCAGGTGCATGTTATACCTGGTAATGAAGCTATGGTAAATGTTGCACAAATTCATACAGATATTAAGGAAAATGATAATGAAGGTATTTTAGAATTTGTAACTCAACATCAAATTGAATGGGTCGTGATTGGGCCTGAACAACCACTGATTGATGGTCTGCCTGATTTATTAAGAGAATATCAAATTAAAGTATTTGGGCCTAATAGTGATGCTGCTCAAATAGAAGGATCTAAGTCTTTTGCAAAGAGAATTATGGATAAATATCATATTCCAACAGCTCAATATAGAGAAATTGATAATAAAGACGAGGCATTAACATATGTTAATCATTGCGATTTACCAATTGTGATTAAAAAAGATGGTTTAGCAGCTGGTAAAGGGGTAGTTATAGCTACCAATCGAAATGATGCTAAAGAAGCTGTGAATCAAATGTTTAGTGAGGACTCTGGTACAGTAGTATTTGAGGAGTTCTTAGAAGGTGAAGAGTTCTCAGTCATGACCTTTGTTAATGGTAAAAGAGCTATACCTTTTGATTGTATTGCGCAAGATCATAAGCGTGCATATGATAATGACGAAGGACCTAATACGGGTGGTATGGGTGCATATTGTCCAGTACCACATATTAACCAAGATATACTAAAAAGAACGAATGATGAAATAGCTCAACCTATTGCTAATGCAATGGCTGAAGAAGGTTATCATTTCTTCGGTTTGTTATATATCGGAGCTATTCTTAACGAAGATGGAGCAAAAGTCATTGAATTTAATGCAAGATTTGGCGATCCAGAAGCACAAGTATTATTAACACGTATGAAAAGTGATTTGATGGATCATATCATCGCTCTAGATAAAGGTGACGAGATTCATTTAGAATGGAAAGATGAATCTGTAGTTGGTGTGATGTTAGCCTCTAAAGGCTACCCAGGTCATTATGAAAAAGGGCATAAAGTAAGTGGATTCGAATTGAATCAGAACTATTATGTAAGTGGCTTGAAAAAAGAAAATAATCAATACGTTAATTCAGGAGGTCGTGTCATATTAGCTATAGGACAAGGAGACAATTTAGCTAAAGCACAACAAGAAGCCTATAAAAATGTTGAAAAAATTAATAGTGATAATTTATTCTATAGAAACGATATTGGTAATAAAGCACTAAAGTAATGACACCGTACTCTGATTAACAGTTTATAAAATGCAAAAAAGGTCCGGGACATAAAGTTCTTGGACAAATGAAAAAAGGTAATTTCTATTGAAATAATATAGAAATTACCTTTTTCATTGTTATTTTGATTATTTTCAGCTCGTTGAGCTACTACATTAATCCAAAAAATGGTTCTTCATCTATTTTCCTTTGACTATAGATTACTTTCGTTATAGTCCCAATTTTGAGTATTCTATTATAAATTACATATAAATACCTAGTATTTATGGCGAGACTCTTGAGGGAACAGGACAAGCTGAAGACTACAGGCTGAAGCTGTCCCCTAAGAAAGCGAGCCGATAATACGAAGTATTATAAATAAAGAA
>NZ_RXWW01000054.1 GCF_003970495.1 Staphylococcus pasteuri
GACGTATTCGTACATTTCTCAGCAATCGCTGAAGAAGGATACAAATCATTAGAAGAAGGACAAAAAGTTGAATTCGACATCGTTGAAGGCGATCGTGGAGAACAAGCAGCTAATGTCGTAAAAATGTAATAACATTTTCAAAGCAACCGTAATGGTTGCTTTTTTTATGCTTAAATTTAATAAAATACTAGTCAGTCTTCTTATACATCTATTATTAGAAAATATATCTTTTACATTTTTGTTATAACTATTAATACATAAAGGAATGATTTAACTTTGAGTTTACTCTCAACTATTTTGACACTACTTGTAGCAATTGAGTTTATCTTTATTATGATACTTCAAACATTTATGACAAGCTCTAAAAAAACTAGTCAAACTTTTAAAATGAGTCAATCTGCATTAGAAGATAACAATTTAAATACATTAATGAAAAATCAAGGTATTTATAATGGACTTCTCGGTCTTTTCGTAATTTATGCGACATTTTTTAGTAATCATCCTAGAGAACTCATTATATGTATTCTTGTATATATGATTATAGTTGCAATCTATGGTAGTTTAACAAGTCAAAAGTCTATCATTATTAAACAAGGTCTATTACCAATTCTAGCTCTCTTATCATTAATTTTTTAATTATTTCCGTTAAATCGAAACTCGATTTAACGGTTTTTTTATAATAAAAAGCCCATTCCAAAAATGGAATGAGCCTTGTGATATCAATATTTCATTTTATTATTTATTTTCTTCTTCGTCTTCATCTTCTCTACGACGTTTGAAGAATAAGAATAGTGCACCTAGTCCGGCTAATAATGTACCGAACAACGTTCCTTTATTAACTACATCTTGTCCTGTTTCAGGTAGTTCACTCTGACCTTTACCTTGATCTTTATCTTTGTTTGTTGATGATTTCGTTGATTTTTCTACTTGTTGTCCATTCATATCTACTACTTTACTACCATTATTTTGGTTAGAATTAGTTACTTCGCTGTTGTTATCTGTTTGTGCTTGTTCTTCAGTATCTCGTTGAACTGAATTATGGGTTGCTTTATTGCTTCCATATGCACGAGTTGATGATGTTGATTTACTATCATTTGACGGTGCTGTTGGTTGAGTTGTATCTTTTGTTTCTTTCGGTTCAGCCGGCTGACTAGGATTTGTTGAATCATCAGAATCTGTCGGTTGTTTTGTATGATTTGGATTTGTTGGGTCGACTGGTTTTGTTGGCTCTGTTGGTTGATTTGGGTCGACTGGTTTTGTTGGCTCTGTTGGTTGATTTGGGTCGACTGGTTTACTGTTATCAATAACTGTTCCATCAGTAGATGGTGAGATATTACCGTCTGCATCCGTTGCTGTTACTCCGATATGATCTCCACCTTTTAGTTCTTCACCAGTAGGAATATTTATCACATAATTACCATCTTCATCTGCTGTACCACTGGCAGTTCTTCCATCTGGGAACGTTACTGTTACTGTTGAACCTGGTTCTGCTGTTCCTGTGATTGTTTTATCGCCTTTATGAACAGGATTAACAGTTGGTGCTTCTGGTGCTGTTGTATCTTTAACAACAGTTGATGCTTTTTCAGAAGTGTTGCCATCTTTGTCTGTCGCAGTAACTGGTAATGTTTCCCCACCTTTTAGG
>NZ_RXWW01000055.1 GCF_003970495.1 Staphylococcus pasteuri
GCTTTAAAACTCTAATTCACTCGGTTTTGCTTGGTAAAATCTATATTTTACTTACTTATCTAGTTTTCAATGTACAATTTATATGGTGGAGACTAGCGGGATCGAACCGCTGACCTCCTGCGTGCAAAGCAGGCGCTCTCCCATCTGAGCTAAGCCCCCAAATAAAATATTGAATTAATGGTGGGCCTAAGTGGACTCGAACCACCGACCTCACGCTTATCAGGCGTGCGCTCTAACCAGCTGAGCTATAGGCCCATTAATTATTTGTAAAACAAACAATCAAAACTGAATACAATATGTCAATGTTATTCCTTCATCTTCTACGAAGATGTTCCGAATATATCCTTAGAAAGGAGG
>NZ_RXWW01000056.1 GCF_003970495.1 Staphylococcus pasteuri
TGTATTGCGGGAGGCGGATTTGAACCACCGACCTTCGGGTTATGAGCCCGACGAGCTACCGAACTGCTCCATCCCGCGTTAATAATAAATAATAAAAACGGAGGAAGAGGGATTCGAACCCCCGCGGCCCGTTAAGGCCCTGTCGGTTTTCAAGACCGATCCCTTCAGCCGGACTTGGGTATTCCTCCATGATTATAGGTAAAATGCTATTAAAATAAAATGGCGGTCTCGACGGGAATCGAACCCGCGATCTCCTGCGTGACAGGCAGGCGTGTTAACCGCTACACTACGAGACCAAATATAAAACGGAGGAAGAGGGATTCGAACCCCCGCGGCCCGTTAAGGCCCTGTCGGTTTTCAAGACCGATCCCTTCAGCCGAACTTGGGTATTCCTCCAAAATTATATGGACCTTGCAGGACTCGAACCTGCGACCGAACGGTTATGAGCCGTTAGCTCTAACCAACTGAGCTAAAGGTCCTAAATATAATCTTACAACTAATAAGTAGTGGCGGTGGAGGGGATCGAACCCCCGACCTCACGGGTATGAACCGTACGCTCTAGCCAGCTGAGCTACACCGCCGTTATCTAGTTTGTAAATTTAATATGGTGGAGACTAGCGGGATCGAACCGCTGACCTCCTGCGTGCAAAGCAGGCGCTCTCCCATCTGAGCTAAGCCCCCA
>NZ_RXWW01000057.1 GCF_003970495.1 Staphylococcus pasteuri
AAATTAATTGTTGTAACTTTCGTTACATTATTGGAATTAACGTTGACATATTGTCATTCAGTTTTCAATGTTCATTTTGTCGCAATCTCTTACATTGTATTACTTTCAAAATCGAAAGTCAACATTTAATTAAGATTACTTTTATAAGTTTAATTGATTTAATTCATCTTCGCAATAGTAAGTTTTACACTTTTTTAACGAAGTTTTAATAAACTTAACTTGCCGTTTTTGACGACTTTTATATAATATCAACTTTAAGATTTAAAGTCAATAATTAATTTAAATCTTTTTGAATTGCTATATGTGAATTAATAACTCACAAGAAATTATTCTAACAGGATTTTTCTAAAATGCAATAGAAAAAGCGCATAAAATCTTTATTAATTTTATACGCCTTTTTACAATTGATTATTTTTGTGTAGTTGCTATTACTTTTTGTGCTATAGTTTGGTAAATTTTACCTAAACGATCTTCAGGTTGATAAATAGATGGAGAAAAGTCATTTGGATTCCAGGTTGGCTGTTCTAAAGGTAACTCTCCGAACAATTGTGTATTTAGCTCATCAGCTAATTTAGTACCTCCGCCTTTACCAAATACGTATTCTCTGTTACCTGTTTCTTTACTTTCGAAGTAACTCATATTTTCAATTACACCTAAAATTGAGTGATCAGTGTGTTTAGCCATAGCACCTGCTCTTGCGGCTACGAATGCTGCTGTTGGGTGTGGAGTTGTTACTATTATTTCTTTACTTGACGGTAACATCGAATGAACATCTAACGCTACATCTCCTGTACCAGGTGGTAAATCAAGTATTAAATAATCTAAATCTCCCCATCTTACTTCAGTGAAAAAGTTAGTAAGCATTTTACCAAGCATAGGTCCTCTCCAAATAACTGGAGCATTTTCTTCAACAAAGAATGCCATTGATATAACTTTAACGCCATATCTTTCTACAGGAATCACTTCTTTACCTTCTATACCTGGTTTTTCATCAATACCCATCATATCTGGAACACTAAATCCATAAATGTCAGCATCTACTAAACCTACTTTTTTACCTTCTCTTGCTAAAGCAACAGCTAAGTTAACGGCAACCGTTGATTTACCAACGCCGCCCTTACCAGAAGCAATTGCAATAAATTCTACTGGGTTATTTTTAGATAATAGTCCTTCTATTGTTTTAGGTTTCTCTGTGCCTTTGCCTCTATATTGTTCTACTGTATCAGCAGGTAATTCTTCAAATCTAATTCCAACAGTTTTAGCGCCGTTTTCTTTTAATACTTTAACTATTGCCATTTGAAGGTCTAATTGAGGTTGACCTCCTAATTGAGCCATAGCAATTTTGACACTTACATGTTCAATTTCTTCTTTAATAGAAACATCTACTATACCGTCTGTTTCTTTTAAAGGTACATCAATAATTGGATCTTTTAACTCTCCAACTAATTCTTTGACTTGATTTACCGTTAACAAAGTAAATCCCCCTTATTTATATTGTCTTAACTAAATAAACATATTTTGTCATTACCTAGTCTATCTTTTTTAGTATAAGACTTTTTTAAAAATAAAAAAAGAAGTTAGCTTAATTTAATAACTAACTTCTTAATAAAACTAATCCTATTAAATATCTCTAATATTTTTTGACTTATTTTTTGATTCTTTAATGAATAAAGCAAAACAAAATGCAATAACTACAAAGACTGTAACAAGTGCAAATGACACATCTACACCAGCAGCAACAGTTTGACGTTGTATCATTTCTTTACTACCTGATGTAGCAATTGTTGATCCTAGCCATTTTGAACCCATGCTCATAAAGGTTACCATTAAAGCCGTACCTAAAGAACCTGCCATAACTCGTCCAAAGTTCATGATAGCTGTACCATGTGAAATGTCGCTGTTTTTTAACGCATTTATACCAGCAGTATTAATAGGCATCATAAGTAATGAAACTGCAAACATTCTAATAGCATAAATCACAATCAAATACGTATATGATGTGTCCGCTTTTAGGAAGCATAATAAGAATGTACATATAGTTAATATTATAAATCCTGTAATAATTAATGGTCTTGGTCCATATTTATCATAAAAACTACCAGTAAAAACAGACATTAACCCATTAATAATTGCACCAGGCATAATCACTAATCCTGATAATAATGCAGATAATGCTAATGCGTTTTGTACATATAATGGAATAAGTAATGCTGGGCCAACCATGGACATCATCACAATCATTGAAGTAATTGTACTAAAACAAAATACTTTGTTACTAAATACTTTCAAATTTAATAATGGATTAGATATAGATAATTGTCTCCTAACAAATACTAATATAATTAAAACACTAATGATTAATGTACAAATAATAACCGGGCTACTAAAGCCTAAACTACCTGCACTACTAAATGCATATAACATCATACCGAATCCTAATGTTGAATATACAATTGAGCGTTTATCAAGTTTCGTTTTCTTAGTATCGTTATAGCTTGAGATAAAAATAAAACCAAAGATAAGTGCAACTAAAGCAATACCTACAATAATAATGAATGGTACTCTCCAACTCACATGATCAATAATCAAACCTGTAAATGTAGGTCCAATCGCTGGCGCAAACTGAATAACTAATCCAGCAAGCCCCATTGCAAATCCACGTCTTTCTCTTGAGAATAACGTAAATAATGTAAATTGCATTAATGGCATTAACACGCCAGCACCTATAGCTTGAATTACTCTTGCAGTCATTAAAACCCCAAAGTTAGGTGCTATAGCAGCTACTATTGAACCAATCAAGAAAGTTCCCATTGCTGACAAATATAATGGTCTCGTTTTGATTCGATCCATTAAATATGCAGTTAAAGGAATCATGACCCCATTAACTAGCATAAAACCAGTAATCAACCATTGTGATGTATTCTCATCAACTTTTAACCCTCTCATAATATGGGGTAATGCTGTATTAAGTAATGTTTGGTTAAGGATTGCCACAAAAGCACTAATCAGCATTACAGAAACAATTAAATTCCTACGTCTTTTACTAATTTCTATATTGCTCACGTACATAATCTCCTTTATTCAGTAATAGTATACAATTCAACCAAACTTTAAATAATTATTCAAATATACTGCTTACTATTTTTTATTATTTAGATTAGTACTATCAGGATAAAATATTTCCTTACATATATATAAGAAGCCTATTATAATCATAATTACCCAAAATTTAATATCAATATAAGTGTAATGCACGTGAATAATGAAATAAAACAATACTGTAGTAACTGAGTAAGCAATTAAATGATATGTTATTCCTTGAAAATACAGATTTTGTGGGAGACGTTTTCTAAAATAGTCCATTAGATGTTCGACTGCAAATAGCGTGAAATATCCTAATACGATATAACTACCATAATAAAAAATATTGTCATAAAAGCTTTTATTATATCCAAAGTAGCCTAACTTGAAATATATGAGTAACCTACTTAACCCATATAACCCAAATCCTAAAAACATTAAAAATATCGTTCCAGAAATTATAAAAATAGTTAGAACAATAAGTGTAGATATTAAATTATAAAATTTATCTTTAAAAAACTTCATTACACTTATCCCCCTAATTTATTCAATACAAATGTATTTTACCACTAATTAATGACCTTATAAAATTATAAAAAATGAGAAGCTAACATGAAGTAAATATAAAGTATCACAAAATCATGAATTAGTCTTACCGTCGTTTAATACAAATATATGTTTAGAGCCTAAGGCACTTAAATATGCCCTAGGCTCTTTTATAGTTTAATTGCTTTGTTTTTTATATATTAATGCGCAGCTAATAATTAAAATTATTTCTACAGCAATTACAAAACTTAATATATTTTGTAGATCTGACCCAAACCAACCTGCTTTTATTGCATATAAATAGCCCATTAAAGTTGAACCTATTGATGAACCTAAATTTTTAGTTAGAGAGTAAAATGACATCATTTTCTTCATTTGATTTGGAGTCGTTTCTTCCTGAACTATAACACTGTCTTTTGTGTAAATATAACCAAAACCTACACCAGCTAAAATAACACTAAGTGCAATGAGTAATGGTAATTTTAAACCGAATAATATGATAATACTTGATACAATAATTAAAGTAAAAGCCGATAAATATAGAGTCTTTCTTGTTAAGCTTTCTTCGACTTTACCCAAATAAAAATTAAATATTGTCCAAGCTACTGAAAGCGGGAATATAACTAGGCCACTTTGTAATGGGCTGATACCTACTTTTTCTTGTAGATAAACCGGTATATAAATATTGAATCCCATAAGACATAACGCAGTTAATAAATCCGTAATAAAGACTAAAGATATTGATTTATTAAACTCGATTACTGGTAAAAATGGGTGATCACTTTTCTTTTCAACTTTATATAATAAAACAGCTACACACACTGCTAAAATCAAACTGACTATATTTAAAATGAACATCGTTTGATTTAATAAACCGTACATTAATAAACCAATAAAAATATAAAATAATGTTAAACCTTTAGCATCAAAATTAATATTTTTATTAACCTCTTCCTCTTTAAAGTTAAAGGTAAAAATAATTAATATAATCGCAATGATAGCTATAGGTAAGTTAATAAAAAATAACCAGTGCCATGTGGCAACTTCTAATATACCTCCACCAACGAGTGGCCCTACTATACTAGAAATTCCCCAAACACTACCAACAATACCCATTACTTTATATCTTAAAGGAATTTCAAAAGCTAATTTAGGTACAATTTGTGATAGAGACATAATCACTCCAGCGCCAAAGCCTTGTATAATTCTTGAAATAATTAATAATGTAAACGTATCGCTTAAACCAGACATCAAACTCCCAATACCAAATAAAATCACACCGCATATCGCAACAAACATGATTTTAAAACGTGATATAAATTCACCAACTATTGGGTTAGCAATGACTAACGCAATAAAGTAAACAGTAACTACTAACGAAATATGTTTACCTGCATTTAAATCACGATTAATACTAGGAAGTTCTAGAGATATAATAGAGGTTTCAATTGCAGCCATGAACATAATCATAATTAATGCAATGACTGTAACAATAGATCTTAATTTCATTATTTTACTCCCTTTCGTTTTCTTTCAACTCAAACAATAATATAGACTTTATGTTGATAAAACAATCGTATATTAGTATGAATTTTTGAAAATAAAAATGACGAGGCCAATCCCCGTCATTTTTGTCATACTTTTATTTCATAAAAAATAGAATGCCAATCAAATGGAAAAAAGAAGCTACCACTATAAATATGTGCCAAATCATATGGAAGTATGGACGGTTTTTCTGAGCATAAAACCAAGCTCCAATAGTATATGAAAGGCCACCTAAAACAATAAATAAAATAAATAACCATGATGTTCTTAATATGATGATAGGTGCAAAGATTACACCTACCCACCCCATTACTAAATATACAATTAAACTCAGTTTGTGATTAACATGAGTAGCCAGTGATTTATATAAAATCCCCCATACTGTAGTACCCCATAATAGTAAAAACACTAACCAACCGAGCCAACCACCAATCACATTTAATAATATAGGTGTATAAGTTCCTGAAATTGCTATATAAATCATACTATGATCAATAATTCTCAACACATATTTTTGCAATGTGTGATTAGCCATAGCATGATATATAGTTGAAGATATAAACATTAAAAATATACTAATTACAAATATAGATATACTTGTTGATAAAAGCGCGCCACCCTTATTATAACTATGAACAGCAGCATAAGGTAATATTATCATTGTAATCAGTGAGGCAACACCGTGAGATATAGAATTACCTATTTCTTCACCGAATGACAGTGGCATGATGTCTCTAAATGAACTTTTATTAGTGTTATTTTGATGTGTTTCTGAATTTGCCATTTGCTTATCCACCTTAATTTAGATCATGTTCATTCTTTTTAAATCAGCAGTAGCTGTTTCTACGCTATCTTTACCTTCTTTGTTTTTTAAAGGTAAAAATTCTTCTTCTCTAGGAACTTGTAGTGTGATAAAACTTGTACCATAACGGAATATATCAAAATAAAATAGTTCAAATTTTAAAGTTGGTTGTTCTATTACACCAAAATCTTCATCTAGTTGTTTCAGATTTTTTATAGCTATATGATACGGTAATTCTCTATCTACTGCACTCATAATAAATCCTAATTTAAAAGCATGTATTCCGATATTAGCATTTTCAAATTGATTAGCTATATTTGGGTCTAGTTCAGAGTATTCAAGTACAGTATCTTTACTATCTTTGTTTACAAGTCTTCCTACACTTTCGCCATGTTTAGGTTGAATCGTTTTAGATGTAATATCTTTATTGTTAGCAACAGTGAATCCTGCAAACATAGGATCTAATACTTTTACTAACACATTATCAATATTATTTAAGAATACATATTTCACATTATCTTGTTTCATCTTGTCAAGATAACCCGCTTTTTTAAGCGATTTAAATATACCACCATTACCATTTGGCGTTTCCATGATATGTCCAGTTTCATTTAATACAAGTTGACCCGCTTCACTTAAAGCTACAATATTATCTTGTTTAAAGAAATGAATCTTTTCAGGGTCATATTTAAAATAGTTATGTTGAGCAAAGTAATCTTTAGTAGCTTCATGATTAATATCACTTGTCATGATGTACCAATCTATCGTATGTCCACTTTGTTCTTTTAAATCAATCAATTGACGTGCCTGTAGTTCAAATAAACTAACACCTTCAATTTCAAATGAACCTTTTGGACCAGAATAACCTAATCGAGTTCCTTGACCTCCAGCCATCAATACAACAGCAAACTGCCCATTTCTAATTGCTTCAATGCCTTGTTCTTTGTATGTATTTATCGTTTTGTTATCCATATTAGACTTTACTGAATACTTAACTTCTGAAACATCCGAAGTATCATCAATTGTTTGTCTATTAACATATAAGTTGTTATACATTTTTTGAATGTCTTCTAAATCTAGCGTTTCAATTTTCTCTTCAAGTGCTTGTTTTTCATTAGTGCTCATTAATTTTTCATATTCATATATATGCTGTTGATTAAATTTCTCTAATTTGTTTTTGTCTAACATCAATTAGTCTCCTTATGTAAAATATAAATTTTCGCTCGATAACCTTATCATAAATACACTATACAATTTTTAATCATTCGCAAAAAAGTATCTCCAATAATGTATGATATCATTTACTCCAATTTGAAAAAACACATAAACAGCACCAACTGTTAATGCAGTAGCAAGAGATAAATCTACAAGCCCACCTGTTTTAAAGTTAATCGGCATTTTAATTGTGATTGGTAAAGGATATAAAAATTTTACTCCTTTAGGTGTAATCATATCTAGTATAACATGTGAAAACAAGCCTATGATAATAGCTACTCCATAATATACTGGCGTATCGATGAGATATAATAAAAAACCAATAATACCAATAAATAATAAGGAATGGGTGAATGTTCGATGTCCAAAAATAAGTCGAATGAAAAAACTAAGTAATTTAAATTTCTGTCCAATTTTACTTTGTGTATGACAAATATCTGGTAACAAACTAGAAATCACTGATAAGACAACCACTGTTACTGATGAAAATAAGTCTGTATGAAAATACTGAGTTGTTAATGCGCCTACTAATAAACCACACGATGCATGTGTCTTTCCAGTCATAATTACCTCTCCTTTAATAGCAATATTTTATCATATTTAACCATTTTATACGAACGTATTTTCGGTTACTATTCACCAAAACAACATCATTCCAATTAGTATGACTTAATTTATAAAAAGTATCACATTATGTGTTGAAAACGTTTCCAAAATAATATATGATATATGTACAAAAATAATTAAAGGATGTGTATTGAATCATGGCAATGACAGTAAAAAAAGATAATAACGAAGTAAGAATTCAATGGAGAGTTGCAGATATTAAAATACCTACAAACGAAATTAAAAATATTTATCAAGACCAAGACATCCATGCTGTTCCAAACGCTGAAGGTAGAGAAATCTCTAGAATAGGTTCTACTTTTGGCAAAACAAATCGAGTTGTAATTGATACAGCTGACCATGAATACATTATTTATACTCAAAATGATCAAAAAGTTTATAATGAGCTAACTAAGTAAACTCTAAAAATAGGTTTACTTCTGTATATATCGGGGCAATAACTTAGCATTTCATAATGTTTTAAGTTATTGTCCCCTTTTGTTTTTATTAATGCTGTAACAAGTATTATAATTTATATAAACTTAAGTAATAATAATAGTATTTAATATTAATAGAGGAGTGATATAAATGTTCGTAGTAACTAATCGTATTACTGTCAAACAGGGATTTGCTGAAAAAATGGCACCAAGATTTACAAAAGGTGGGAAAATCGAATCGTTAAAAGGATTTAACAAGATTGAAGTTTGGCAAGTAGAGAAAGATGATGACACTGAAGATATGTATGTTAACACATGGTGGGATACTGAAGAAGATTTCAAAAATTGGTTAAATAGCGATGCATTTAAAGAAGCACATCAACGTCCTAAACAATCAGATAATAAAGAAGCTTCCCCAGTTATAAAAAGTGAAATTGTAAAAGCGAATGTTCTTTCTGTTCTTAATCCTTAAACTTTAATTTATAATAAAAGCCAAGTAGATGCATTTTAAAATGTATATGTTAAGTTTTGTTACTAACACTTATACAGTTATATTAAATGACTACTTGGCTTTTTTAATTATAGAAATAGATGTGCAATTAAAGCTATGATAGGTAAAGTGATAACCGTTCTGATTAAGAAGATAATAAATAATTTCCCTATATTGACCGGTATTTTAGAACCTAGAATAACCCCACCTACTTCAGATAAATAAATCAATTGTGTAATACTCAACGCACCGATAACAAAACGAGTTATTTCGCTGTGTGCACTTTCAATTAAAATTGATGGTAAAAACATGTCAGCAAAACCAATTAATATGGTTTGAGATGCATGTGTCGCCTCGGGAATTTGAAGTAATTGTAAAAATGGAACAAAAGGTTTTCCAATATATTCAAATAGAGGTGTGTAATTAGCTATTATTGTTGCTATTGTTCCTATACTCATAACTACAGGTAAAATAACAAACCACATATCTATAACCGTTTTAAATCCTGATTTAAAAAAGTCTTTTAAACCTGGTGCTTTGATTCCAACTTCAGTTGCCATATCGAAGCCATGACCAATTGCTGTTTTACCTTCTGGCAACTGTTCAGTTCTAGCATCACTTGAAACTTCTTTTGCATATTCATCAGGAATTTTATTTAATGGCCAAATTCTAGGCATAATCATTGCCGCAATTAAACATGATATAATCACGCTTAAATAGAATAAGAAAAATTTATCTTGCATTTTAACTGTATCAGCTATAATTATCGCAAATGTAATTGAAACAACACTAAATGTCGTGGATATCACAGTTGCTTCTCTTCTAGAGTAAAACCCTTCTTCATATTGACGGCTTGTAATTAATACTCCTACTGTACCATCACCTATAAATGAAGCTAAATTATCTACTGTTGATCTTCCCGGTAATGTGAACAATGGACGCATAATGGGTCTAAATAATGGTCCCAATAGTTCTAGTAATCCATACTCCATTAATAATGGTAAAAATAATGCTGCAAATAAAAACACAGCAACTAATGTAGGTAATAGACTTGAAAATACAAGACCTCCAGTGTCTTCTGAATATATCATCTTAGGACCTATTTTCAAGAAAGTAACCCAGGCAAATATCACTGCTAACAATCTTAAAATCATCCAGCTGATATTAACATTGAATGCATTATACATTAAACCTGTTGGATTCAATTTACTTTTTAAAACTGTAGAACAAAGTAGTGTTAATATTGCTGATAATGTAATAATTGTGACGATAATAATAGGCATAGCATCACCGACAACATCTTTTAACCAATTGGCTAAAAATGCGACAGGTAATGTTGTTTGCTTTTTGCCATCTTGTTCAACTGGTATAGGAATTAAAAATAGTATAATTCCGATAAGCGACATTGTAATAAATTTTATTCTACCTTTAATAATCTCTTGCTTAGTGTGTCCATTCATTTTATGTCATCCATTTCTCTCTATTTATAATTGCAATTTTATGTATTCATCCATTTCAATAAAATTATTGAATGTTTTATTAATATATATACACTTTTATGAATAATTAAGTATTTATAACTATACTCGATTTATGTTCAAAGCGCAATGATATTTCGCTAATTATTATTATTTATCCATTAACAATCAACGTATGATTAACTTCAAATTGAAAATGCACCAAGCAACATCATACGATGCTGCTTGGTGCATCTTATTAATTTATGCTGTACTGTTCGTTCAATATTACATTTTTCTTAATAGGAATAAGAAATATGGCGCACCGATGATTGCGATAATGACACCCACAGGAATATCTAACGGTGGATGTATACCTCTTGCTAAACCATCGCCAAATGTTAATAATATTGCTCCAATAAAACCTGACATAATAACAACATGCATATTTTTATGTCCGACTAGTTGTCTAGCAATATGTGGTGAAATTAAACCTAAGAAGCTAATACCACCCACAACTGCAATAGAAGCTCCTGCTAGCATTACAGATAAAATAAGTAACACCATTTTTAACAGTTTAACTCTTGCACCTAAAGCTAAAGCAACATTATCTCCTAAACCTAAAATATCTAATTGATGACTAAGAATTAGAATAATCGGAAGTGTAATTACAAACCAAGGAACAATAGATAAAAAGTTCGAAATATTATGTCCATATAAACTTCCTGTTAACCATACTAATGCATTATTTGCATCCATAGGATTTCTAATTAATAAAAATTGTACGATAGCTGTACAGATAGCACCAATAGCTAAACCAATTAAAGCTAAGTTAGAACCTTTGACATCAAATTTAGAAATCAAGAATGATAAAATCAAACTAATAATTAATGCACCAAAGAACGATCCGATTGGCAATACTGCTAAGGGTGCTGATGGAAATAGCATAATGATAATAACTGCTGCTAAACTTGCACCTTTAGATATACCTATTACATCAGGAGAAGCAAGAGGGTTTCTAACAACGCCTTGAATTACTGCACCAGATATCGCTAAACTACATCCGATAATCAATCCCAATAAAGTTCTTGGAATTCTATACTCATTCAAAATAAAATTATCTTGTGTAAATATACCTTGTATTGCTTCAATAGGATTAACGATTACTGAACCCACACACAAACTAAATAAAGTACTTAGTATTAATAGTATAAATACAATGCTATATCTAATCATATGCTTCTTTTTTGTCATATGCGTTTCACCCCTCTAACAGTAATTAATAAGAAGTAAAATGCACCAACGAAAGAAGTTACTATACCTACAGGTGACTCAAATGGATAAGTGACTAGTCTTGATAACACATCTGAGAATAATAATAAATCTGCACCAATGATTATAGTGAGCGGAATCATTAAAATATAGTTATTATTGATATAACGTTTTACTATGTGTGGCACAATTAACCCTACAAAACCTATTGGACCAGCAATTGATACTGATAAACCTGCTAATATAACAACTAATAAACCTAATATTAATCTAACGACTTGAATTTTCTGACCTAGTCCTTTAGCAATATCATCACCTAATTCCATGATTGTTAATTGACGTCCCATAAGCATAGTGATAATCATTGCTACAATTAACCATGGTGAAATGACAATAATTTCTGGCCATTTCACGCCAGACAATGAACCTACTAACCAAAACATAACAGATGAGTTTGAATCTTCATTTAATAAGATAACACCTTGTGTCATACTACTAAAAAATAAATGGACTGCCATACCAGCTAGTGCAAGTTTGACTGGTGTCATAGATCTAGTTGAACCTGACAAAGTATACACGGTTAAACCACCTAGAAATGCACCAATCATTGCTAATATCATTGAATAATTTTCAAGAGCTGGCACAAGAACAGTGATTAGTACAATGACAAAAGATGCCCCACCATTAACACCAAATATTTGTGGTGATGCTAAGGGATTTCGAGTTATAGATTGCATTAATAGTCCTGCTAGACCTAAAGCGCCACCTATTAATAATCCTGCTAACATACGAGGCATTCTTGAATTATGTATTAAAAATGTCTGTTCCGTATCCGTATGTCCTGTAATATAATGAACAATATCTTTAAATACTATATGAGAAGAACCAATCGCTAAATTTAAATAAATACAAATAAAAAGAAAGCACACACTCACAATATATGTGAGTGTAGTGCGTTTTCTTTTATTTTGTAATATAGCGGATTGACTACTTTGATGCTTCATAGTCATAATTTTCCACCTTACTTATCTTCTTTATTTTGATCCTTTTTAGAAATTTCTACTAATTCTTTGGCCATTTCTTCAGAAGAAATTAAACCACGCGCTCTTGCCCATAGGTCTCTGTCTACAACACTTACTCGATCATGTTTAACTGCATCTAATTTTTTCCAAACTGGATCTTTTTGCATTTTTTTGAATGTTGGTTCATCTGGACTTGCTTTATCAGTCATAACAAACATACGTCCAGGATTAACATCTAATAATGTTTCAGAACTCATTTCAAGATAAGGTCCTTTTAAGTATTTACTTAAACCTTTAGTTACTTTAGGAGTTAAGGCTTCTTTGAATCCTAATTCTTTTAAGAACTGACCTACATATGATTCACTTGGATGTCCTAAGAAACTTGATTTTGCTGCTACAGCTGGTAATACTTTTTCATCTTTGTTGAATTTAATTTCTTTTTTGTACTTAGCAATTTTCTTGTCATGTTCTTCTAAACGTTTGTCGCCTTGTTTTTCTTTACCTAGTGCTTTAGCGATTGTTTTGAAAGCATCTATATTATCATCGTAGTCACCATCAAAGCTTTTCAATTCTATTGTCGGCGCAATTTTACTTAAATCTTTGTAGATACCTTTATGTCTGTTGCTATCTGCAATGATTAAATCTGGTTTTAATTTACTAATTTTTTCTAAGTTAGGTTGTTTACGTGTACCTACTGAAGTATAATTTCCAATTTTATCTCTAAGTGGTTTGATAATACGTTCTTTTTTATTATCATCAGCAATACCCACTGGTTTTACATTCAATGCTGCTAATGCATCAACAAATGAGTATTCAAGTACAACTACTCGTTTAGGATGCTTAGGTACTTTAGTAGTGCCCTCAGCGTGTTTAATTTTCACACCATCTTTAGGTTCTTTACTACTAGAGCTATTTGAACTGTCGTTATTTCCACAGGCAGTAACTAAAATTAAAGCAAATAATATGCCAATTATGCTAAAAATCTTTATTCCCTTCATGATTCCACTCCTTATTGTATGTATATGCTTTCATATAACAGTTTATTGATAACGATTATCATTGTCAACATACTTTTTATAATTTTTGAAATTAATTTGAGTCCTCTGAATACATTTTAAATATATATTACTTTTCGTATTAATAATTAGATGGAATTGGATTTTTTAAGAGAATAAAAAAAGAGTAATCAACACTGTGTGCAAATTTAACCAAGTTTGCATGTGTCGGTACTCTTAATTATTAAAATTTATATTTAATTATGATTTATGCATTGAACATAAAGACTGATTAAAACTTTCTATGAGGGTTTCTACTTTTGAATCTAGTATATAAACTTTTTCAAGATTTTTATTATACATTGAGCGTGATAATGCTTCATAACTTAATTCGAATTGAATCATATCACCTACTTGATAATGATCCTGATTATTTAAATCAATCATTAAATGGTCACTAGACGCACCCAATATATGAATATCATTTGCAATCGGAGTAATGTGAGTCGTATCTGTATCTATATATCCAATATCAACAATAGCTTGTAAATATGATTGATTTGTTATGTGATTTAAACGTGGTTTAATTTCTATAACTTCCGCTTCAAGTACAATGGTATTTTGATATAAATGTGCTACTGGTTTATCTGTAGTAGTATCGACACCTCTAAATAGTGTTTCTCCTATTCGTAATTCATTTATTTTACCTAAATCATTATACATTGTTAACGGTAACATACTTGAGTTGCCACCTGAAACGATGGTCATACGGTAACCTAATTCTCGTTCTATAGCACTAACAAATTTATTTATCATAAACACATCATCTTCAATTGGTAATTTTGATTTGAAACACATGAAGTTAAATGATACTCCTACCAATTGAATATAAGATAGTTGTAAAATTTGTTCAATATATTTTATGACATCATAAGTTAGTATGCCTTCTCTACCATCTTTCCAATCAACCATTAAAATCACTTGATGTTTTATATTTAGTTTTTTAGCAATACGATTGATTTCAAAAATAGTGTTTAATTCAGTTTGTATACTTATTTTTGTACATTGAATCATGTCAGCTAACTTAGATTGTTTTGTGGATCGTAATATAGTATAAGAACAATTAAAATCATTTAATTGACTGATATTTTCTAATCTGGAATCTGCGAAATGTGTGATTCCTAAATCAATTAATTTTTGTACAATTTGTCTATCTCCAGCTATAGATTTAATCACTGGTGTAAAATGTATTTGCTTAGAATCTAAAATTGTTTGAAGTACTTTGGCATTATATTGTATTTTTGATAAATTTATTTTTAAATTTGCCATGTACTACACCTCTTTTTTTATTGGATTGTCCAATTCTGTATTTAAATACTTTTTAACTTTATTTTCCATTCTCATACTTAATAATGCTTTAACTGAAATCGTTGAACCAAATAGTACTTGATATAATGCATGCGCATGATTTTTATTACTATCAATAGCTGATTCTACTTCTTGTTGCACAATCTTAAATAAGTTATTCTCATTAACAAAATCATATTGATTAAAATGATGGATTAATTCAGCCAATTGATTTTGAATCACTGCATGTTGGAATTTAGCTATAACCGCTTCAATATTTTCAGCTATTAAACTTTCATTTGTTATTTCAATGTGGGGTAATTTTTGCTGAAGCGTTTTGATATCTATACGTGATCCACCTAGATCTCTTACTAAAAATGTAATTTGATAGTTAGGCCCAAGATTAACTATTGTATTTTGCATATGAGCTTCTAATGCAATACCGTAATCTTGAATATACGCAATGAGTGGTTTCACTAAAGTACGTGTATATTCACGCATAAAACGTTCAATATTATCTTTAGTAAGTTCATTATCCAGCCATTTGATATAACTATCTACAACCACCTCAAGATCAACTGGATTACGATTAACTAAACTCGCACTGACAATAGTTGAACCTACTTGATTTAATTCTGGTTTTTCTCGAATAATACAAGCGAGTTGTCGAGCTAAATCAGGATCTGTATTAATATATTCTCCAAATGGTTCTGCAGCTACTTTTAACTCAGGATAAATATTTAGCATATCTTGTAATGCATAACTTAATTTCGGACCATCTACAGTTGTTACAGTAGATACAGTTCGTACAGCACTAGTAGCTTGAACATTTACTGGAAGCTTAACATGGAAAGGTCGTTTTAATAATTCCATAGTTCTAAATGATAATGTTGCTTTTGAATCTACTGTAAATGGAGTTGGGATTAATATTTTTTCACTTATCCACGTTTTAAATTTATCTCCAATCACATGGTCATACTGCCAAGGGTGGACAAATATTGCTCTATAGTCATCCACATTCAAATCAAAAGGATTTAAAAAATGTTGTATTTTATCTTTTAATTCTGGGATGACATTATTTATTATAAATTGGTCATCCCCTTCCATGGATGTCGTAACCATTTCCGAAGAAGAAACTAGCATAATATGTAATGGTATAATTTTTTCAAATTCCGGTGAATATCTACGAATCTCATCCTTAGTCAGCGGTAATTTCGTTTTAGTTAGAGGGTGAGTTGGATGTCCTTCAATAACTAAACTTTCTGAATAACTTAAATCATCAGTAGTATCATTAGCATTTAAATGTTGTAACCAAGTAAAGAAGTTTATAGTATCTGGTAACATAGAAAATTTCATACTCTGATGTATAAGTGATTTTCTATTATTGAATTGTTTATATGTTTCGACAAAACTGTCTCTACTATGAATTAATTCTCGGTATAAACGATCAGATATTTTGATATCAAATTGGTCATTTAATATTTTTAGTAGCTGTTCTAGGTTACTAATTTGGATTTTTTGTTCAGCACATTGATATGTAAACTGTCCATCAAATACATATCTTTCCAACATACTTTTTCTTAAAATACGACCAGTTAATACACGGCCATGATATTGTAACTCAATGTTTTCAAATGATTTATTTATTTTGGCATCTTCTGGACATATCTGTTCTTTGATGATTGCATTCAATATCCGATGCTGAATATTTTCATCCGCAAGTAACCATTCATTGCGCTCCATTATGAAATTCCTCCAATTTTAGTAATTCGTTGCATTAAGTAAAAGATGACTGAAATAGCTACAGTACTAATGCCCATAATTAAAAATGTATTTAATACACCGAATTGATCCGCAAAGAAGCTCATAATTAAACTTCCTAAAGGTATCATGCCGCGATCCATCATAACAATACTTAATACCTTACCCCTTTCGCTATCCTTAACACTATTTTGGAAATAAACTCTATTGGTTGTTCTTGCCCATTGACTAAACAATCCAATTAACGAAATACAAATAAACATCACAACTAAATTGTGAATAATAATTCCTAATAATGCTAAGCCAAATAGAAAAGAACTCAAATAATACATTTTTACTGCATTAATATGATCAAGTATTTTAGGTAAAATAATAGTGGCCACAATACCGCCTATCGCACAACAAGTCATAGCTATACCAAATATTTCAGATTGACCTGGAAATACATGATTTGTAAGAACAGGTAAAATTGTCGTATAACAAAAACCAGTTGCCATAATTAATAGAGATGTGATAAAGATTTTACTTGCTTCTAAATTGTGTTTGAAATAATTCATCACTACTTTAAGTGACATCTCTTTATTATTTTTACCTAATTCTGTTGCTTTAATATGAATCGGTATACATAGACCAACTGCTAAGAGATAGCAAAGTGCTTGGGCTAAAAACGTTGTTGGTGCATGATAAGCTGCTAATATAACACCAGCAATTGCAGGACCAATTGAACGGCAAATATTGATAATAAATGAGTGGAATGAGACAGCTTGTGTTGTTGTAATTTTATTAGATAACTCTGGTAAAACGGCTTGTCTAACCGGTGTTTCAACAGCACTTAACATTCCACGTAACGTAGCATATATTAAGATAAAATACACAGGAATATTATCAATGGTATAAGTTAATACACATAATATTGCTGTAACTAAAAATGATGAAGATATTGTAATACGTAATAAATTTCCTTTATCATATTTATCAGCAATAGAACCAGCCCATACACTTAATATTAAAATCGGTACGAGTCGGCAAAAATTAACTAAACCTAAATAAACTGCGTTATGATATGTAGTAAGCACAAACCAGTTGAGACCGATTTGCCCAATCCAATTCCCCAAAAACAGAAGAAATGAACTGGAAAAGAAAAATTTTGCCATAAATTTCACCTGTCTTTTTAATTGATAATAATAATCATTATCATTAATATGGATTATACAAATCTTATTAATTTTTGTAAAATATTTTTTTAGAGGTGAAATATGAATTCAATTAAAAACACAAATAAAAATAATTTATATATGACTAAGGATGAGCAAGATGCATATGATTTCTTAAGTCAATCACATCCAGAATGGGCAAACCATTTTATTAATCAAATTGCTAATGGTCGCGATAAGGTTACACAGCGATTAGTTACATCTATACATAGAGAAAATCTTGTTCATGGTAATGATCATAGTAGAATACTTAATTCTGATAAAATTGAATCCTTACCTTGCGAAACTACTAATGTTTTAGAAATAGAATTTAAGTCTGCACAAAAATTACTATATGCCCCTATTAGTGGTCAGCATGCTTTCAATCGTGTAGATGTGAAAGGTCCATTTTTTTATAAATCTAATACAGAATCAGATCAGACATTTCATCGCGTAGAACATCCAAATGATATTCTAGATTGGATATTAATTGAAGCACCAGAATTAAATAATGAGGCAAGTAATCAATTTAAAGATGATTTAAATAATAGTGCGGCTAATATGATATTCGCAATGAGCTACCAGTCGTATTCAATGCAAGACGAGTCAAGAACTTTATTCGACATTATAAAAAGTGATGAGGACAGCTATTTACGATCTGAACAAGCTGTTATAGAAGGTCACCCACTACATCCCGGTGCTAAATTGAGAAAAGGTATGAATTCAAATGAAACATTTATGTATTCATCAGAATTCTCACAACCTATCTCGCTTAAAGTAATACTGATACATCATCGTTTTTGTAATGTTCAATCATTATCAATGTCATATAACGACACTATTAAGCAATTGTTCCCAAGTATGTATCAAAAACTTCAAGAGGAAATGCAACAACATCATCAGCTTAATATAGATGATTATCAAGTTATGATTGTCCACCCTTGGCAATATGATGAAGTTCTAGACCGAGATTATCACGATGAAATTGCTCAACAAATGATTATCAAATCACAATATACTTTACCTTATTATGCCGGTTTATCATTTAGAACATTAATGCCTAAAGCGCCTAATAGTGACCCACATATCAAACTATCAACCAATGTTCATATCACAGGAGAGATTCGTACATTGTCTGAACAAACAACACATAACGGACCTCTTATGACAAAAATTTTAAATCAAATTTTAAATAGTGATGCAACATTCAAACCGTATGATTCATCAATTGTTGATGAAATTGCTGGCATTCACTTTTATAATTCTCATGATCAAGACCCGTTACAAACAGAACGTAGCGAACAACTAGGTACATTAATCAGAACAAATATTAATAATCAACTTAAAAATGGAATAATATCTATGATTCCATCTAGTTTAGTATCTTATTATCCATACAATACAGAAGCACCAATCGTATCTCTGATAAAGTTATATCAAACTCATTATCAACATACGTCATATGAAAGTGCTGCTCGAGCATGGATGAAAGAATATAGTAAAGCGCTTTTAGGTATTGTAATGCCGCTATTAACCAAATATGGAATTGCGCTTGAAGCACATTTACAAAATTCAATTGTTCATTTTAATGAAGATGGTTCTTTAAATCACTTATATGTAAGAGATTTTGAAGGATTACGCATTGATAAAGCATATTTAAATGATATGGGATATTCAACAGATGATTTTCATGAAAAATCTCGCATTTTAACTAACTCTAAAACAACTGTATTTAATAAAGCATTCTATTCAACAGTACAAAATCATTTAGGTGAGTTAGTATTAACTGTTGCACAATCATCAAATGTTAATGATTTAGAAGCAAATATTTGGAAAGATATTGCAACTATCATAGAGCAAATTTTAAACGATATTACTCATATTTCAGAAGAAAGAATTTCAGAAATCAAAGACGTTATGTTTGCCAAAACGATTGATTATAAATGTGTTACAACGATGCGCTTAGAAGATGAAGCACATGAATATACTTATATTAAAGTGAACAATCCATTACATGTTTAATGTATAGAATTTATAACAGTTGTCAGGTTGTCATTAATAAATTATATAACAAATAAAAGAATCCGAGAGACACTCATATGAAGGTCTCTCGGATTCTTTTATTTAATGATTGTTCAACCAACTAACTTGAATGACAGATTATTGTAAACCTTGTCTGTCGTTATTGTTGTTGTTTTGGTTGTTATCTTTTTCATGTTTTTGTTGCCATTCTTTTTTAGTCATTACATCGTCAACTTGCATGTTAACTTCTACAACTTCTAAACCAGTAATATATTTAACTTGTTCTTTAACTAAGTCTGTTACTTTACGGAAGATTTTAGGTGCTGATTCACCATATTCTAAGATTACTTTTAAGTCGATTGCAGCTTGTTTTTCGCCAACTTCAACTGAAACACCTGTTGTAACGTTATTACCACTTGAGAAAGCGTTAGTAAAGCTATCAGTGAATCCGCCTTTCATGTCTAAGATACCTTTAACTTCACGAGCTGCGATACCAGCGATTTTTTCAACAACTTCATCAGAGAAAGTTAATTTATTTTCAAATTGTGGTTGTTGATTTTCTTGTTGTTGTTTTTGTTGTTCTTGTTTTTCTTTTTCGTTAACACCTGTTTGGTTATCGTATGCTTGTTTTGCTTTATTGTTATCTACTGCCATTTTGCATTCTCCTTTATCAATAAAATGTTTAATTGTTAGTTTTATAAAAAGTTAATATGAATATCTTAAATGTCTAGAGTTACGTTAACTCCATCTATTTAGAAAATTCAAAAAGTCTTGTGTACGGTCTTTAATATACCCAATACCAATTCCTATTAAACATAAAACAATTATTAAGATTGTTTTCCAAAAACCTAAAGTTAGGAATAATATAGCTATAAGTAAAAATGCTAAAAATCCAATGATTCTCCATTTAAAAGTTTTCAATATGTTAATAAGTTGTTGCGTAGAGTCTTGTCCATTTTGGTTATTATTGTTAGCCATGATATCCCTCCCTTACAACACTCTTGGACCAGAAGTTTTCTGATCTTTGACGTTTACTTCTAATTTTCTTACTGGCATTTCAGTAAAGTGTTCAACATTCTGTTTAATATCTGAACGAATACTTTCTGTTAAAGATGTAGCTTGTACATTGTTTGGTACAAAGAAATCTGCTTTTATATCAATAAATGATTTCTTTTTCTTATTGTACATTTTTGAGACAACATTAGGTTGTCTAACTTGATCGTATTTTGCAATAGTATCGTAAACAGTTTTTTCAACAGCTTTTCTTGATACATATACATGTCCATCATCAAATTCTTTATACAATCCAGGTTTTCGATACGTAGGTTTGAATATGCTTAATACTAATATTAAACCGATTAATATTAATAATCCTGCTAGCCCAATCAATAGTGGTTGGAACCAATTGAATTGTAAGAAGTAGTCTTGGTATTGAGAAATACGACTGTCTTTAACATACATAAACAATAAGAAACCAACAATGACTACGATAAGTAAGCCAAGGATAAAGTTTTTAAGTCTTTTCACCTCGTATGACACCTCCTCAATTAATATTTTACTTTTTAGTATCACACAAAATGAGTACCCTATCATAAATAAAGTAAAACCAATAATTTAAAACTAATTTATCAGTTTTAATATTTAATTAAGTACTACTTATATGCTTTATTCCCAATTAATTGTTATTGAAAACGTTTATTTCAAAAAATCTTAAAATATTTTTTATCTTTAGTATTATTAATTACTAATAGAACAAATACGTTTTACTGTTATTTCATAATATAATCTTTAAACTATATATTAACTAAAGAAGTCGATTGAATACTCGTGATATTCAATCGACTTTCCTTTAGACAACTTATTTTTATTCAATTTAAATATTAATGACTAACTTACCTATCATTGATTGACTCTCTAATATTTGATGCGCTTTATATAAATTATCTTCAGTTAGACCATTTAATACTTGTGTCGTAGTTGGTTGATAATGTCCCTGCTCTACTTTAATAGCTATATCTTTTAAATATTCATGATGTTTAATCATGTCGTTTGTTTGATGAATAGGTCTAGCAAACATAAATTCATGTGAGAACGTAATGCTTTTTGGCTTAAGTAAGTTTAAATCTTGTTTATCATTAAAAGCTACTATAGTTGCAATATGACCTCGTGGTTTAATCATATCAATCATTTTTTCATAATACATATCAGTATTAAATGTACAGAAGATATAATCTACTTCATTAATATCATGTTCTATCAGTTGTTGTTTTAAATCTTCTTTATGATTTAAAACAATATCAGCGCCCAAATCATAACACCATTTTTGGGTTTCTTCTCTAGATGCAGTTGTTATCACATGTAATCCGTAATATTTAGCTATTTGTATAGTGATACTTCCAACTCCACCTGCACCATTAATAATCAATAAAGACTTACCTTTATTATCGTCTGGATTAAATGAGATATTAAAGCAGTCGAATAATGCTTCTGATGCAGTGAGCCCTGTTAAAGGCAAACTCGCTGATTGTTCAGCTGAAATATTCTTAGGTGCGTGTGCAACTAAGTTTTCTTGTATCAATTGATATTCAGCATTAGAACCATGTTGATTCGGTGAACCAGAATACATCACAGTGTCTCCTACTTTGAACATTGTGACCTCATTTCCAACAGCTTCAACAGTGCCAACTGCATCAAAGCCTAGTATTCTTGGTGATTGTTCGACAGGCAACAGTCTTTGTTTCGTATCAACTGGGTTGACACTTATACTTTGTACTTTCACTAAAATATCATGTCCTGAAGGTGAGGGTGTATTCAACTGAAAAGTTTTAAACTGATTACCTTGATCTAAAGTAAATGGGTTTTCAAATCCTATTGCTTTCATATTAAGCCACCTCTATCAATATTTATAAATAAATATGAGCTTTGTTTTCTTTTAATTTTAAAGAATTTATTCAACATCTGCTACTTTAATTACTTGCTTACCGAAGTTATCTCCAGTAAATAAGTTTCTGAAAGCATTAGGAATTTTATCAAAACCTTCTTCAACTGATGTTTGTGTTTTAATTTTACCTTGTTGTACCCACTCTGCTAATTGTTCACTTGCGTTTTTGAAATCATCGGCAAATTCGGCTACTAAGAATCCTCTCATCATAGCTTGTTTTTTCACTAATGTTCCTTGAATTCTTGGACCAATGTCTTCTTCAGGGTGATTATATGCAGAAATAGAACCGCATACAGGTATACGCGCATGACGATTTAAATGTTTGAATACTTCATCACTAATTTGGCCGCCAACGTTTTCATAATATACATCAACGCCATCAGGTAATGCTTGTTCTAGATTGCTTGAAAATTGATTGTCTTTATAATCAATACCTGCATCAAATCCTAATGTGTCTGTTAGGTAAGATACTTTTTCTGGTCCACCAGCAATACCAACAACACGACATCCTTTAATTTTAGCAATTTGACCTACAACAGAACCGACCGCTCCAGATGCCGCTGATACAACAACGGTTTCACCTTCTTGTGGACGACCGATATCTAATAACCCATGATAACCAGTTTGTCCTGGCATACCTAATACACTTAAATATAATTCTAGCGGTACCTCTGTAGATGGTACAACTCGTACTTTATCACTAGTTACAGTATTATATTTTTTCCATGGTAATACGCCGGTAACAATATCAACTTGTTTAAATCCATCTACTTGTGATGCAGTTACTTGTGCTACAACATGACTTTCTATAGTTTGTCCTATTTCAAATGGTTGAACATAAGAATCTCCTTTAGACATTCTTCCACGCATATATGGATCCACTGAAATATATAATGTTTTTAGTTGTACTTCACCATTTTTAGGCTCAGTAATATCTATGTCTTCATATTTGAATGTATCATCTTGTGGCATACCTTCAGGGTATTTATTAAAAATAATTTGTTTATTATCCATGAAATCATCCTTTTTAATTATTGATAATATTTAAATACCTCAATTCAAGATGTCTAAATCATGCCAACTTAATTGTATAAGAAAATAAAATTTTAAATTAAGAATGAATCGTGTTACTGATTTCTTAAAAAATATAAAAAAGTACAATCTCTAGCTGTTTTCGACTTAACCGTTTAATTCTAACAATTAAGTACGAATTCATATCAGTTAGAAACTGTACCTTTTTTTATTTAGCCCATAAAAATTCTACGATTTCATCGGCAACTTTTTTATTTTCGTGTAATTGACTATGTTGAGCAGATTTACCTGTATATTTTGATTCTTTATAACTTTTAACACTATTACCAATTAAGTATTGAAGTGACTTTGATGAACTATTAGATACACGTCCATCCGAATGTGTACCGTCTTTTAAATCTCCGTATATATTCAATACCTTGATACCTTTATTTTTATAAATATTTTTCAGCGGTAATAATTCTTTAAAATTATCAGTCATTTTGTTTGGCTTACCATTTTTATCAACACTAATTTCATTTACTTTTTCATTTAGATTTAATACGCCGTTAAAAGTACCTGCTATATTAACCTCTTTATTTAATTGTGGTAACTTTTTATCTGTACCATACATTTTCATGAAATATGCAAAGGATAAGTTGCCCATTGAATGACCTACGAAATTGTATTTCTTTATTTCATATTTTGTCTTTAATTGGGATAAAACATTTTTAATATTTTTTGCGTTTTGTGATGTGTACCCATTTTTATTATCTTCCAATTCTATTTTAATAATAGGGTTTATAGCTTTTGACTTCATATGTCCTTTGAAGTTAACTTCACCATTGCTATCTACCTTAGCTGTAATTACATTTTGGGTTACACCCTGTTGAGTTGCTTGTTTTACCATAAACGTTTCAGACTTTTCGCTTCCACCATATCCATGTAAAAAGATAGTAGCCGTATGACTTTTTATAAAACGTTGATCGTTTACTTTAGTAGAATGATGTTGACGTGTAATCATCACTGTAGCAATTGCAATGAATGCGATGATTAAAATACTTATAATTAATAGCCATTTTGCTTTCATTAGATTACCTCTTCTATTTTATATATTCTATTAGTATATAGTATTTTTACAACCACCGCACATTAAAACAAGGCGCATTATTTTAAATACACCTTGTTTTTATAAGTTATTTTATTTCTCTTGTTTCAGCTACTTGTTTATACCAATATGCGCTTTTCTTCGGATAACGTTCTTGTGTGTCAAAATCTACATAGAATAATCCATATCGTTTTTCATAACCATTTGACCATGAGAATACATCCATTAATGACCATAAGAAATAACCTTTTACGTTAGCGCCATCTTTAATTGCATCAGCAATAACATTTAGATGTTGCTTAATGTAGTCAATTCTAGCATCATCATGAACTGTTTTTTCAGATTCAATAAATTCACCTTTATAGCCTAATCCATTTTCAGTGATATAGATTTTATGATAATTCGGATAATCTTTTACAACTCTCATAATTTGATCATATAAACCTTGAGGATAAATCATCCAATCCCAGTCCGTTCTAGGTACATCGACATCAAATTCTCTTTGACCAACACCTTTTAATTGGTACTTTGATCCACCTTTATCTCCAGTTGAATTATGTGTGATGAGACATTCACCATCATATGCTTTCATCCAATCGCTCATGTAGTAATTGATACCTAAAAAGTCATTTAAATCTTTAGCAGCGTCTAAGATTTGATAATCTTCTTCTTTAATATCTAATTTACCACCATTAACAGCTAAAATATGTTGAACACCTTCCATAGTTTCTCTTGAATATTTACCTAAATATGTTGCATCTAAAATAAATTTATTGTGAATGATGTCTTCTAATTCTGCTGCTCTAACGTCTTCTGGGTTGTTAGGATTTAATGGATATTTAGTCGGCAATGCATGTACAACACCAATTTCTCCTTTATAACCACCATCTTTAAATAACTTTACTGCTTTAGCATGTGCAACCATCATATTATGATGTGATTGAAATACTTTTCCGAAATCGTATGTAATTCCTGGTGGGAATTTTCCAACTAAGTATTGTCCATCACCAATAGGTCCAATTTCATTAAAAGTAGTCCAGTATTTTACTTCTGGAAACTCTTTGAAACAATATTCAGCATAATCTACAAAATATTCAATGGTTTTACGGTTTAAAAAATCACCATCTTTATGCAATACTTCTGGCGTATCAAAATGATGCAACGTAACAAATGGCTCTACATGACGTTTATGGCATTCTTTGAATAAATTATGATAGTATTCTACTCCTTTTGGATTAACTTCCCCAAATCCTTTAGGAAAAATTCTTGACCATGCAATTGATATACGGATACCATTAACACCAAACTTTTCACTTAATTCTAAATCGATTGGGTATCGATGATAAAAATCACTTGCTGGTTCAGCAGTATACCAATAATTTTCTTCTAGATAAGTATCCCATGCAACACGTCCTTTACCATCAGTTTGAGTTGCTCCTTCTGCTTGATATGCGGCAGTCGCTCCACCAAAAATAAAATCTTCAGGTAATTGTTTAGTCATTATGAAAAACGCTCCTATCTAATTTTCAAATTGTTTTTGTACAAATGCTAATGCTGCTTGTCCATCACGTGTTAAATTAATGTATTCGACACCTTGAGTTTTAACTAATTTAATACCTAATTTATCAGTGTCTTGTTTAATATCTTCAAAATTGGATGCTACTTGAGGTGCTAAAATGATTAATTGATAATCTTTCATAATATCGTTATGTGCACCATATCCTCCAGCAGCTGCTTTAACTGGAACATGATATTCTTCTGCTGCTTTATTAAGTGCATTAGCTAGTAATCCACTTGTTCCTCCCCCAGCACAAAGGACTAATACATTCGTTTGTTCTGTAATATTATTAGTTAAGTCAGGTGTTGACTCTGCTTCTCTATTAGAATGTGAAGCTAATATTGCATCTGCTTTTTTAGTATCAAAGTTAGCTGCTACTTTATCTTGTAATTCGCTATTACTTTCTTTATTACCAGCTTCTTCTTCTAAAATTTCATTATCATAAACTTTTAAGAATGGATAATAAATAATAATATCCACAATAATTAATACTAATGCTAAGACAAATGATAATAATGCAAATTGTGTACCCATGACGATACCTAAAGGTGCCGGTGTAGTCCACGGTAAATTAACAGAAAAACTATTCATCCCTAATACATCTACGAAAAATTTAAAGATCCATACGTTAACAATTGGTGTTAAAACAAATGGAATAAAGAATACAGGGTTTAATACTAAAGGTGCACCAAATAAAATTGGTTCGTTAACACCAAAGAATGTAGGTACCACAGACGCACGACCTATAGCTCTATTTCGTTTAGATTTAGCTATCCACATAAACATAAATGGAACTACTAATGTTGCACCTGTACCACCCATAGTTACGATAAACATTTGAGTACCAGAGGTAATAACATTGTCTGCGTGTTCACCCGCTTGAATTAACTTAAAGTTTGCTTCAATGTTTGCATATGTAATAGCTGCAATAGCTGGCTCTACAATAGATGGACCATGTATACCAACAAACCAGAACAAAGCAAATGCACCAAAGATAATTGTGATTCCAATCCATCCGTTTGCTGCAGTAAATAATGGTTCGAATACTTTAAGAACCGCTGCCGCAACATTAGTTTCGATTGTTGCTCTAACAGTTAAATCAAATCCATAAAGAATTAAAATGACTGCTGAAAATGGAAAAATATCTTTAAATACTTGAGATATGTTTGGAGGTACTTCTTTAGGCATTTTGATAGTAATATTACGTTTAATAAAGAAGTTATAAACAATAACAGTTACAAATGCAGAAATAAACGCTGTTAATAAACCTTTTGTTCCTAAAAATGCGTTTAAGAATCCACCTTCTTTAGCAGGATCTGCTGCTAAGAATAAAAATCCACAAATTGACGCAAGCATAGTAGAAATAAAGTTAATTTGATTCGTACTTTCTAACTTGCGGTTATATGAATCTGTTAAAGATTTGGCAGTTGTTCCAGCAACTAATAATGCTACAAGACCCATTGTGTAGTTATAAGGCTTCATTAAAATGCCTTCCATCTCTTTATCCCACTTAAAGCCAAATACATTCGGTACAAATGCAATCAATAGGAATAAACTTGAAAATAAAATAACAGGCATTGCTGATATAAAGCCATCACGAATGGCTCTTAAATAAATATTTCTCGATAACTTTTCAAAAAATGGTTTACCCTTTTCAATTTGAGCAATTAACTTTTTCATCAAGGTCTTCACCCTCTTTTATATAATTCAATTAAATGTGACATCACATCTTTTAATAATATAGTTGTCATTAAATGGTCTTGACCATGCATCATTGTCACACTATATGCGATATCCTCTCCTTGGGCTTCTTTAGCCAAAAGACTTGTTTGTGCTTTGTGCGCGTCTGCAATAAGACCTTTTCCTTCTTCAATTAAAGCTTCAGCTTTATCGAAGTCTTTATTTTGTGCAGCAGTCAATGCTTCTAAAAATTTAGACCGTGCATCTCCTGCAAAAGCAACTATTTCAAAACCAATTAATTGTACTTCTTCTCTATTCATGAGCGATATACTCCCCTCAATTTAAATTATGTTATTTCCAAGATGTCGCTGTTTGAGTTAGTACTTTGTTAAGATCATCTATATTTTTAAATCCTGTTGTTCTTAACCATTCACGTGCAGCGGCTTCACCTTGTTCAATATATACTTGAACTGCACCAGCCCATGTTGCACGACCGCATAGTACACCATTAAATTTAGCCCCTGATTCATGTGCAAATTTTAATGTTTCTTGGAATAATTCTGCAGAAACACCTGCACTTAAATAAATGTATGGAAGATTCGTTGATGCTTCTTGATTTCTAAAATGTTGAGCCGCTTCTTCTTTGGTATAAACAACTTCTCCATCAGTAAACCCTTCAACATATTGCATATTTACTGGTACTTCAACTTTTAGTACGTCCACATTAAAACGTGGTTCAGAGAATAATTTCATAGCTTCGTTAACCTTTCTAGGTTTAACTTTTGCGTATTCAACACTGCTATTATCTGAAATATTGTCATCATATGATAAAACTTCTAAGAAAAATGGGATATCTTCTGCAACGCATTCAGAACCAATTCTTTCAATATATGCTTGTTTTTGAACATTGATATACTCATCATCATCAACGTCGTAGTAAAGTAAGAATTTGACTGCATCCGCGCCTTGTTCTTTTAAACGTTTAGCTGACCATTCAACTAAACAGTCAGGTAAGCGACCTTTAGCATTTACGTCATAACCTGTTTTTTCATATGCTAATAATAATCCGCAGTTTTTATTTCTAGCTTCAGTAGCTGGTAAACCATATTCTGGGTCTAATAAAATAGATGATGCATATTGTGTAAGTTCTTCAGCTACAAGTACTTTTAATTTTTCAATTTGTTCAACTGTTGGTTCAGTTGTTTGGAATTTAGACATCATTCGCTTTAAAGCACCACGTTGGTCAAATGCTAATGCTGAAATAACACCATTTTCATTACTTAATTGTGAAATTGCTGTCGTTTTATTTTGAGTTTTTACCATTATTTACACCTCTAATAATTCAATTTGATGATATAATTCGTCATAGTTTTTGATATTGACATATCCTGTACGTGATTCTTGAGTATTGAGCATACCTAAGGTGTTAGCTTTTTTGAGAAGTTCATCATCACTTTCATTGTTTAACAATGCAGAAGCTATACCGGCAACTGTAGAATCTCCAGAACCAACTGGATTTAATACTTTAATAGAAGGTATGTTGACTTTGTAATATTGATTATGATGCTTAGCGAACATACCCTTTGCTCCTAATGAAACAATGACCCATTCTATATCTTTGAATAATGAATCATTTACTGCTTGTTTTAGCCCATCTATACTTTCATCAACAGGTTGACCTAATAACTGATATAGTTCATCAATATTGGGTTTTATAACAGTTGGCTTATGTAATCCTTTTAAAGAAGATACTAATGTTTCTCCAGAGCTATCTAGTATTAATGGAACCTGTTCATCATGACATTTTCCAATAATCTTCAAATAGTAATTGTTATTTAAACCTTTAGGTAGACTTCCTGAAATAACAACCACTTTAGTTTGTCGAATCAATTCATCAACGTGTTCTAAGAAGTTTTGTCCTTCTTTTTTACTAATAGTTGGCCCTTTTTCCAAAATTTCCGTTTGCTTACCTTGATGTAAAATAGCAATACAATTTCTAGTAACATCTTTAATTTTGAAAAAAGAATGTTTAATATGTGAGTCTTCTAATTGTTGTTCAATAAATTCGCCCAGTTGACCACCGATTAATCCACTAGCTATAACTGATTCGTTTAGTTGATTCAATACTCGAGTTACATTGAGTCCTTTTCCGCCAGCAGTTTTATCAATGTTCGATACTCGATTCACAGTATCAAGCTGAAAATCTTCAATAGCATATGAAATATCTACAGACGGATTTAAAGTTAGTGTTAATATCATATGTGTCTTCCTTTAATCGTGATATTCGCCTTTATCCCATTTTTCTAAAAATTCATTAAAGAAATTAGGGTTCGTTTGGTCTTCGTTATGTGTTTCTAAATGTTTAATTTTCGCAATTAATTTTTCATTTTTTTCAGAAGGTTTATACTCTGCTTCAATGAAGGCTTCGATAATGTCACACATTAAAAGTTCACCAATGATTTTACCTCCAAAACCAATGACATTTGCATTTAGCTCTTCCTTGGCATAAAGTGCAGAAGTCATATCTCTTACAAGTGCGGCTCTAACACCTGGTACTTTATTAACTGCATTGTTTATACCAACACCAGTTCCACAAATACAAATACCTAGATCCGCATTCCCACTTGTTACTTGTTCACCCACTTTTTTACCAAAAATTGGGTAATGAGTTCGCGCGAAATCATATGTTCCTACATCGATAACTTCGTGACCTTTTGATTTCAAAAACTGTGAAACTTCCATTTTTGTATCAGTTACAATATGATCGCAACCTAATGCTATTTTCATTGTTAATCCTCCTCTAATTAGCACATTTTATTAAGCATATCTACGCGTATTTGGTGACGCCCGCCATCGTAGTGTCCATTAACAAAACCTTTAACTACATTTTGTGCCAATGTGTCCCCTACGATTTCTGAACCTAACGTAATCATTTTTGAGTTATTATGACCTCTTGTCATATATGCAGATCTTTCATCTGACACTTCCGCAGCGATCATACCTTTAATTTTTGTAGCAACCATAAAGCTCCCAACTCCGAACGCATCAATTGCGATTCCTAAATTGTCATCATTCTTTTGTACTTCTTTAGCAATGGCAAGTGTAGAATCTACAAAATCTAAATCTTTACCTTCAGTAACGTCTAAAATATCAAAATTACTTTCTACTAAATATGTTTTAATTAAATCTTTTAAACGCTTACCATCCACATCTGATCCAATTATGATTGTCATAGCAATTCTCCTTATCAAATATAGTCATTAAAAGCATCTTATATATATTTAAAGAAAAGGCTTTCAAATCTTTACGTTTAAATTATAAACTTAAACCAACATAAATTCAACATAATATGTTTGTATTTTGTTTGAATTAAACACTTTTCCAAACATTTGTAGCTAAATATTCGATTTTTCACAGAAAAATGTTTTATTATGTTGAAATTCGTTTAATAAGTAATTATTTCAAACAAAAAACCTCGAATCGTTTGATTCGAGGTCATTTATTCTGAAAGTAATATATTATTCTACTACTTCTATATATGTTTTAATTTGTTCTAGCTTCTCTTGATCTTGATTATCCATTATAACTGCGGTCAGATCATCCAAGTGACAAATTGAAGTAAAATCATTTTTTCCTATTTTGGTATGATCTACTAGTAAATATTTTTCAACTGAATGTTCTACTGCAAGTTGCTGTGTGTAGGCTTCATCTAAAGAAGACGTCATAACACTACCTTTATTAACACCATTACTACTAAAAAACATTTTACAAAAACGAAGCTTTTCTAATACTGAGTTTGCCATTTCACCTACAAATGCTTCTGTTAAATGTCTCATTTCTCCACCTAGTAAATAAACTCTGAAATTGGTTGTTTGTTTCTCTAATAATATCTTATAAACGGGCAAACAATTTGTTATCACCGTTAAAGAATGATGGTTTATTTCTTCGGCAAGAACTTCAATCGTCGTTCCTGGTCCAAAAAATAATGTATCACCATCTTCAATTAAACTGGCTGCTTTTTTAGCAATATATCTTTTTTCTTCAATTTGGTGTGTGTGCTTTTCTTTATGTGACATTTCTTTATATTGAAAATTTGAATTACTACGTGCTCCACCATGTATTTTCGTTAAAACACCTTGGTTTTCTAATTCAACTAAATCTCTTCTTACTGTCATATCAGAAACATTTAAACCTTCAACGATTTCATTGGTCCTCACTGTTCCTTTTTTATTGACTAGCTTAGCAATCTCATCTAAACGTTCGTGCTTATTCACTAAATAAATACCTCCTTACATTAGGCCAGTGTCATCATTCAATTTCCATCTTTTATCAATATTCATGATTATTCAATAGTAAAAATACTGAATCTACCTAATCATTTACTAATTTTAATTGTATGCAAAATACATTGTTCAACTGTATTTTAATAGTATGTATAAAATCACTTCAATATCTTTAACATTATTACTATAATATATAAATGTAAAGAAGTCATATGTTAAA
>NZ_RXWW01000058.1 GCF_003970495.1 Staphylococcus pasteuri
ATGCTTTTTCAGAAGTGTTGCCATCTTTGTCTGTCGCAGTAACTGGTAATGTTTCCCCACCTTTTAGGTCTTCATTAGCTGGAATGTCAATCACATAATTACCATTTTCATCGGCAATTCCAGTTGCTGTTGTTCCATCTGGGAATGTTACTGTCACAGTTGAGCCTGGTTCTGCTGTTCCTGTGATTGTTTTGTCTTCACTTGTTACTGGATTAACAGTTGGTGCTGTCGGTGCTGTTGTATCTGTTACAACTGTTGACGCTTTATCAGAAGTGTTGCCATCTTTATCTGTCGCTGTTACTGGTAATGTTTCTCCACCTTTTAAATCTACGTTAGATGGAATGTCAATCACGTAATTACCATCTGCATCTGTTGTTGCACTCGCTGTTGTTCCGTCTGGGAACGTCACTGTTACTGTTGAGTTTGGCTCTGCTTTTCCTGTGATTTGTGTATCATCACTCGTCACTGGATTGATTGTTGGTACATTTGGTGCTGTTGTGTCTTTGACAACAGTTGATGCTTTTTCAGAAGTGTTGCCATCTTTGTCTGTCGCAGTAACTGGTAATGTTTCCCCACCTTTTAGG
>NZ_RXWW01000059.1 GCF_003970495.1 Staphylococcus pasteuri
TTGGCTTTCTGTGTTCATACGTTCGATTGCGTCAGTTAATTGAATTTCATTTCCTGCGCCTTCTTCTTGTGTTTCAAGGTAGTCGAAGATTTCTGGTGTTAACACATAGCGACCCATGATGGCTAAGTTTGATGGTGCTGTACCTTGTTTAGGTTTTTCTACGAATTTTTTAACTTCATAACGTAATCCTGATTGTTCTAATGGGTCGATGATACCGTAACGGTGCGTATCTTCGGGTGCAACTTCTTGTACACCAATAACAGATTTACCTGTTTCATCGTAAACATCCATTAATTGTTTGATGGCAGGTGTTTCAGATTCAACAATGTCATCGCCTAATAACACTGCAAATGGTTCATCGCCAATAAATTGACGTGCTGTG